>AP026798.1:1634493-1961392 GCA_033127725.1 Bombiscardovia nodaiensis | reverse complement strand
GGGGTGCGAAGACAGCGCCCAGCACGGCTCCGGGCAGGACGGTGAGGCCTGAGACCAGCGCGGAAGACCCGTTCACGAGCTGCATGTAGTTGGGCAGGAGGAAGGCCAGGCCCAGGGAGGCGATCTGGAAGAGGAAGAAGGTGAGGATGTAGCCCGCAAAGTTCAGGTTAGACAGCGCGTGCAAGTCCAGAATGGGGTTGCTGGACTTGAGCTGGCGCAGCACGAAGCATACGCAGGCCACGATGCCCACCAGCATAGCGCCGGCCACATTCAGGCTCAGGAAGGAGCGGGTGGTCATGGAGCTGAAGCCATAGATGAGGCCGCAGAAGGTGAGGGCAATGAGCACCAGGCTCAGCAGGTCGAAGTGGACCTTGCGTAGCTCGCTCTTCTGCTCGATGCTGAGTATGCCCATTAGGAGCGAAATGGCCAGAATGGGCAGAATGAAGACGAAAATATAGCGCCAGCCCATGCGGGTGACCACGATGCCGCCGAAGGTGGGGCCGATGGCCGGGGCGATGGCGGTGATAAGGGTGCCCATGCCCATCATCGTGCCGATTTTTCGGGCGGGAACCTGCTCCAAAATGATGTTAAACATGAGCGGGAGGGCTATGCCGGTGCCCAGGCCCTGCACCACGCGGCCGCCGATGAGCATGGGGAAGTTCTGCGCGGCAAGATCGAGGCAGAGGCCTGCGATAAAGAGCAGATTCGCGGCGATAAAGAGCGACTTGCTGCGGAAGCGGGCCTTGAAGCTGGCCGAGAGCGGCACCATAATCGAGACGACCAGCAGGTAGGCGGTGGTCATCCACTGCACTTGGTCGGTGGAGACACCGAACTCGTGCATGAGTGTGGGGAAGGTGATATTCATGGCTGTCTCGACGATGACGCCGGAGAAGGAGAGCAGGCCTGCGGAGATGAAGGCGCAGATGACCTTGGCGGGAATGCGGTCCTCGCTGGGCGCGGACTGAGCGTTTTGGGTCGATGGAGTATCCATAGTTGACTAGTGACTCCTCAAGGATTGAAATAGGGGGAAAAGAATGATATATATGCGGAAATGAGCAGCTTTGGTGACCCGCTAAGGCGGTTTTAAAGCCTGGCGGGTTTTGGGAACTTACGAGTTGTGGAAAATGCGGATTTTATAAGGGCGGTCGCATGTCGACTGGATGGTCACAGTCGCCTATGAAGGTGAGCATGTGTATGAATTCTTCCAGGCGCTTAGGGCTGAAGACGCGTTCGAAATGGGTCTGCTCTTGGTCGATGTAGGACGTGACGATGGGTACTAGGCGCTCGCTCTTGGGGCTCAGGCGTACGATTTTTTTGCGGGCATCTTCGGGGGAGGGGACGCGCTCCAGCAGGCCCTTGGCTTCCATACGCTGCAGCATGACCGTCAGGGTTGAACCCTGGATGTCGAACTCGCTTTCGATAACCCCTTGTCCGGCCGCGTAGCCAGAGCAGGTGCTTAAGTAGTCGATGATTGACATTTGGCCGCCGGTGAGGCCATATTGAGCGGCGAAGGCATCGAGGGCCCGACTGCGCTGGTTGATAGCTCGCTTGATGAGGCGGTAGTAGTTCGTTGGGCGATTGCGCTTGCTGCCGGGCTGGCCCGATTGGCTGGGCTGGATTACCTTGCTCCCTGCTTGAGTCACGATCGTCTCCTGTGCATACGGGAATCAGCAGAACTATTAGTTAGTTAGCTAACTAACTAATATAGTCCGGGTCTGGACTTTCTCTGTGAGCAAACGCGGAGGGTTTGTAAAAAGCTGCTGCCGGACCCAGATCAGCCTCCTGACCTGGCTGCGAGAGAGCAATGAGTGGCGGGAGGGGACGGACGGCCGGTAGGGGATAAGTAGCAGGTTGAGCGGCTGGACTAGTGACGGTGGTGGAGGTCGGCTGCGATAACGAGCGCCGCAGCCAGAGCCTCGACGGCAGTGGCAATCAGCCAGGCAATAATGATGCCAGATTGGTGGGGGCCCACTGAACCCAAGCGGGTAAAGAGGAAGATGTCGGTTACAACGATTTGGGTGGTCAGTAGGCTTCCGATAGTGCTCAAGCGCAGGAGCTTGTGGTGGCGTCCGCCTTGGGAGTCGTCGCTCAGGTTGATGATGCCCACATGACCCAAGAGCCAAACCGAAATGCCCAGGAGCACGCCCGCCACCGGCAGCGACAAAATAATCGGGAACGTTGAAAAAGCCACGCCCAGCGAAGCAGTAGCAAAGGCGACCGCAAGCCCCAAATACAGCGGATTGTGCCGGCTATTCTTCTTCACATTGCGCACTGCCGCCCCCGCCAAGCTCCCCGCCTGCGCCGCAATCGACTCCTCCTGCTTGGTTTGTGCGTTCTTGTCCTGGTGAGCATGCTCATCCGAGCTGACTTGGGCCCGTTCTGCGGATGGTATGCGCTCTTCTTGTTCCTGCCGAGTGCTGTGTTGTTTCTGGCTCTCGTCGTTTGTGCTTTCGCGAGAAATACTCTGGTTATTCCTATCTCGATTGGAGTTGTGCTCTGGCCGATCCTGTTCGGATGTTTCGTGGGCTTCGGGTGCTTTGTGCTCGGCTTGTGCACCTGACTCGGTATGTTCAGATAATTTACCGTATGCTTCAGAACCGGTGCTCGCAAGATGAGTCCTGCGCCTATTTTTGCCAGTTCTCTGGCCGTTTTCCTGATCCTGGCCCTGTTTGCTGTCGTTCGCCATACTTGCCCCCTATTGAGCTGCCATCTTCGCTTGTAGTCTTGTTCAGAATGCTCATCTATTGCTCATAGTAGCTCTGTATGGTCCCAAATTGGGCATTTTTGAGCGCTTTTGAGTCCAAAGATAGGTGCGATACTGTGCTGGCGATTGCCGTGCGATTGTGGGCCGATTGTAGCTCGATAATGGCGTTACTGCTTGTGTTTCACATAGCGGCTGCAGGAGTGGCTACTTTAAGCCTTTGCCTGTGCGCGGCGGCCGTGGAGCGCGCTTTGACTGATCCTCACTGCCCGCGTCCGCAAAAATGCCCTGCCAGGTTTCGAAAGAGGCGAGGCCGTAGTTTCGGTAGGCGGCTGAGAGATGATTCCAGTTCTTGCGCAGGGCAGATGCCAGCCGGTAGCCCTCCATGAAGTACTTCTTAAAGGTGGGATTGTCCCGCTTGAGCCAGGTGACCGAATCGCCGTCCGGCGAGGTGACCAGGGCGGAGTCAATGCCGTCAAAAGCCAGCCAAGTCCATGCGGCATCCTGCGCGCAGATAGCTGCGTCCGGGCGTTGAGCACCCTTTGCACTGCGGTTGGTCAGCAAGCTCTGGCCCAGCAGCTTAGCAGCTGTTTTTAACCTCCACCGCCGGTCTCGTGGGCGGCGGCGCGGAGGAACAATCTCGCGCGCCGCGGCAGGCAATTCGCTCAAGTCTTGTATGGGCTGTGCGTCGGGGAAGGTGGAGCGCAGCTGGCGGACCTGGTCGAGTTTCGTGGGGAAGCAGTCCACGATGTACTGCGGCCCCTTGAGTAGGTCTCGCAAGGCTTGGTTACGCAAGGCCATGGCCGAGTAAGTGAAGCGAAGTCCCAGGCTCATGTCGCCGTAGAGGGTCTCGAAAATAACGCGGGACACGGGCTTGTGGGGCTCGTGAAGGAGGGCAGCTATCCAGCGGTTGCGCTCGGTAAAGTACTCTTCCCAGGTCCGAGCCGGGTCCTTCTCGTGCCAGGCCTGGTGCCAAACGGCGGCGCCCGGCAGGCTCACCGTGGGAAAACCGGCCTCTTGCGCTCGCAGGGAGTATTCCAGGTCGTCGAATTTGATGAAGACCGGCAACGACAGGCCAATAGTTTGTATGACTTTGACCGGGATTAAGCACATCCACCAGCCGTTAAAGTCCTCGTCAATGCGCTGGTGGAGTTCGGGCGAATTGCGCAGGGGCTCGGTGGCGAAATCGTGGTTGTAGTCCATAGATTGGGAGGGGCGCATCCACATTCTGCGCCAGTCCACGCGCTCTCCCTGCGTATAGAGCACGGTTCTATTGTCGAGATGGAGCATACCGCCGCCCACCAGCATAGGCTTGGAGGCATAATCGGCAAACTGCAAGGCCCGCAGGATGGACTCGGGCTCGCTGATAGCGTCGTCGTCGAGCAGGAGCACATAGTCGCTCTTTCCGGCCTGCACCGTCTCGTACATGCCGCGCGAAAAACCGCCTGACCCGCCCAGATTGCGCTGGCGAAGATAGGTTAGCTGGCTGCCAAGCTCGCGCTGAACAGCGGCGAAACCAGGCTGCTGGCTCACTAAATCAGTGCCCTGATCGGTGCAATAAATAGTGTCGAGCCTGCCACGCAAGTCCTTACTTGCAGCTAAATCGCGTAACTGTCGTAAGCAGTATTGAGCGCGGTTAAAGGTAGTGATGGCAATGGAGAGTCGACCGGCGCTCTGCCCTGTGCGCGTATCGAGTGGCACCTGCCAGCTGGCCTGGGAGAGCGTTAGCTCTTGCTCGGGTGCGGATTCGAGATCAATCCAAAAATATCCGCCGTCCACTAAACCGGTCATAGGCAAATCGACATGGACGCTTTGCGCTTCCTGAGAAGCCGACGGCTCGCAGTCAATGGCAATATCGGCAACTGGTTGGCTTAGTCCTCGGCCGTTTGAGCGGTTGACCAGCAACCTGCCTTGGCCATTCACCGAGGCCGACAAGCGCACGGTATCTACGTGGGTCCAGCGCCTCCAATATCCGGCGGGGAAGGCGTTGAAGTAGGTGCACAGCGAGGTTCGGGCGCCGGGATGAACACCAATCGACCTGCGGGAGAGCACGCGGAAGGCATCCGTTGTTACGCTATTGAGGCCTGCGCCCTGCGTCGCGCCCTCGTGAATCAAGCCCTCGAAGGTTGACTGGTTCATGGAGGTAAATGGCAGGGTCTTAGCGTCAATACGCGGGTCAAGGACTGTCTTGGGCAGGTGCGGACGGGTCCAGTCAATTGCATAGAGGGGCAAGGTCTGCTCCGCATCTTGAACGGGGAAGACCAGCCTAACGACGTCCTCATACACCCGCTCAGTTGCTTGCGCATTCGTCATATTCGAACTCCCTCATAGCTTTTGCACTGCCCATAAACTACCCTACTGTACCAAAACTCAAGGGGCAGAGAGGGAAAAAACCCCCGGGTTTTACAAATACGCCAACCTACGCAGGCTGGAGCCAAAGTATAAAAATGCAGCTGTTCATCAACCTAGCAATGCCCGCAAGTGGAGGAGAGGGGGTGAATATATGTTTAATAGTTTTACGGCTCACATGTCATTTGTTCCTAACCACAATATGAAATATGTGATTTTTGCGGACAGGTCGTTGAGCTGAAACTCCAATATGCTAATTAGAAACTGTACCGACGGTTGATATCTTTGCTAGTATGTCTCTGGTTATTTCATCAAACTATGCCATCAAATAGGCTGCTAATGTAGCTTATGTAGACAGGAATAACTCACAGCGAATGTTTGGATGAACAATGCGTGTTCAAGAGTTCTGGTTGAAGCAGCGGTGTTTCGCCCTGTTGTGCAGTGTAGCGCTCGCCCTAAGCGTATGTATACTTGCAACCCCGCCTAGCTCAGCTGCGTCAACCGGAACGCTTACAGTGCATGACTCCGCTTGTATATCGGCGGAGCCTGTGAGAGAGATGCTGTCTGCTGATGAGGCCACAATATTTGTGTTTACTCACAGTGGCGATATATGTGCTGTCAATACCGACGATATGCGAGTGCGGGGGATTGTGCATCCAAACATCGGCAGTTTTGACTCTGATTCAACATTGCGTCCAATTATCTCGCCGGACGGACGGACTCTATATTGCGCTGGGAATACTTCTGACAGTGCAGGAATTGCTGCTATTGATATTAAAACGTTGACTGTGAAACATTTTTCCAGTAATGCAAGCGGTGAGAACTTCATTTCCTCCGCGAATGGGCGTACGCTCAAAACAATTGAAATGCAGGAGAAAGAACAGCGCTATACGTGGAACTTGCTTACTCTCGATGCCGACAGCGGCCAGCTCCTTTCCTCAGTGGTTTTGCGTGGGCCAACAGCCTTTAACAATATTATCGGATACTGTCTGTCCTCGGATGGTCGGTATTGGTACGCCAAGGTCTGGGATAGCGCTAAAGAGCACGATGCGCAACTCGTGAGGATTGACGTCAGTACCGGAGCTGTAGATGCGGTCGTTGGAGTGCTGAGATGGCCCGACTCAGACTGGAGTAAATCTCATTTGTATGTTGAACGTTACGATAGCCAATTGCTCAGCGTGGATTTGTCGGATGGACAGATGAAAGCCCTTGGTGAGCTAGAAGGGAACCCCTTTGTCCACCTTCGAGTATCTCACGACGGTTCAAATCTCCTTATAATTAGCGACAGCAAGTCGCGTATGATTGATTCGCGGACGGGGAAAGAGGTTGCAACTCAGTTCAAAGGTGGTTTGCACGGGGCTTCCTACGGCTTTACGCGCACTGATGGTTTGAGCTGGTTCCAACTCTTGCACAGTGACAGCTTGTCTGGTAAGCCGGTGTCGGTGGAGGTTGCTAATTCTTCTGGCAGCCAGTACGTACAGCCATTAGGTATTGCCTGGGGGCCCAATTTACCATTTCGAGGTATTTACCAAGCCGATGTAAGCCGCAGCGGGGAAGCGTTGTATTTTATACAGACAGGACCAAGTAACCCGCACCCACAGACACCTGAGGAGGCTCAGATTTTCGCGGGCTACTTGTGGAAGGTACCCTTGCGGGGCCAGTCGGTGAAGGCTCCTGTGCCTGCTCCAGCTGCGACTCGTTGGCACAGTTGGCTCGGTTGGGTTGCGGTGGCCGCTGTGGCTGTGGCTCTGGTGTGGGCAGCGTGTGCGGTTGTCCTGTTGCGTAGGCGGCGCCCTGCAGGTGCCCACCATGCGCGTGAGTGACTTTTGCTTCTCTGCCAGAATCCCGACCTGCGCGCCCAATAGATGCCACCTTATCGGTCCGGTTGGTTCATTCTAATAACATACTAATAACATAAAGAGAAAAAAGTGAGAGACTGAATATGCCAAAACCCCTTGGAAATCAAGGGGTTTCAACTGGCGGAGAATACGAGATTCGAACTCGTGAGGGCGTTAACCCAACACGCTTTCCAAGCGTGCGCCATAGACCACTAGGCGAATTCTCCGAGCGGAAAGCAACAGGCACTTAAACTAGCTTGCTACTCGACCACAACTATTGATAATAACACAAGGGCCGGATTGTGCCCAGGCTCCGCGTGTATCAAGCTCAGAGCGAGTTTAGGGTCTGCTTAGGGAGAACGTAGATCCTAGCGAGGATATGAAAGAGCCCGTACCTGCAAGCTTGTAAGCAGGTACGGGCTGAATCGTGTCACTCGTTAGATGCGCCGAATCTTACCGGATCTTCTCCATTGGAAGGCCCAAAGCCTGGGCTACGCGCTCGCCATACTCGTGGTCAGCCTGGTAGAACTGCTTGGTTTCCAAGACGCGGATCTCTTTGCTCTCGACAGTGCCCAGGGTGCCCTTGATGGTCTCAATTAGGCGGTCCTTGGCATCGGGGGTCATGAGCCGGTAGAGGTCGCCAGCCTGGGAGAAGTGGTCCACCTCGTAGGGCTTGGAGTACTCGGTCTGTCCGGTCACCGCATCGCCGTGCATGCGGGCTTCGGGAACCTCCACGGGTCCGCCGTGGGAGTTGGGCTCGTAGTTGACCGAGCCGTCCTGGCCCTGAGACATGAAGCCGTCGCGCTCATAGTTGTGGACTGCATTGACGGGCTTGTTGATGGGCAGATTCTCGTAGTTGATGCCCAGGCGGTAGCGCTCAGCGTCCTTGTAGCCAAAGAGACGGCCTTGCAGGAGCTTGTCGGGCGAGGGCTCAATGCCGGGCACGAAGTTGGCGGGCGAGAAGGCTGCTTCCTCCACTTCATCGAAGTAGTTGACCGGGTTTTCGTTGAGGGTGAACTCGCCGATTTCAATGCGCGGGTAGTCCTTCTTGGAGACGGTCTTGGTCACGTCGAAGATGTCATACTTATAATTCAGGCCCTCCTCGTAGGGCAGAATCTGCACGCAGACCTTCCAGGAGGGGTAGTTGCCTTGCTCGATGGCGTCGTAGAGGTCGTGCAGGAGGAAGTCCGTGTCCTCGCTGGCGGTCTTGGCAGCCTGCTCGTTGGTCATATTTTGCACGCCCTGAGCGGCGACAAAATGATACTTGACCCAGAACTGCTCGCCTGAAGCGTTGACCCACTTGAAGGTGTGGGAGCCGTAGCCGTTCATGGTGCGGTAGGAGGCGGGATTGCCGCGGTCGCCCATCAAATAGGTCACCTGGTGGACAGACTCGGGGGAGTGCGACCAGAAGTCCCACTGCATCTCTTGCGTGCGCAGGTGGGTAGCCGGATCGCGCTTTTGTGAGTGGATGAAGTCAGGGAACTTGAGCGGGTCGTTCACAAAGAAGACGGGCGTGTTGTTGCCCACCACGTCGTAGTTGCCCTCCTGTGTGTAGAAACGCAGGGCGAATCCGCGCACGTCGCGCAGGGTGTCAGGGTAGCCCAGCTCGCCGGCCACCTGGGAGAAGCGAATCAGGACAGGCGTTTCCTTGCCCTCGCCGTTGAACACGTCGGCCTTGGTGTACTGACTCATGTCGCGGGTGAGTTTGAAGGTGCCCTTGGCGCCGGCGCCCTTAGCGTGGACGACGCGCTCGGGGATGCGCTCGCGGTTGAAGTGGGCTAGTTTTTCCAGCAGTTGGTAATCCTGCATGAGGATGGGTCCGCGGGTGCCAGCGGTCTGGCTGTGGTTGTTGTCGGCCCAAGGCTGGCCTTGACTGGTGGTAAGTTTTTCGTTCATACAAGCCTTCATTCCGTAGTATGCATCGTTGCAGATGAGCCTTAGCGGTAGGGAAATTCTCTACTGCTGCCTCGCATTCTGGGCGAGGAGGCGAAGTGTAACTCAATGGGAACCATTCCCATATGGCATCCTTATTTCGAGCCTAACACGGATGCGCTCGTTTTTGCATGACTATCAGCTGTAAAGATAGTGAATTTGCACACGTTTGCTGGCCCAGGCGGCGACGGGTGAGCGAAAAGGCCCGCACGCTCGGTGTGAGCAATGCGGGCCTGCGTCTAACAGTTGAGCTGGGAGCTCAGTTGGGGCTCATATGAGATAGGGCAGGGTCAGCCCTATGATGCGCTTACACAGACGGGCATAGCCCGCTTGACTGTAGTGCAGGCCGTCGGGCATGTACTCCTCGTGACCTGGGGCAAAGGGTGAAATGCCGCTGAGCCGGAAGAGGTCAACGACCGGGATGCAGTAGGAGGCGCCGATAGCTTTCATGCGTTCCACGTAGTCCACCTGCTTGAGTCCCAAGCTGTTGGGCTGGTGGGTTGTGGGATACTGCTTAGTGGGGTGCACGAAATCGTTGGGTGTAGCGGTCAGAGCAACGATGTTGGCCCGCGGATAGAGGCCCTGTAAGCCCGTCAGCACAGTGTTGAGCGCCCCTGAAAAGGTGCGTACATCTCGAGAATCCAGGTCGCCCAGGGGGATGTCGTGCTGGAAGTCGTTGACGCCGCCGAAAACGATGACATCGTCGGCCTCAAGGTCCATCTGCTCGTAGCGCTCAACGAAACTGTCGTCGCGCTCGCTGCTGACGGCAATACGCGAGCCGCAGACCCCGTAGTTGCGCACTTGGCGGAAGGGCAGGTACTCACGCACATGGCTGACCCACGATATGCCCTGACTGCCTCCGTCCACGCCGTTGTCGCCCCGGGTAGTGGAGTCTCCCAAGCAGTTGAGTGTTTTATCTGCAAAATATTCCATATTCAGCATAGTGATGCCCATCTTTTTTCGCTGTAATCCTGCTGTGAAGCTATTTCTTATTCCTACCAAAGGTATAAGTCGTGTGAACCAGTATCACGCTTCGTTGCCACTACTTTCAGCTATTCGCCGTCACTTTATAAGAGGGCTAGTTATAAGAGGGCTAGCAGCTCGCCGATGTCCTGGACCAGCAGCTGGATGTTGAGCACGGTGAGTGCGACGACCACAATCCAAGCCAAAATAGCTAGCCACTTGGCGTTGGCGTACTTGCCCATAATCTTGCGGGAGGAGGTGAACCAGACCAGGGGAATCATGGAGATGGGCAGAGCCACGCACAGGAAGACTTGGGAGTAGACCAAGAGACTGTCGAGGGCCGACTCCTTGCCGCCAAAAATAATGGCGCAGGCGAGTACGGGGATGATGGAGATGACGCGGGTAACCAGGCGGCGCAGCCAGATGGGGATGCGCATGCGGATGAACCCCTCCATCACAATCTGACCAGTCAGGGTGCCAGTGATGGTGGAATTCTGGCCCGAGGCGAGTAGAGCCACAGCGAAGAGGGTGCTCAGCAGGCCCGAGGCGACTGGTCCAGCGATGCTCTGATCGCCCAAGGCGTTGTAGAGGGAGGTGAAGGTGTCTAGCCCTTCGCCGTGGCCAAAGAACATGGCCGCACCCAGTACGAGCAGGAGGCAGTTAACCACGAAGGCTGCTGAGAGCTGGATATTGGAGTCCCAGGTGGCGAAGCGCACGGCATTGGCCACCTGCTTGTCGTCATCGCGGTCGAAGTCGCGGGTCTGCACAATGGAAGAGTGCAGGTAGAGGTTGTGGGGCATGACGGTGGCGCCGACGATACCGAGCGCCATGGTCAGCTGTCCGTTGCCCAGAATCTGCTTGCTGGGTATAAAACCTTCGAGCATGGCCGGCACATTGGGCTGGGCCAGTATTACCTCGTAGACGAAGACGAGCATAATGACGAGAATCAGCGCTGAGACAATGGCTTCAATGCGCCGAAAGCCTACGTGGGTTAAAAGGAGCAAAATGAGCACGTCGAGCACGGTGAGGCCCACACCCACAATCAGAGGAATGCCAAAGAGCAACTTTAGGGCGATAGCTCCACCGATCACTTCGGCAATATCGGTAGCCATAACGGCCAGCTCGGTGCAAATCCACAGTATGAAGCTCACCTTTCGCCCGGTGTGGAGGCGCGTGGCCTGGGCTAAATCGAGGCCGGTGACAATGCCGAGCTTAGCGGACATATATTGCAGCATCATGGCAATGAGGCTGGAGATGAGCACTACCGACATGAGTAGGTAGCCGTATTGGGCACCGCCGCCGATAGAGGTAATCCAGTTGCCGGGGTCCATGTATCCCACTGCCACCAGGGCTCCAGGGCCGGAAAACGCGGCTAAGTTCTTCCAGAAGCTGGCTTTATTTTTGGGTACAGCGACGGTGGCGTTAATCTCTTCTAGAGACCGGCCGTTGGCAGTCTGTATTAGGGGGTGGGCTTCGTGACTGCCTATCGAAGCTTGCGCGTCTGCGGCTGCGACTGGGGTAGTAGCGGTGCGGTTGGTGCTCATGTCTGCTTGATCCCTGCTTTCGTTTGCTGGGGGTCGGTGGTGGTGGTCGTGAGCACTGGGCACTGCGGATCGGTCGCTGGGCTGATCTGTGGCGCGCGCTGAGTGATTCGGCGCGTCTGCGGTAGGCGGTGTACTCGGCATCTTGCCCTTCGACTCTTAACATATTGGAAAATTTCAAATGCCTTGGCGGCAATAGGAGCGCGGTGCAGTGGGCATCAAACTTCTATCTTCGACACCTCAAACATTAGTCCTCTTTGCCTAAGATTTCCACCATTGGCTTGTGAAGATTACTGCTGAGAGTGTTGACCAATCGTTTCCGCCCAGGTGGCTTACTGTCAGCGACCCGCTTCTGGAGTCTGCCGCAGCGCTCACTTGCTAGACTTACTCTATGGCTTTGCAGGATTTGTCCACTAACACGCAGGACTACTTAAAAATGATCTGGGATCTCCAAGAGTGGGACCAGCGCCCTGTGCAGCCCTCAGCCATCGCCAAAAAAACGGGTATGAAGCTCTCCACGGTGTCGGGTGCCATGGCCCGCTTGAGCGCTGCTGGGCTTGTGGAGCATCAGCCGTACGGGGGAGTGGTCCTGACCAAGCGCGGCCGGGAGTACGCCATCACCATGGTTCGCCGGCACAGACTCCTGGAGACATTTCTGGTGCAGACCTTGGGTTACAGCTGGGATGAAGTGCATGATGAGGCTGAGAGTTTGGAACACGCGGCATCAGACCGGATGATTGAGCGCATTGACGACCTCCTGGGACACCCGGATCGTGATCCCCATGGCGATTCAATTCCCGCAGCATCCGGCCGTCTGCCCAAGCGAGATGACTCGATTACCCTCTCCCAGGCTCCCAAAGGCGCGCTCGTGCGTGTGGACCGCGTCTCCGACGAAGACTCGCAGATGCTGCGCTACCTGCAGAGTGAGCAGGTTAGTGTGGGTACCCTGCTGCGCATAGCTCCCAAGGACCCGTATTCGGATGCGGTGGTGGTCAGTGTAGTGACTGCAGCGGCTGGCGAAGCGGCTCCGGCATCTGGCGAAAAGTCTAGGCAGGCAGTGCCAGCAGTGCAAGCTAGGCTGGCTTTCGGCCCCGCCGTAGCCGCCCGCATCCGCGTCTGCCTCGTTAAGTAGGACTCAGCTAACGGCCAAGCAGGTGCACAAATGCCCACTGTTATGGGCTGGGCCTGCCGATGTTGCTGACTAAGGGTAGGTTCGCGACATGAACTAGCCTTATGGATATCAAATAATATAGACTAGGGCTTTGAGTGTTGAAGATTTGCCTGAGTTATGGAGAAACATCACAGGCTTGGCTGAAGCCGCAGGGTTTTCAGGTTCTTCTATTACGATAGCTATACGGATTTGATTGATGCTTTTTCCTAAGTAAGAAGCGGTAAAGAAGGTGTGGGGAAGTATGCATATAATGCTGAAAGCTTGTGCTGCGTTGGCCGCGGCCGGTATGGTGACCCTTGGTCTAGGGACTCCATTAGGCCCGGGTATAGGTGGTGATGATTCACTGCCTGTGAACGCGGCTGTTCGGCAGACGACTGCCAAGCAAACAGCTGATGCTGCAATTCCTCAGGAGAAGTTGCCTCAGAAGGTAGCTGCGCAAATTCCTGATGATGCCATGGTGCTCTCCAAGGATTTGGCTGTTACGCCAACTGGCGAAGTGAAAAATGTGCAGACCGGCAAAAGCGTCACCGATCCTCGAGTGACAGGCACGCCAAATAAACCAGCAGATCCGCTTGCGAAGACAAAGGGTGAATCCTTTATCCCCGTTCCTGCAAAAGAAGTGAAGCAGCAGGTCAGTCGCAATGAGCAGTCGTCGAGCGCTCGCTTGAGCCAGGGCGGGGCAGAACACCAAACTTATACTGCTGCTTTGAACAATAATGACTATGGTGCATACTGGGGCTCCTATAATGGTACGCAGGCTTTCTTCGA
Source organism: Bombiscardovia nodaiensis (assembly GCA_033127725.1). Lineage (NCBI taxonomy): Bacteria > Bacillati > Actinomycetota > Actinomycetes > Bifidobacteriales > Bifidobacteriaceae > Bombiscardovia > Bombiscardovia nodaiensis. The sequence goes on along the minus strand of AP026798.1, from coordinate 1,948,129 downwards.
AGCGGGCGGTAATCTTTTTGCTCAGCAGGCTCGCGGGCTGGTAGATGTCTCCCAATGGCAGGGTGATATTGACTGGCAAGCGGCCCGTAATGCTGGTGTTGAGGGAGCTATTATCCGCATTGGATATGGTTGGGGCAACGGACCTGATATTAAGGCCCAGCGTAATATCAACGAGTGCAAGCGTTTAGGCATTCCTTTCGGGATTTACCTATACTCCTATGCCTACGACAACGGTACAGCTGCCATGGAGGGTGACGGTACCGTAGGACTCTTGCGCCAAGCTGGCGTTCAGCCTGGGGATTTGAGCTTCCCGGTCTATTATGATTTGGAGCACTGGGCTTGGTCTGGTCATACACCGCCTACAGATCCTTGGACCTATAATGGCATGGTAGACACCTGGTTCAGCAAGCTGCAGGGCGCGGGTTATAACCGGCTTTCGGTGTACTCCTACCAGTACTACCTGGAAACTGCTCTCAATACCGGAAATATTCACTCCAAAACGCACTGGGTGGCCAGCTACGGTCCTCGACCGGGCTTTAGCTACCCAGCTAACGAGCGTTGCTGGCAGTACACAAGCTCGGGTCATGTCAACGGCATCAACGGCTTCGTGGACATGAACGCCTATGGCAACCGTAATTATGCTGGCGGACCGACGGTTCAAGGGTCAAAGTATACGCAGATAGGCGAGGGAGATTATTTCATCGGCTCTGCTTATTGGGATCGTTATCTTGATATTGACAACAGGAGCACACAGGATTCTGCCGCCGCCCTGATTTGGGTACCGACAGATGCTCCTAACCAAATGTTCCACATTAAGCCGGTCGGTGACGGGAATTACACGATTACTTCCAGTAACTCGGGCAAGGCCTTGGACGTTGCTTTTGCGTCTTTGAACAACGGCACGCCGATCATCCAATACTCGTCCAACGGCGGTATCAATCAGAAGTGGAGTTTCTACCAAGGGCCCGACGGGTACCTGTATATCGCTTCGGCCATGGGAGATTCACGTAGCAAGTTCCTCGACATTCACGGTGCTGTAGATACGCCTGGTACGCGGGCGAACTTGTGGGAATATACGGGAGGCACCAACCAGCAGTTTAGGCTCCTGCAGAAGTTCTACCCCACAGGCCAGGCTCACTATATTTCAAGCCCATTCGCCAACGGTAGGCGCTTAGACGTGCAGAACCTGGGCATGGCACCAGAAACTCCCGTGGAAATTTGGGATCCTAATGGCGGCAGAAACCAGCAGTTTGTCTTCGTAGACGCTGGCAACGCTAAGTATGCTCTGCGCGCCGTGCACTCTGGCCAGGTCCTCGATATTCAGGGTGCCTTCATGGGTGACTCCGGCAACATCATTCAATTCCCCTGGGTGAGTGGCTCCAACCAGCAGTGGTACATCCAGTCAGATGGGTCCAACCGGTTCGCCATCAGGAGTGTGGCCAATAACAAGGCCTTAGACATCGCGTGGAGGAATACTAACGCTGGCGCTCGCGTTATCAGCTACGAGTATCACGCTCAAGACAATCAAAAGTGGCAGATTAACTAAATTTACACACTAGGGTGACTACTCTATTGCATAGGTCAAGTTCATACTCGGCTGTTGATAGGGTAGTCACCCTGTTTGTGTATTTGCTTGAGACGACACCCTTATGTAGTTTGCGAATCTAGAGGTAAATAAGGTCCTTACAGTAGACTATTGCTTGATTGCAGCGCTTAAGATTGATGAGGAGCCGATGCCAGAGAAGTTACTGAGCGAGCCACGATTAGCTTTGGTGATTCCTTGTTATAACGAGGAAGCCGCTTTGCAGGAGACTGCTTCAGTGTTATATGAGAAGCTTGAAGCTCTGGAAGGTCAGAGTAAGATTGCTTCTGATAGTTTCATACTGTTCGTAGACGATGGTTCGGTGGATCAAACCTGGCTGGAAATTGAGCAGTTGCACTCCCTCCATCCTCAGTGCATGCACGGGATTAGATTTGCTCATAATAAGGGCCATCAAAATGCTGTTTACGCCGGCTTGATGAAGGCTTTAGGTATGCACGTAGATGCTGCAATTTCAATGGATGCCGACTTGCAGGACGATCCCAATGCCATTGAAGAAATGGTAATGCAGTACCGCGAAGGTTCGCAAATCGTATACGGGGTGCGCAACAACCGCGACACCGACAGTGCTTTCAAGCGGGGTAGTGCCCACTCGTTTTACCGGCTCATGAACTGGATGGGTGCTGAGACTATCCCAGACCACGCTGATTTCCGCCTCATGGGCCAGGCGGCCTTGAGCGCCCTTTCGCAATATAATGAAGTCAATCTTTTTTTGCGTGGAATTGTGCCTTCCTTGGGATTCCAGACTTCCAAAGTGTATTACAAGCGGTCAAAGCGTGTCGCTGGGGAGTCAAAGTACCCCCTCAAGAAGATGGTATCTTTAGCGATTGAAGGACTGACTTCATTCTCAGTGAAACCGCTGAGTTTCATCACTGCGCTGGGCGGATTTTCAGTAGTTATCGGCATTATTATGTTTATCTACACAATCGTTTCAGTGAGCACCGGACATGCCGTGGCTGGCTGGGGGTCGCTGATGTGCTCCATCTGGCTTTTGGGCGGCCTCATCCTCATGTGTCTTGGGATAGTGGGTGAGTATATTGGCAGGATATATCTGGAGGTAAAAAATCGTCCCCGATATATTATTGAGCAAGAGGTCTGACTCCGGCTACCCTGTGGGTCTATGGGTAGTTGTCCGCGCCAGAAAATGAGATACCGCTCAGCAGAAGAGTAAAGGAATGTTGAGGGTAAAGGACTGTCATACAGCATGAATCGTCAAGGCTTTCACTTGCATTTGCGAGACAGTCATGCCTTCGGGCATTTCTTTAGCCGTGCAAAGTCTGGAGATAAGGCTGGTCTAGCTGGGAGAGGATTCATTGGCTGTCTGGCCAAGTTTTGCCAGTATGCGGTGTTAGCGCTCACTATTGTAGCCTTGGCGATACTGTCAGTTATTTCCCTCGCTGCTACCGTTATTTTCCGGCCTGATCCCCATAACATCAAAAAAGGAGCCCTGTTAGAGCGTGCCCATCTGGGGTATGAATGGCCCTCGCTCGCATTCATTGGTTCTTTAGTCCTAGTTGTTATTGTGCTACTAGCTGTTGGCTGGATATTTTCTAAGCTCAAGCGCGCGCATCAGCTAGTCTTCCTTGCTCTTTTCCTGCTAATAGCACAAACTGTCTGGATTATTTCGCTCAGCGGCACTAAGCCATGGTACCCAGATTCCGCCATGGCGGTTAATGGCGGGAGAGCCTGGAACTCTGGCGACTGGAAGCAATTCGCGCCAGGATACTGCGCTCCGGGTGACCAGGTTTGTGAAAGGTCGCCTTTCATTCGCAAGGGTAACCTCCACCAATATTTGTCGTGGTACCCCTTCCAAAGCGGATCTATGCTATGGTTCGCTGCAATCTTCAGAGTCTTTGGTACTGGCAATACTATGGGCGTGCAGTTTGTTAATGCTCTTTCTATTGTGGGCGCAGTTGTCTTGCTTTATCTGTTACTCGAGCGGATGTGCACCAACAAGCGGGTCATGGGAGTCTTCCTATCGCTCATCATCGCCTGTGAGCCACTCTTCCTGTTTGCCTCTTTTGTGTACACGAACGCAACGGGATTTTGCTTTGCGCTCGCGGCTCTGTATCTGATGATGCAGGCGCTGACTGCCGAACGCCGGGCTTTGTCTTATCTGTTAGTGCTGCTTTCTTTTGCGGTGGGGGCAATTGGGGTGATGATCAAGGGCACCTTTAATATTATGCTCATTGCCCTGGTGCTGGCTGCGGTAGTCATAGCCTTGTTTGGGCACCGCTATCTCTTGAGTCTGTGGTCACTGGTGTGCTTTGCTGGTGCCTGGCTGTCGTCGGGTCTGCCTGTAAAGTTGTTGGAGAGTCTCTCGGGTCAATCATTTGGTAAAGGTCTACCCAAGCTTTCTTGGATTTCCATTGGTCTCACCGATACGCCACCTGTGTTGCCTGGCTGGTGGCAAGGTATAGCCTTCGACAGTTATTTCCAAACCCACAACGACTATGACCGCATGAATGAGATAGCTCGCACCACGGTAGGCGATACCTTACAAGGGTACATTAATAATCCTGCGTACGGCTTCGACTTTTTCGGGCGGAAGCTGATGACGGAATGGGCTGAGCCAACCTTCCAAACAAGCATGTACGCTGCTCAATTTGACCACGTCTATCCCTTCAAGGATGGGTTAGTTTACAACGTTTTGACCGGCTCAATTCGGCAATCGCTCTTCAATTTCAACGATGTGATGCAGTCCATTATCTATATCTTTGCGCTGGTGGGTGTAATGCTGGTGCTTGTGCACTTTAAGAAGCACTCCCAGCAGCATGTACCGGCTCTGTTGCTCGCTATCAGCTTCATGGGCGGCTTCACCTGCTATTTGATCTGGGAGGCCAAGAGCGTGTACACCTTCCCCTTCTACCTGCTGCTCTTGCCGTTTGCAGCGCAGGGCTTGTGGAGTTTAGGGAATGCGGTGCGCCATATACGAGTCCCGCACAGGCACACAATAATAGCTGAGGTAGCAGGCGTAGACGGGAAAGTTGCGGCGGTTGGAGTGTCTGGAAGAGCTGTGGCAGTTGGAGCAGTTTCCTCATCTCCAGCAGAGCCTAAGTCCGCCGAAATTGACGATACAACACTCGAAAAATAATGCTGCGAACAGTGGGCTCAGGTGAGCGGCGAGCTTTCGCTTGCCCGATTCTGCCTTGACTACTTTAGTTGACTTGTTTTGCCTGCTCTGCCTGCTGTGCAAGTTTCATGCGCTTGGCACGGCGTTTGGCCAGCTCTGGGAAGAAGATGGTGTTGACTCCGGGGATGTAGTAAAGTCCCCAGGCGAGTAACCCGTCGATGGTCAAGCGGATTACGAAAATAAGGAGTACTGCGCTATCGGCCTGGAAGTTGCCCAGCAGGCTCGGCAGGATGCGCCCCCAGGGCGTGGAGTCGTCTTCGAGCAGGTGAACGCACAGTAAGGGCAGCGTGTAGCGACCGGTTGTGGCGAGCGCTGTGTTGAGCAGGGGCAGCCAGCGGTCAATGAGTATCGACACTCCCAAAATGGAGACGGTTCCGCAGATTGAGCCCACGAAAGCAAGCATCGGCGTTTGCCCGTATTGGTTAAGGGCCACGCTGAAACCGGTGAACTTCCAGATGGAGAGCGCCCAGATAGCGATTGGAATAATGTACAAGACCCAGTGCTGGTTGAGCCAGTCAACGGCGTTGTAAGTCTTGCACAGATAGCCAATGTAAACGAAAGCGCAGGCAGTCAGGCCCGATTGCAGACTCAGCGGGAGCCAGAAAACAGTGGAGCTGAAGTAGCCCAGGGCGAAGAAGACGATGACCCACAGGGCTGGGTATTTCTTGTGCGAGACCCAGTGCAAGAGCAGGTGAGACCAGAAGAGAGCGAGCAGGAACCAGATGGCGCCAATGGAGGAAGGCACTGGCCATAGGGTATTTGCAGCGTCTGCTCCAGCCCCGTACAAGCCGGTCGTGGCCCAAGCAGCAAAAGTGGCCTTCATGCCGGTGTGGAAGGCCCCAGCGAAAGCGGTGTTGACTGCGACGACGGCCAGGGCAGTGATGCCGTAGGTTGCGAGCAGTTCCCGGCTCTCTCTGCCCCAGTTGAAGGGGCGCTCAGGCCGCATGAAGTAGCCGGAGAGCACCAGGAAGAGCGGCATGTGGAAGGAGAAGCAAAATTGGTAGAGGAAGTAGAGGAAGGGCGACACGGGTGCGGCACCGTTGACGCGAAGAATGCTGTGGCTGAGCACTACACATACAATCGCAATACCTCGGGAGATATCGAAGTACCGAATCCGCTGGGCCATAGTTAACAATCCTCGCTCTTACTCGTGCCTGTAATTGTCATTCTATAGAGGCATAGCGATGAAGCAATGTATCGCCGCTTTCGCTAATATACAGGATATGGGTAAAAGACAGGCGATACACGCTCCAGGCAAGCGGAGGTGGCTCAGTGCGTCCAATCAGAATGCCTTAGTCCCTATCCTCGTTGTGGGAATCCTCGCGTTCCTTGAAATTTTCGTCTTCAACCTTCCCTTTTGGCAGAGCCTGAACGCTCATCCCCTGCAGGCGCAGTCCACACTTGGCCCAGGGCTGGTGCGACAGGCTGACCACACGGCGAAAGTAGTTGACCCCAGCACTGCCTGGCGAGACCTGGAGAGCCCTGAACCAATCCGTTACCTGCGCTTTGAACCCGCTGCAAACCTGGGGGCTCAGGCGCGTCGTTTGCATGTCTCGCAGCCCAAACCAACTGGCTGCGCTGCCGATCCCTCCTACCGTTACAGCAGCACGCTTGAGATGTCTCCCTCGGTCTCTTGGAAGACGAGAACGAAGAAAGCTACCGACGGGGATTGGTATGCGTCTATTGCGGTCAAGCAGTACTCGCCGGACGTGGAGGGGACTCGTCTTGTCCACATTGGCGACGGTTCTACAGCGGTTCGTTTTGACTACCAGGTCCAGCAGGGCGAGCTCATACCCCTTGACGATGTGGTAGTTAATCCCCCTGTCTCTTACCATGTGAGCTGGCTGCGGCTGGCGCTTGAGCTCCTCCTTGCCCTTATGATTATTGCTTTCAGGCCGGGCTCTGCCCTCTATCGCTACCGCTTCCGGGCGAAAGATATGCGGTGCGTCGGCTCGCTTGGGCTAGTGCTGGCCCTTCAAATAGCCTGCATAGTGGGAGAGTGGGTCTTATTCGGCATGAAGGCTTCTCCGAGCGGGTACGGCAGGATGTCAACGGGCATGGTCGTGGATTTTGACCAGTATGCTGACTTGGCGAATGCCTTGTTGCACGGACAAATCTCTCTGAATCTTCCAGTCAATGCCGACCTGGCTGCCATGAGTAATCCGTATGACGCAGCGAGTCGTATAGCCTTAGGGTCTACCTCGCTTGACTGCACGCCGATCTTTTTTGATGTGGCGTTCGTAGGGGGCAAATATTACTGCTATTTCGGTATTCTTCCCGCTCTGGTCTTATTCGCTCCCTATAAGCTCTTGACTGGTAACAATTTGCCCGCCGCTTCTGCTGTGCTCATTTTTGCCCTCCTACTCGCGTGCGCTGCGATGGCACTGACCGTGCAAATAGCCCGTCTCTTCGCCCGCAAGGGCTCGCCGGTTAGTTTGGGTAGTGTGCTGCTCATATCTAGCTGCATCTTGTGCGCGCTGCCACTTTTTTACGTTTTGAGCAGCGAACTGTTCTATCAACTGCCGCAGACCCTGGCTCTGGTCTTCACTTTTTTGGGGTTATCGGCCTGGATTGAATCGAAGCTGCGGGGGCTCAGCAAGCCTTGGCTAGCAGCGGGATCATTCCTGGTGGCCTGTACTCTCGGCTGTAGGCCGCAGTTTGCCCTCTCGGCCCTCTTAGCCGTGCCCTTGTTCGCCCCTGAAATTGCGCACCTGTGGATTGAAGGCCGGGCAAGCAGCAAAGGCTTGCGGGCAGAAATTCATACCTGGCTCTGTGCTCTGCTGCCCTTCGCTGTGGTGTTCATCCCTTTGTTTGCCTACAACACAGCTCGTTTTGGCAGTCCTCTCGACTTCGGTTCCAACTACAATCTGACCGGCTACGACATGACGCACAGCTCTTTCCCTCTGACACAGATGCTCCCTCTTACCTTCCTCTACTTCTTCCAGCCGCCCAACCTGTCAACCACCTTCCCCTTCCTCCTGCCCACGCACCAGGAAATGTCGACTTGGCTGCCCATGCAGGCCAGCTACGGCGGTTACTTTGCACTCATAGCGCCTTTCGCTCTAGTTGTGGCGGGTTGGGGAAGCTGTAAGCGGGTCTTGCGCAAACGCCAACTGAACATGTTGTGTGTAAGTTTGGCGGTTATTGCTCTGGGCATATACGCCATAAATACGCATTTAGTGGGCTTCGATATTCGCTATATGTTGGATTTTGGCTGGGCAATTATGCTGGTAGCCGCCCTGTGCATTCTGGCCTTCGACTCCTATCGGGTCAAGTCCAACGACCGGGGAGCTGGGAGCAATAAGCATAAGAGACACTTGACTTGTGAGGCGGCCTCCACCCAGCTCAATCCACTTCGTGTGCGCTCGCGTTGCGTCTTGGGATGGGTGAATGTGGGGCTCGTGTTATCGTGCCTGGGCATCTTTTTCTACATCTTTGCGGTTCGTAATCCAGGAAACGACCAGTTATGGTGGAGCGTGTATTCTTGGTTCGTGTTCATGTAAGTAACATCCACTGCAAGTGTGATGTGGCGGACGACCATTATGATAGTTGTAACAATACGTGTATCGAGATGAGGTGCTCGCGGGCATGCCAACCATGAAATTCGCTAATGTACTCTTGGAGACAAATCCTAGGGCCGTTGCTTATCCCGACCTTTATTGTCGGGCTGATCAGCCGGTAGTTTTTGACGATGAGACCGGCGAATGGTCCTTGTACAGGGCCGGATATTTCGATTTCACCACTTACTTCAACTCGCTGTCGGTGATGAAGCTCAAGCGCTACACCAGAGCCACTGGTTTCAGCTTGCATGTAGAGCTCAAGGGTGCGGCTTGCACCATTCAGCAGATGAAGGGTGACACTTTCTCCGACAAGGCCGAGCAAGTCGAGGGCGTAGAGCAGCACTTGAAGGCTAGTGACGAGTGGCAGAGTGTGGACATGCCGCTCCTGATAACCGAGCAGATGGTGATTGTTGGTTTCGCCATCGAAACTGAGGGTCGTGTACAGATTCGCAAGGGCTCTTATGAGCTTGAATACGAGGGCGCGTTGCGCGATGTGGAGCTGGCTCTGGCAACGACCACCTTCAAAAAAGAGCAGTTCATTATTAACAATGTGAATCTGATCCGCGAAAATATTGTGGAATCTGATGAAGACATTGCCAACCACTTCAACATGTATGTGATTGACAACGGCCGCTCTTTGGATGTACAGGAACTGACCAGCAAGCACATTACTATTATCCCCAACGACAACGTCGGTGGCTCGGGCGGCTTTGCTCGGGGCATGTTAGCCGCTATGGACCAGACTCCTAAAGCGACGAACATCCTCCTGATGGACGACGATGTGGCTGTCTCGCCCGAATCCGTCAAGCGTACCTACAACCTCCTGCGTATCGTTAAGCCTGCATACGAGGACGCGATGATTTCGGGTGCCATGCTCAACTACGAGGTGGGCGAAGATCAGTGGGAGGACATTGGCTTCATGACGCCAGAGGGCACGTTCGCCCCCTGCAAGCCCAGTATGCGCATGACCCTCTTCGCTGATCTGATCTACAACGAGCTCTACAAGCCCGCTAAGTTCATGCGTAAGAACATGTACGCTGCCTGGTGGTACTGCTGCATTCCCATTCCCGTTATCGAGCGCAACGGCATGCCGCTGCCTGTTTTTGTGCGCTGCGATGACGCTGAATACGGCATCCGCTGCAAGGTGCCCTTCATCACCATGAACGGCCTGTGCATTTGGCACATGTCCTTCCACGAGCGCTACAACGCGGCTGTGGAGCGCTACCAGACCACCCGCAACACCATGGTGGCGCAGGCCACTTGCGGCATGGCCCCTGAGTCTGACTTCATGTATGAGCTCCACAATAACGTACGCTTGGAGCTCAAAAAGTTCGGGTACTCCAATGCCGAGCTCTGCCTGGATGCGTTCGAGGACTTCTTGAAGGGTCCAGAGTTCTTCAGTAAGCAGGGTGTGGCCGAGGAAACGTTCATGCGCGCCAACAAGCGCAAGGAAAAGCTCTATGATCTGGATACTCTCCAAGAGGAAATTGATAAAGATTATGAGATGAAAGGGCTGCAAATCAAGGAAATCGACCGTCAGCTGATTGACGGCGACAAACCACGCACCCGCCTGCAGCGCTTAGAAGACTACGTGACTGACAACGGTCAGCGCTATTTGAAGACCCAGGGCAGTGGCTACGCTGTTATCCCCCTGCTTGGCTGGGTCTATCCCGCAGGCGTGATTCGCGGCAAGGACAAGCTCATCGTTATTGATTGGTACAACAAGAAAGGTGCTATCCGCGTTAAAGACCCCGAGCGCTATGCTGCCATTAAAAAGCGCTATAACCGGGACATGCGCTACTATAAGGCCAATGTTAAGCGGTTGAAAGCAGAATACGCAGCCGCACGCCGTACGTTGACTTCTCAGCAGTATTGGCGAAAGTACTTGAAGATGGACTGATGTCGTTCGGTTCGTGGAGTTAGAGGGCCTTACAACTGTGGTGTAAGGCCCTTGGCTGCACGGGCGAGTAAAATTACGTGCGTTTCGTCCTCGAATAGGAAGCAAGTGTGAATCAGCTGACATCTAACGCTAAAAAACGGTATGGTTACGCGGTGACCGTGCTGAGAGGCCTGGTGAAAACCGACTTCAAGCTGCGCTACCAGGGCTCCTTTTTAGGCATCGCCTGGTCAGTATTGAAGCCTTTGATGCTCTTTTGCGTCATGTATTTGGTCTTCGCCAAGTTCCTGCGCATGTCGGACGGTACCCCCACGTATCCGGTGGTTCTGCTCTTAGGTATCTCCTCATGGCAGTTCGTTACTGAGTCGACCAATATTGGCCTGCGTTCCGTGGTGGACAGAGGCGATTTACTGCGTAAGATTCACTTCCCTAACTATATTGTTGTCGTCTCAGCCACGATTGGTGCCCTCATTAGTTACGGTATCAACCTGGTTGTAGTGCTGATTTTCGCCCTGCTTACGCGGGTACAGTTCACTTGGCGGGTTATTCTGCTGCCTATCAACGTGGCAGAGCTCTACGCCATCACCTTGGCTCTGACCTTGCTGATGGCTACCATGTACGTTTACTTCCGTGACATTGCACATATTTGGGAAGTTTTGCAGCAGCTGATTTTCTACGCGATGCCCATTATCTATCCGCTGAGTTTTGCTACCAATCGCGGCGGTACTTTGGCTGTGCTGGCTCGCCTGGAGCTCATCAATCCCATTGCCCAATCTATTCAGGATATCCGCCACAATTTCATCGCTCCACTTACGCAGCCCACAGTGTGGAATCAGTTTGAGAGGGTGTGGATTCAAATGATTCCAGTGGTTTTGACCCTGGTCTTGCTCTGGCTCAGCGTCTACCTGTTCCGCAAGAACAGCCGTAAATTCGCGGAGGTGATGTAATGCGTCAGGAGAGACGACCAGAAGATCCTGTCCGCGTTGATCCTCGAGCCTACTTGAAGGCCCCGGTGGTGCTTTCGGTCAACCATGTGTCTAAGGACTTTAGGCTGCCCACTGAGCAGGCTACGGGCTTAAAGCAGGCGTTCATCAATTGGACTAAGGGCATCAAAGGTTACCGGCAGCTCCAGGTCTTGAGAGACATCGATTTTCAAGTCCATCAGGGTGAGTTCTTCGGTATTGTCGGGCGTAACGGAGGTGGCAAGTCCACCCTCTTGAAGCTTATTAGCCAGATTTACTACCCTGAGACCGGTTCGATTAGCGTTCAGGGCAAACTAGTTCCCTTCATCGAGTTGGGCGTGGGGTTCAACCCCGAGCTGACGGGCAGGGAGAACGTCTACCTGAACGGCGCGCTGCTGGGCTTTTCCCGGGAGCAAGTCGATGGTATGTACGACGACATCGTCGAGTTTGCTGAGCTGGGTGAATTCATGGACCAGAAGCTCAAAAACTACTCTTCCGGCATGCAGGTGCGGCTGGCGTTTTCGGTGGCCATCAAAGCTCAGGGTGACATTTTGGTCTTGGACGAGGTTCTAGCTGTGGGTGATGAAGCTTTCCAGCGCAAGTGTGACGACTTCTTTACTGAAATCAAGAAAGATCCCACGAAGACCGTCATCTTGGTGACTCACGATATGGGTTCGGTGAAAAAGTACTGTACCCGCGCCATGATGATTGCTGATGGCAAGATGCAAGCTATTGGTGACCCTGAGTCTATTTCCCAGCAGTACACGCTAGCCAACTTGGAAGCTGAGCGGGTCGAGGCTGAGGCTAGGCAGGAAGCCCTGGGAGGCTATGCCAATGGACTCAACGAGCGCTGCCCGATTTTGCGCACGCGGCCAGTCTCCCCTCAGGTCAACTCTGGCAAGGAGCCTTTCCGCTTCAGCGTGGAGTATCAGTACGACGAGCCGGGTGATTTTTACTTGGCTGTAGCTGTGCACGATATCCGCCGTGGGGGTATCACTTACGACACGGGCCCCAAGGTGATGAAGATGAGGCATCACGGCCATCACACGGTCGAGTTTGACATGCCCTTGGACATCTTCAACAATGGCGAGTTTCGCTTGATTACTTCCTTGCGCACTCCAAGTCTCACTGATCCTAGGGGTACGGACGCAGTGGGTGTGGCCTTGGATGAAAACGCCTGCGACTTCGTGATTCGCAACGATCGCAATGGCGATTACGCCCTCCTGAGCGACCGCGCACTCACGATTTCACCTGTGAGCTCCGCTGATGTGGAGGAAGAGGACCAAAACTAATGAGTGATGAGTCCATCCAGCGTCCCCTCATTACCGGGGGAGCTGGTTTCATCGGCTCTAACTTCGTTCACTACCTCAGCAGTCAAGCCCCATCCGTCCATCCAGTTGTCTTTGATGCTCTGACCTATGCGGCCAACGTACAGAACCTGAATGGAATTGACCCAGCTAGTTATGACTTTGTTTGTGGTGATATTCGTGACGGCGAAGTCCTTGAGAGAGTGGTGAGCGACTACCAAATTGACGCTATCGTCAACTTTGCTGCCGAGTCCCATAACGACAATTCGATTGTTGATGCGGCCCCTTTTATCAGCACGAATGTGGTGGGCACATACACCTTGCTGGAGCTGGCCCGTCGCCACAATTTGCGCTTCCACCAGGTGTCGACTGACGAGGTGTACGGGGATTTAGCCCTGGATGATCCTGGTCGTTTTACTGAGTCAAGCCCTTATCGGCCTTCAAGCCCATATTCGGCCTCGAAAGCTGCCGCCGACCACTTAGTGCGGGCTTGGTTTCGCACGTATGGGGTGCGGGTAACGCTTTCGAACTGCTCCAACAATTATGGTCCCCGCCAGCATGTGGAGAAATTCATACCCCGACAGATTACGAACATCCTCGACGGCCGCCGGCCCCGCCTCTATGGGGACGGCAGCGCGGTGCGGGATTGGATTGGTGTGGAAGATGACTGCTCGGCGATTTGGACGATTGTGACCCGTGGGCAGATTGGACAGACCTATTTAATCGGTGCGAACGGCGAGCATTCAAATCGGGAGGTTCTTGAGCTGATTTTGCAGCTAATGGGTCGCCCAGGTGATGACTATATTCAAGTAGCTGATCGTCCTGGGGGAGATCGCCGCTACGCTCTCGACGCCAGTAAGCTGACGCAGCAGCTCGACTGGCAGCCAAAGCAGCGTGATTTTACAGCAGGTTTAGCGGCGACTATTGACTGGTATCGGGTGCACCGCGATTGGTGGCAGTCTTCGAAGGCACGCACCGAAGAGCGATATCTGAGCCAGGGACACTGAGGACTGTCTTCGTCTGAAGAACGGTGTAAACTGATTCTTTGCTACTGTTGCAGGTGGCCAATTTGGTTTTCCTGCGCAAGGTGTGTTACACCCTCCTGCCGCGGAGAGTCCGTGGCCGAGTATGTCCAAAGGAGGTGGGTGATGTCTCAACACAAGTATGAAATGATGTTCATCGCTGATCCGTCTCTCGACGAGCGAGCCTTGAAGAAGATGGCTGATCAGTATCTGGAAATCGTCACTAAAGAAGGCGGTTCCATCGACAAGACTGATTTTTGGGGCCGTCGCAAGCTGGCTTACGAGATCAACGGCAACACCGAAGGCAATTACGCAGTGGTGAACTACTCCTGCGAGCCGAGCGTGTCCGACGAGCTGGACCGCGTGATGAACCTGAGCGAATCGATTATTCGCACCAAGATTCTTCGTAAGGATGCCAAGTAAGCCACTGGCTGCTGGGTAAACGCTACTATTCCAAGGGAAGGCGAAGAATATGGCAGGAGAAACCGTTATCACGGTGGTGGGCAATCTCACCGCTGATCCTGAAATTCGTACCACCGGCAACGGCGGTACCGTAGCCAATTTCACCATTGCTTCGACCACGCGGCAGTTCAACCGCAACTCGAACCAGTGGGAAGACGGCGACGCGCTGTTCATGCGCTGCTCTGCTTGGGATTCTAACTACAACCCCATGGCGTCAAACATTCAGGCCAGCCTAGCCAAGGGGATGCGCGTCATTGCCCAGGGCCGGTTGACGCAGCGCTCCTACCAAGACCGTGAGGGCAACAACCGCACGGTAGTGGAGCTGCGTGTGGACGAAATCGGGCCAGCGCTGTCGCGTAACACGGCTCAGGTCACGAGGAATGCAAACTCCGCCAACGGTGCCAATGGTGCCGGCGGGCGTGGGGGCTTTGCAGGTGCTCAGGGCGGCGGCTACCAAGGCGGTTACCAGGGCGGGGCAGCAGCTCCGGCCGGTGGTCCCGCTGGCGGTGCTGCACCTGCGCAATCCGCTCCTCCAGCTCAAGATCCATGGTCTACCCCGGGTGCCGGTGGTAGCTCCTTCGGATCCTTCGGGTCTTCCGACGATTTCGGAGGCTCGGGAGACGAGCCTGAATTCTAAGCCAGTCAAGGGCCAACTTGGTCTGATGATGATTATTTTTTAACTGTATAAGGAGTCAATATGTCACGTAAAAGGCCGCAAGCGCCGGTCAAGCCGATCAAGAAGAAGCCGAACCCACTGAGCGTGGCCAAGGTCCACGAGATTGACTATAAGGACGTAGCCCTGCTGCGCAAGTTCATCTCCGACCGCGGCAAGATTCGTTCTCGCCGCATCACCGGCGTGACCGTTCAGCAGCAGCGGGAGATCTCCAAGGCCATTAAGAACGCCCGCGAGATGGCCCTGCTGCCCTACCAGACCACCGGTCGCTGAGGGGAGAGCAATCATGGCAAAGTTAAGTAAAGTTATTCTCACCACCACGGTCGGTGATTTGGGCCACTCTGGCGACGTGATTGAAGTCAAGCCTGGTTATGCTCGTAACTACCTGATTCCCAAGGGCCTGGCCTTCACCTGGACCAAGGGTGCTGCTTCGCAGATTGAGTCCATGCGCCGCGCCCGTCGCGCCAAGCTGATGGCCACCCGCGAGGATGCCGTCGCCGCTAAGGGCGCCATTGAGGGCACCGTCGTCGAGCTCAAGGCCAAGGTCTCTGAGTCCGGCAAGCTCTTCGGCTCTATCTCCGTGGAGGCCATCGCTCAGGCCCTGTCCTCCAAGGCTCCAGTCGAGGCGCGCTCCATCAAGGTAGACCCCATCAAGACTCCGGGTGAGTTCCCCGCAACGGTAGCTCTTCACCCCGAAATCTCCGCCGCATTCACCGTCAAGGTGACCGGCGAAAAGTGAGCTACTAGCTCGGCTAGGTTGAAAGCCGAGTAGTCAGCTACAGCTGTTGAGTAAGGCTTCCAGGCATCCTTCGAGATGTCTGGAAGCCTTATTGTATTTGTGCAGAGGGGATGGGGATAGGTGAGGTTGGCTGAGACTGGCGCAAGTTAGCATTGAGCTCAGTGGTCTGTTGGTAAATTACTCTTGTGTGGTCTTGGCAGGTGGTTTTGTGCTTGGGTCGTGTATACTAAAATTTTGTGACCGGGTTGGGGAATTCGGTTTTGCTTATGGGTTTTTCTGGATTGGTTTTTGTGAGGGGTGATTTTTGTGGCTCAGCAGCAGTCTTGTGGCAGGCGGGTAGTGACCGTGTTGGCGGCTTTCTGCTTGATGGGTGCTGTGGTGGTGCCGGTGGCTGTGGCTGGTGTCTCTGAGCAGGGGCAGGGTGCTGCGTCTGCTACTAGTACTGTGACCCCCCCCCCAGGACTCTCAGTCTCTAACTTCTAGTCCTTCTACCGCTAGTAATGGTGCTAGCGCGCCTGCAGCGAACCCTGCGGGTAATAATTCAGCTGCTGTAGCTCAGCAAGCGTCTGAGCAGGCTTCTGCTTCCTCTGCTTCCTCTGCTTCCTCTGATTCTTCTTCTGCCGGTATTACACCGTCTGCTTCTACTGCTACTTCTGCTGCTCCCATGTCTTCTGGGTCGGCTGGCTCGTCTCAGGTGGCGGCTATTACTCCTGACACCAGCTGGCTGGGGAGTTTGAAGTCCGCTGCTCGCTCGACTGTTGCTTGGACGAAGTCGGCGGCTGCTACTGCGGCTGGTTGGGCGAAGTCTGCTTGGACTGCGACTGGTGATGGTGTGCGCAAGCTAGCTGATGCTATGAAGAACACGTTGACCCCTCGTATCGAGGCGGGTACACGAACAATAGCGATGGCAATAACTTCTGACGGTACTCCTACGTTTGACGCGGATGATAATCCGGGCAATGATTCTTCTGAGCATAACGGTATTGTGCGTGTGAATGATTTAGTGCAGTATCGGCTTGATTATGGTGTGTCTGGTGTGGAGTCGAAGAACACGACAATTAAAATGGATCTGCCTAAGGGCATGATTTTGGATAAATTACCGGCCTTTTGTGGTGATGGCTCTTCGTTGACTCCGTCTGTGGTGCCTAGTCCGACACCGCCTTATACAGCGAATTCAATTAATGAGTTGCCTGAGCAGATGCTGTCCTGCAATATAGGTACAAAGGTGGGGGCTGCTGAGTCGTTTACTTTGTCGGTTCGTGTGAGCAATGCGGTACATAACGGCACTGTATTGGCTCCCAAGTCGGTCACATTGAAAGGTGACGGTTTAAGTGATGTAGCAGCTCCTAGTATTCCGAGCGTAAAAGCTACATCAGCTTTAAAGTGGAATATTTCCAAAATGGGCTTGTCTGGTAATGGTAAGATCAACTGGTCTCCTGCGGCGGTTGCCTGCCCAGGGAATAATGCGAAAACCTGTCTCGTTCAATATTTCCCATTGCTAATTTCAGCGCGCGCAGATGGTAAAGGCTCTATGCCAGCTGTTGGAGATGTGACGTTTACCGATGACGTTTCACCTCGTAAGCTATTCCCCGGTCTGACAGATACCCAATATACACAGATGGAGTCCGATCCCGGTAAGTACGGTGTAATTTTGAAGACGAGCGGCAATCTGAGTAATATGCCAAGGTCAAGTTTGGGACCGTGCAATGATACTCAGTTTACGCCTGAATCATGTTCGGTACGTGATTCTGGACAGTTGACACTAGTTCAAGCAGGACCAGGGCAGCCAGGTTATCTTACTCTAAAAAATACTGACTGGTCGTTAAACACATATCCGACGAAGTCATGGGGTAACTATGGGAATCCTGTAGCAGGGTATGGGTATGCAGTATCTCTAACAGTAGTGACTTACGTGCCTGTCGATACGGTCAAAGATTTCGGAATCTACCTTAATGAGTGGAATCTGCATGAAACCAACACTTATACAGATTTGCTGATGCACGGTTATACTGCTGCAGATGTTGAGACTAGTATAGATCAGGATATACACGATGATTCAAACACTGTAGTAAATACGATAGCCTTACGTGGTAGTTTCAGCTCATTTTTCTTCGGAGTTACAGGTGTTCCAGAAAATGAATCACGCGATCTTTATACGAGTCAGTATGTAGGTTGGAGCAGCGCAAGGGGCGAGGGACTTCCCGGTAATCATACCAAGGTCTTTGATGGACAAAGCTGGGTAGGAACTGATCAAGAAGTACTCTCTCAAATGGCTTTTACTGGTTCGTCAGAGCTGGTGCCTTTGAAGGAGACGCATTTAGGCTGTACGGCTTGGGACAACACAAAGCTGAATCTTACTGGTTTGGAGACTGGAACGGTCGCAGACACTTACAATGCAATTCCTTCAAATAAAAGACCAGTATGGCTGTCGGGTATGTGGAAAAATGGCAAGTACATCTCAACTGAGAATGATGCTCCACCAATTGAAATCGAATATGCTGGTGGGTCAGTGCCTGCTTCTGGCGCGGATGCCAGTTGTTCACAGGCGGGGGTGACTTGGTATGATGCGCCAGAAAAAGTTCCTGGCAACTCAGTACAAGGGATGGCTCTTTCGCATCCTATTTACACAGCCGTTAATAGAGTTCGTGTTCGAATAGTGCTACCTGAAGTAGCGAATGCAACTGTAGAAATTGGCTTAACTTCAGGGAAAACGCTAGCAAAGGGAACGATTCTGCCTATGTGGGCAGCTGATATATGGCAAGACGGGGAGTTGACAAAAAATGAGATATTAATCTCAGATAAGAAGAAAGTCATTCAATCACTTTACGATCCAGACAAGCATGAAGGTTCTCCGGGAGATCGATTAACCATAGCACTTGCACAACTCGGCGTTACTTCTGGCGTGCGAAAAGGATCTTCTGGTACGTTTGTTTCTGATGTTGCTGCAACTGGGAATGAAAAACTTCAATTCCAATTACAAGCATCTCTGTCAGGCGGCTCAGTGTTAATAAGCCATAAGGTGTGGTTGGAGGATTGTTTGCCTGCGGCTCTGGAGTATGTGCCACCTGATGGGTTGGGTGGAGGTTCGAAGCCTGCTCCAGCGGTTATCTCAGCTTCAACTCCTTCCGACGCTAAGAGGCCTGCATGTGCTCCTGGTGAGACGTATATACGTTGGGAAATCAATGGGCAAAAGTCGAACCAAACTGTACCAGAAATAATTTTAGAGGCGCGAGTATCTAAAGCGGCAGCTAACGGTACCTATACCAATAGTGTGGTGGCATGGACCGATGCTGGCGATACTGACTTGGCTTCTCGTAAGTCTACGGTTTCCGTGAGTGTGGATAATATTATTGGTATTGCGATTGATAAGCGTAATTTGACGGCCACGGTTGAGGTCAACCGTATCGGTAATGCGCAGATTGAGTCGAACATCTGGGAGTTGAGCCTGCAAAATACTCAGCCTTCTACTGGTGGTTTGACTGCTCCTGAGATTGTTGATGTGTTGCCGGTAACCGGGCAGGCGGGTAGTTCCTTTTCTGGGACAGCCAAGCTGAAATCGGTGACGGTGACTGCTGGTGATGTGGCTGGTAATCCGGTGGTGGTGGAGTATACGAAGGCGTCGAATGTGCCCCGGGATACGGCGACGCCTATGCCGGCGACAGTCAAGTGGTGTAAGCAGGCTGATTTGGGTTCGGCTGGTTGCCCGGCAACCGTGGCTGAGTCTACGGCTGTGCGCTTATCGCGTCCTGGTGTGTTTGCTTCTGGTGAGTCGATTACGGCGAAGATTGCTGTTGACGTGGTTGGCGATAAGGCCGGGGATACTATCTCGAATGAAGGCTATGCGCGGATTACGGGGTTGAGGGATCCGGTAGGCCCTGTCTATCGGGCTCAGCAGGTCGTGTCCTCCAGCCTTTCGGGTCTTGCTTGGTGGGATTTGGATGGTGCTGGTGTTCGTGATGCGTCTGAGCCGGTGGTGAAGGGTCTGCCGGTGAAGTTATCTGGTACGGATAACCTGGGTAATCCGGTGAACCTGATGGCTTCGACGGATGCGGCTGGTAAGTATGCGTTTACTGGTTTGCGCTCCGCTCAGGGTGCTTATACGGTGACCTTTGATAAGGGTGAGTCTGTTGGGTTTACGAAGCAAACTCAGGGTGCTGACCGGTCGAAGGATTCGGATGTGGATGCGAACGGTGTAGTTGCCGTGCCTCTGCCTGCGGATACGGTGAGTGGTTCGGCTGCTGATGCTGGTTTGTTGGCTGGCGTGGTGGCTTGGAAGAAGTCTACTGGTCCCACCTCTGATGGTGTGAAGCCGTTGTCGGGTTCGGAGTGGCGGATTACGGATAGTGCGGGTGCTCCGGTGGCTGACGTGTCTGGTAGTTCTCTGAACTTGGTGCAGGATTGCAATACGGCGGGTGGCGTGTGCCAGGCGAATCTCATTGACGTGGATGCGGCGAACGCGGCGTTTAAAGTGATTGGCCTGCCTGCTGGCTCGTACCTGTTGAAGGAGACGAAGGCTCCTGCTGGGTATGTGCTGTCGACGCAAACCTATCCGTTTACGATTGACGCGTCTCATACGAGTGTGGACTTAGGTGAGATTGTGAACGTGCAGCATGAGGTGCCGGGCCTGCCTTTAACCGGTGGTATTAGCGTGTTCTCTTACCTGTTGTTGGGTTTGGGCTTGCTTTTGGTGGGCTCGCTGTTGGGTGTGGGTCGGTCTCGTAGGCTCTTAGATGGTCTGGTTAGGGGCAGGCATCGTGGCTAACCAAATCATGCTTGTGCCCGTGTTGTCTCGTCCGATGGTTCTACCGACGGCTCTGCTAATAACCCTGTTAATGGTTTTGCTGGTGCTGGGTGGTTCGTGTGGTGCTCACCGGATTCGTGAGGGCCCATCCTAGTTGGATTGGCTGTCTTGGCTGATTGGCTGATTGGCTGTCTGCCATCTGTCTACTGGCTGATTAGCTGGCTTGGTATTGCTGGCTTGGCTGGCTGGTTTGGTTTGACTTGCTGGTTGCTGGTGGGGGACTGGCTGTTGGCTGGCTGCTGGTGGGGACTGGTGGGATCTGGTTGGTTGTGGTTTTTGGAAGTGTTGTTTGTTAGAAGGAGAAGTTGTGATGAGTGTTCGTAATGTGGTTCGTGCTGCTGGGGGGCTGTTGGTGGCTGCCACGGTGGCGTCGTTTGGTTTGGTGGGGGTGGTTTCGGCTGCTCCTTCGACTCCCTCGTTTGGTGATATTGATCAAGCGAAGAAGGGGTCGTTGATTATTCATAAGCATGAGCGTCAGAATGGGACGAATGCTGTGGCGGAGCCTGATGGGAGTGCGAGTATTAGTACTCCTGGTATTGATGGGGTGAAGTTCACGGTGTTCCCGGTTGCTGGTTTGGATATGACCAAGCCTGAGACGTGGGATATGATTTCAACGTGGTCGGCTCCCGCGTATGTGGATACTGTGAATGCGTCGACTATCCAGTTGGGTACGGCTCCTAATGTGCATGGGTTGGATACGGCTGGTAAGAAGGAGGTGACTACTGCTGGTGGTGGTCTGGCGACGGTGTCTGACCTGCCGGTGGGGTTGTATTTGGTGGCTGAGACTGAGCGGCCGTCGAATGTGGTGGATATTGCTCAACCGTTTTTGGTGTCGATTCCTTTTCCTGATCATGGGAATACGAAGGGTTGGCTCTATGATGTGAATGTGTACCCGAAGAATGGTGTGGGTTCTATTGATAAAACGGTGAGCGAGCAGACTGGCTTGGGTTTGGGGTCTGTGGCGTCGTTCCCGGTGACGGTGAGTGTGCCGAAGTTGGCGGATAACGCGAATTTTAAGTATTACATTGTGCATGATCCCATGGATTCGAGGTTGAAGAGTTTGGGTGTGGCTTCGGTCGTGCTGGAGGATGGTACGCCGGTGCCGGCGGCTAATTATACGGCGACGGTGACGGGCCAGGATGTGGACTTGTCGTTCACGCAGGCTGGGTTGACGTGGTTGAAAGCCCAGGCTGGTAAGAAGATTACGGTCACGTTTAAGGGTGTGGTGGACTCGCTGGGTAATGGTGTGGTCACGAACCAGGCGTTCCTGTACTCGGATACGGATACGTCCGCGACCCCTCCCGTCACCCCTCCGGTGACGCCTCCTGCGAACCCGCCCACCCCTCCGGAGAGCCCGATTGTGCACCAGAACTGGGGTGACCTGGTGATCAGCAAGATTGATTCGGGTGATCATGCGACGGGCTTGTCGGGTGCGAAGTTTGAGGTGTACGCGGCTCAAGACCCGTATGCGGCTGATTGTTCGAACGCGCAGTCCACGGGCACGGCGTTAACAGTGGGCTCGGATGTGTCGTTTGTGACGGGCGCGGATGGCAAGGTGAAGATTGCTGGCCTGTTTGTCTCGGATTCGAAGAACGCTCCGGTGGATGCCACGCAACGCTGCTACGTGCTGAAGGAGATTCAAGCACCTACCGGATACGTGCTACCCACGGGTGCGGCTGCGTTTACGCCAGTAGCGGTGAAGACTGGGGTGACTTCTGGCGTGGATGTGACCATTGAGAATAGTAAGAACAACATGCCTCCTCTACCGTTGACTGGTGCTGCTGGCCTGGTCGTACTCACCGTAGCTGGTGTCTTGCTACTGTCTGGCGCCCTGTTCCTGGTGATCCGCAGGCAGACTGCTCACTCAGGGCAGTGATGCTCGTAGTGTGCTGATGCTGGTGTGATACTACCGTGGCCTTTTTCCCCCTAGTATAGGGTCACGGTTTCCTGGCAGGAGCCTGGCTGGATCTTCTCTTACCCAACCAGACTCCTGCACTCTTATGCGACCAACAAGGGGAAGCGTGGATGGGGTAGGGGTGAGCACTGAGCGCGAGTGCGCTGGTACGTGCAGGTAGCCGTGTGCGTGCTGGGATGGTGGTTGACCCCAAAAATGAGAAAGAATAACCCCCCAGGTGCTTGTATGCGTGCTGGGATGATGGAGGAGGGGGGTGCGTGTGAGACTGCACAGGCAACAAGACTGCCGTAAGCCTGCTCTATCTGCCGAGCCTGCCGTCACTGCCACTCCTGGTCGAAGGTCTTCCCCTGGTCGGGTGTCTCACGCTGGCCGGTTTCGTCGGTTTGTGCGTGGTGAGCGGGTGAGTGCGGTTCTGGTGTTTGTCCTGGTGGTGGCGGGGATAAGCGCGTTATTGTATCCGTCGGCAGCGTCTTGGGTGGCGCAGTATGAGCAGTCACGGTTGATTGCTCACGGTGTGCCTGACACTAGGCAGGCTTCAGCGAAGGAAGACCGGCAGCAGATTGCTTTGGCTCAAGCCTATAATCAGGCGTTGCATGCGGGTGCCTCCTATCGGGCGAACACGAACCAGCCCTCCAGTAAGGAGGGTAAGAGTTTGCATGAGCAGTATGAGCAGGCGTTGGACGCGGGGCATGGGTTGATGGCTCGTATTCAGATCCCTAGTATCCGCCTGGACTTGCCCGTCTATCATGGGACTGGTGATGATACGCTCCTACAAGGTATAGGGCATTTAGAGGGTACGAGCCTGCCGGTAGGGGGTATGGGCACGCACGCTGTACTGACTGGGCATCGGGGACTCGCGCAGGCGACGATGTTTACGCATTTGGACCAAGTCAAAGCAGGGGACCAGTTCACGATCTCCAGTTTTAACCATGTGGTCACCTACCAGGTGATCAAAACCCAGGTGGTGGACCCTGATCAGACGAGGAGTTTGAAACCGGTTGAGGGTCAGGATCTGGTGACGTTGGTGACGTGTACGCCCCTGGGTATTAATACGCAGCGTATTTTCGTGACGGGCCAGCGTATTTACCCCACCCCGCAGAAAGCCAGGCAAGCCGCCACGGCTAAACCCACTATCCCTGATTTTCCTTGGTGGGCTCTCATCTGGGGTAGTGTCATTCTACTGGCCAGCCTATGGTTATGGCGCAGCCTACGCAAAGCCCACCTACACCAGCGCAGCCTGCGCCAGCCCGGTATGTCAACGCAACCAGATGCCACAAGCACCGCAAACGCTGCAACTATAATGAAAGCAACTCGTTTACAGCATAAACGCACACGGGGCAAAGAACCAGCCCACAAACGCCCCAGCAACCAGCTCCCGCCCCGCGAACGCGACGCGGACTAGAAGTTGGAGCCGTTCCAGCCCCAGTCGGTGGTGGCGGTGTAACGGATGTAGATGCGGTCGCCGGGGATGCCCAGCTCCTGGTCCAGGGTCTGCATAATCGACTGTGTCAGCTGCTCCCAGGCCGAACGTGGCACGTTGGAGCCGAAGACGTTCACCTCCACGTAGGCGGCGGGCTTGGAGTCGTCGCCAGCGAAGTAGATAGGCATGTCGGACTCGAAGGGGCACATAAGCCAGGTCTCCGACTTGCCGGGCACGGCGGCGATGGCCTTGCCGTAGGCGGCCTTGATGTGCTCACGCTGCTCCTGGCTGAGCGAGGTGCTGACGTGTGTGTGAATAACAGGCATAGTATTCCTTCCCTAGAAAAGCTGTCCCGCTGCCGGTTTCGGGCTCTCAAAGGGGAGCGCCGAGGCCGGTCGGGCCTTCCACTCCTAGCCTAGTGCCTGCTGGCCCTCACTTCCAGCCGAAGGGACGGTGGGTCAGGGAGAAAGCGCCCAAGCGGTGGGCGAAGGAGGTCTGCGAGCTGGCCTTGCCCGGCGCTGGTGCGTCTAGGAGCCACTTGCGGATGATGAAATTCCAAATAGCCACGATGACGGTGGCAGCGATTTTGGCACCGTTGGAGTAGAGCACGTACTTGGCGTGCATGGTGGAGATGGCGTTGGCTGGGAGCATGGAGGTGCCTAGCCAGATGACCACTTCGTTGATGCCCAGGCCGATGGCGGAGGAGACGAAGAACACCACCACTTCCATCCACCGGGCCATGTCGTCGCGGTGGGTGAAGACGTACTTCATGCTGGCCAGGTAGTTGAAGGCCAGGGAGACGAGGAAGGAGACGGTGGAGGCGATGATGTTGCTCACATGGAAGTGAATAATGAGGTTCATCACGCCAATGTCGATGATGAAGGCAATCACACCTACGACACCGAACTTCGCCAGCTGTTGAATCAGTTTTCGCACAGTGGCATGTTACAGCAAGGCATGTGCAAGCCGGACCAAAAGTGCGTTCTTCTTGCCATATTCACCCATTTGCGCGGCCGCCAGACCGGGCCCAGCCTTGCGAACGTATGCAGGAATGAGCTTCCGGCAGGGCGCTCAGGCTGACAGGAGCGCTTAGGCTGACAGGAGCGTTAAGTCGGGCTGCTCGGTGGAGGTGCGAATCTGTTTGAAGCCCACGAAGGCAATCAGCAGGCTGGTCAGGGCCAGGGTCGAGACCACGCCGAAGCCGCCGCGGGAGCCGTAGTGGTCAATGAACACGCCCGCTATGGCTGAGCCCGCGGAGGAGCCGATGGAGTTCATGGCGTTGAGCCAGGCCATGCCCTCGGTAAAGCGGATGGGCGGCACCAGGTGGAGCATGAGCTGGTTGCCGTTGATCCAGGTGGGGGACTGGCAGACGCCGATGAGCAGGTAGATGATCATGATCGTCCACAAATTGTGGGCAAAGAGGAAGGAGGCAATGCCCAAGTTGACCACGAGCAGGCAGAAGTAGAAGCGCTTCCACAGCGGAATCGTCCAGCTCTTGGCCCCGTACAGGAGGGCGCCAATCAGGGAGGAGAAGGAGAAGCAGGCGAAAACGAAGCCGGTCATCTGCTTCATGCCCTGCTCGGTGGCGAAGGAAATAATCGAGATGGAGGCCGCGGACTGGAAGGCACCCAGGCCGAACCAGGTGACACACACGGCAATCAGGCCGGCGCTCCAGAAGGAGGACTTGCCTTTGGCGCCCTGGAGCTCGGCCTGGAGGGCCTCCTGCTTGGCGCGGTACTCCTTGCGGGTAATGCCCTCGCGGCGGGCCAGCTCGCTCTGGGAGGGCGGCTCGGTGCCCATGGCTCCCAGGAACATGATGGCGCCGATGAGCACGCAGGCACCGGTGAAGGCGAAGGCCAGGATTCCCGAGTAGACGGCCAGAATCGAGGCCAGGGGGTTGCCCACCACCCACATGGCTTCGTCGAACACGCCGCACAGGGACAGGGCCCGCTCAGTGCGGACGCGGTCGCCCTTCAAAAGCATGGTCCAGCGGCGGCGGCTCATAGCTCCCCAAGGCGGGATGGCGGCCATGAACGGCGCCAGGCAGTAGAGCACCCAGGCTGGGGCGCGCAGGGTGATGGCGGTAATCAGGCTGGCGGCGGCGACCATCCAGACGATCATGGTGGGGATGGCGGTGCGGCGCTGGCCGAACTTGTCGACCAACTT
Organism: Bombiscardovia nodaiensis; assembly: GCA_033127725.1. NCBI lineage: Bacteria > Bacillati > Actinomycetota > Actinomycetes > Bifidobacteriales > Bifidobacteriaceae > Bombiscardovia > Bombiscardovia nodaiensis. Next base: position 1,922,472 of record AP026798.1, on the reverse strand, counting down.
GCCCAGGACAGGGCCCACTACGGCCATGGAAATGGCTTGGGTGGCGGTCAGAGCGCCTGCGAGCGAGTAAGAGCCATAGGAGTGCTGCACCGAAATGGTGATGGTCATGCCTACCATGGGGGCTGGCATGGACGCGATGACGGCACCCACGGCGTAACGGGCGGTACCTGGCATGTGCAAGAGTTCTGCGTAACCGCCTAAAATGCGGTGGCCTGCCTCTTTAACGGCGGCGATGACCTGGCTGGGCATCAGATTCCTTTCACCAGCGGGGTGAGTTGAGAAAGACGGCAGATGGATTGGATGTGACTTGTGGCCTTAAGCAATCCGTGCAAAACTTTAGTTGATTGAGACGACGACACGCTGAACGTTGGCAGTATTTGTGAGCGTTCACAAGATAAAAAGGAGCAGCTTTTGCCAGCTACGACGATTCACTTTGTTCGCCACGGGCAGGTCTACAACCCCGAGCACGTCCTCTACGAGCGCCTGCCGGGATTTCACCTGTCTGAGCGCGGGGTGCGGATGGCCCAGGCTACGGCCCAGTTCGTAGCCGAGAACCCCGCCACACAGTCGCTGGCAGCCATCTACTCTTCGCCCTTGGACCGCACAAAAGAGACTGCGGACATCGTCTGCCAGGCCGTCAACCAGGCCCGGCGAGTCCGGCAGGAGAAGCCGCTGAGCGTGCAGTTTGACCAGCGGCTGATTGAGGCCGGCAACAACTTTCGGGGCAAGCGCATAGGCCGGGGCGATGGAGCCCTCTGGCGCGACGGGAACTGGCGGCTCCTGACGAACCTGATGAAGCCGTCTTGGGGGGAGTCCTACCGGTCCATTGCCAGCCGGATGACCGACTTTACCTACGAGCAAGTCGCGCGCTATCCGGGTCAGCAGATTCTGGTCGTCAGCCACGAGTCGCCCATTTGGACCCTCCGCCACCTGTTGGAGACCGGCAGGCCCGAGCACAATATGTTCTTAAGGCACGCGGCTCTGGCCTCAATCACGTCCATCACCTTCGACTCCAGTACGCAAAAGGTGTTGGGTATCACATATGCGGACCCCGCAGGTGGAGTCCAGTAGGCCCTAAGATGGCCTATGATGGGCTATAGACGTTGGGATTGTGGCAGGTCCGCAGACGCAATCACCCATCAGGCCAAGGAGGGCGTATGACACTCGAAAGTGATAACCAGATGAATGCTCAGCTGGCGCAGGTAGACGAGATGCAGGGAGCCGGGCAGGCGGGAGCGCAGCTGATTGAGCTGTGGCCCCTGACCGATGCCACCCAGCTGGACAACGACGCGAAATACGGCGAAAACTTGCAGGTGCGCCTCACTCGCGCCTTGGCCCGGCTGATGACTGGGCTCGATGTGACCATCCCGGACGCTGAGTTTGTGTACGAGGGGGCCGATGAGATTCCCGGACGCCCGCAGGAGATAGTGGAAGCCCTGCTGGCAGCTAATGATGCCTACGATGGCTTGGCAGGGTTCTCGCGGACGGTGGACTTTGACCAGGTCCAGCAGGCGGTAGAACGCTTGGAGGCCGGCTGGAGTGAGGCTGAGAGCCAGCAGGCCCAGCAGGTAGTAGAGGCAGCCCTGGCGACTTGGTGCCCGCAAGAGGTGGAAGCGTCGGTCGATCCGGCCATTATCGCCCAGCGGTTGGCGGCCTCTATCCAGTTGGGAGCTGCCCTCGGGCAGGCTGTGGGAGCGGGCCCTGAGCGGGTGCGCGCGGCCTTGCCCATCTTGCTCGTGGTCAATGAGTTCAATGAGCGCTTAGAGATTCCTCGCTGCTATCTGGGCGACGACCTTCTGCTGGAGCTCCTCAAGCTGGAGCCGGGCGATGATGGGCTGACGAGCTTGGCGCGGATCCTGGGCTCTGCGGCGAAAGAGGAGTGGGAGCAGCACCAGGCGGACCTGCTTTGGGACCCCGAAGAGGCGCAGCGCAAGGCCAAGGAGGAGGACGAGCGCAAGAGCCGTGAGGCCCTGCAAGCTAAGTTCGCCCATGTGCCCGAGGATCCGAACAAGACGCCAGTAGAGCTTTAGGGCTGGCTCAGTTGCCTAGTCGCATACCAGCCCTCCTCGGACGGGTACACGGCGTGGAGGATATGCGCAAGCAGTAGCAGTACAAACGAAATCAGGGTGGTTGGTCAGCTTATATACTGACCAACCACCCTGATTTGTGAGCGGCTGTCACTCCTGCTGGCCGCTCATGTCTCGCGCGTCACTGCATGGGCTGCATGGGCTGCGAGGGGATGTTCTTGTCGAAGTGAGCGCCCTGTGGGTTGGAAGCACGAACACCGAAGATGATCCAGATAATCAGCCCGGCAAAAGCAGCCATGCCGCTCCAACCCATGGTCATGACCTGGGAGGGGTCCATAGCTGTGACATCTTGGTTCATAATAATGTCGGGGTCAATGCCCGAGGCAACGTTCGAGGCTATGGCCGCTCCGCCAATGAAGAGGACAGCGGGTAGAGCTGTCCACCAGCCAGACATATTGGCATCGTGCACGCGGCGGGTAGTAACGGCCAGTACGGGAACGAGCACTATCAGGTCCCAAATGTAGCCAACGATGTTGCTCACATCCGTACTGTGCAGGGGTGCGGTGATGATGCCCAAGACTACGGACACCAAGAAAATAAAGAGGATGGACCACCAGAACTCGCCCTTGGAAGCGCGGCCGCTGAAGTCGGCGTACTTGGTGAAAAAGCGCTTGATAGCTGCGATGAAGGAGATGCCATACCAGGGCTGGGTGAGTACGGGCTGGCCATTTTCGCCCATCTGCCCATTGAATACGGGTGCCACCTGGGGGTAGCTGGGCTGAGCGACGGGCGGCTGACCATACTGGGTTTGCTGGCCGTACTGGGGCTGCGGCGCGCCTTGACCGTAGGTTGGCTGTGGCTGTTGCACTGGCTGCCCATAGCCCTGCACTGGCGCTGCCTGGCCGTACTGAGGCTGAGGCTGAGCTTGTGGGGCTTGTGGTGCCTGAGGCATTTGCGGCTGGGCCTGAGGTGCTTGAGGCGCCTGAGGTGTTTGTGGTGCCTGCCCCTGCTGGTTACTTGCCTGCTGACCGAAGGCGGGTGCCTGCTCGTTTGACACGGCTTGGTTGCCTGTAGTTCCCTGCTGATTTGAAGGGTTGCTGGGCCCTCCAGCCTCCTGCGGGTCTTCGTTGAATTGCGTCATACGCCACTTCCTTATTCGCTCGACCATCTTCGATCGCTATGTGCGGCCTGCCCCTTCACTGAGCCGGCCGAATGCTAACACCTACTAGTATGGCAGATTATTGTGAATTGGGTGGAACAATTTGCTCGCTGCGCAGTTCTTGCCCGGGAGCGGTAGTTTCCGCCCCACAGTGGGCCAGGACTTTCCCTATTCGTCAGCCTGGAACAAGCTCTCGTCCGTGCCGCCGATGGTCAGGGTCTCCACCAGGGCAATGAGGCCCAGGAGAATTGCCGTCAAAACGACAATCACCAGCGTGGCCGAGAAAATCAGCGGGGTCTGGAAGGAATTAAAAGCGGACTGGAGCCAAATGCCCAGGCCGTTTTGCGCGCCCAAATATTCGGCTGTGGAGGCCGTGGCAAACACGTAGGCGGCGGAAATACGCAGGCCGGAGAACATTTGCCCGGCAGCCACGCGCAGCTTGACGTGCCAGAGGGTCCAAGCGCGCGTGGCCCCGCAGGTGAGCGCCACGTCCTGGTAAAAGCCCGGCACGGCTTTGAGCCCCCGGTAGGTCTGGATGGCGATGGGGAAGAGGCCGAAGACTGCGACGATGACCACCTTGCCCACGGGCTCGAAGCCGAACCAGATAATAAAGAGCGGCGCAATCGTGATGAGCGGCACCATTTGCGCGGCGGCGATGAGCGGGTAGAAAGCGTCGTGGAAGGTCTGCCAGCAGTAGAGGCCGATGCCCAGGAGCAGGCCCAGTCCGGTGGCCAGGAGGAAGCCCAGGAACCCCTCGAGGGCCGTGATGCTAGTGGCTTCCATCAGGTCGGGCCAGGTGTCGAGCGTGGCTTGGGCAATCTGGCTGGGGGAGGAGAGCACCCGCTCGGATATGCCTCCCCAGGAGACCCAAGCCTGCCAGAGGGCCAGCAGGGCCGCCAGGGCCAGCAGGGGAGCCAAGAGGCGGCGGAGCATGTGGCGAGCAGGGCGGTGGGCAGGGCGGCGACTGGAAGGGACGCGACCGACTGCAGCTGGCTGCTGGGGGCTGGACCGTGTTTGCGGAGAGGAGGTTTGTGGGGTCATTTGACGAACTCGTCAGTCCACAGATCCCTGGCTTGCGGCGCTCGCTGCAGGGGCTTGCCCTTGCCGTCCTGGTAGGAGCCGGCCTGGTATTGGAAGTCCAGGTAGGTCTGGGCATCTTGCATGTTGACGGCGCCGGAGATGCTGGTCTGCCCGGGCCCGGCGGTCCAGTAGCCATCCTTGACGATGCGATCCATAGATGTGCTGGCTTGCAGGGGGTCGATGTGGGCCGTGGGAGTCTGCTTGACCAGAATTTTGGCGGCCTGGTCGGGGTGGGCCAGGGACCAGGCGTAGCCACGCTTGGTGGCCTGCACGAATTTTTTGAGGGCCTGGCGGTGCTTGGAGTCCTTGAGCCAGGAGGCTTTGACGGCGAATCCTGTTTGGTCGGGGTTGCCGGGAACTCCCCAGTCGGACTGGACGAAGCAGTGGAGCTTGGGGCCCTTGAGGTCGGATTGGACACCCTCCCAAGTGACGTAAAAGCCTGCGAAATCGCCCTTGCCGCTGGTCAGGGTGGCGAAGGTGTTGGTGCCGGAGGTGGCGCGCTTGAAGTCGCCCTTGCCGCCTGCATTGCGAATCATGGCCTGGACCACGGCGGTTTGCTCGGCCGAGCCGAAGCTCACGAACGTCTTGCCGTCGAAGTCTTTAGGGGTGGCAATGTCGGTCCGCGAGGCCAGGGAGCACCAGCGGGCGATGGAGTGCTGGCCCAGGTTGAAGACCAGCTGTAGGTGGGAGCCTTTCGCGTTGAAGGCGGCCAGGTTGCTCAGTTTGGAAAAGCCCACGTCCGCCACGCCGTTCTCGACGGAGGTCTCGGCTCCGGCCTGGGCGGTGGGCAGGATCTTAACCTTGACGCCCGCGTCCTTGTAGTAGCCCTGCTCCTGGGCTACGTAGATGCCGACGTGGTTGGTGTTGGGGGTCCAATCCAGCATGAAAGCAATTTCGTCGGCGCTCTCGGAATTTTGGCTCGCCTGGTTTGTGCTGCCGGCCTTTCCGCAGGCGGCTAGGGAGAGCGTCAATGCTCCTGCGCTAGCCAGGGCCAAGGCCTTGGTCAGCCAGCCCAATACCTGCCGAACGCCGGTCTGCTGGGGCCCCTGCTCTGTTGGAATATCGCCTACTATGCTCATCTGCCAATCACCTTGCTTTCCGTGCTCAAATGCACGTTGGCGCGATGTCGAGCCGCTGGACGGGAAGGTGAGGAGCCCGCGCGATGTCTCGAATCGCTAGCGCTCGCTCCCGCTTACTGGGTAGAGCGCTATCGTATTCATGTCTGGACGCGGCTGCTGCCACCAACCGCGCGAAGCTACTGCCAGTATAAGAGAGTCCTAGGAGATTGCGCTTATGCTGCCAGGAAGTGGGTGGGCACGGGTCGATAGGGGGGTGGTCTCGACATCGGACGGCGTGTCGTCGGCCCGCGCGCGTGTTGTCTGTGTACCTTTTGAACCTTCTGCTGACACTTTCCTTGTGGCAGAGCCGATTGTTTGGGGGAAAGAACTTTTTTGTTTATTCGTCGTACTCACTCTCTGGGGCGAAGAACTAGATATAGTGATGATATTTCTCCGTGACCCTAGATATTGTGTTTTCTCGTGGTAAGCTTAAGGAGCAAAACAAACAACATGAGCGTAGTTACGCGGGTTGAGAAGGGCTTTTGGCCCGCTGGAGGAACGAGCGATATGGATACGCAGGTGATGACTGAGCCGACACGTAGCGAGACTGCTGCGGCGTCCGATGCTACCGATGGCATCCTGGTTGAGAAGCGCGATGGGCGAATCGTTGACTTCGACCCCGTGAACATTATGAACGCTGTTGAAGCTGCGTTCAAGGATGCTGACGTTGAAGTGGACCCTGAGGTCAAGCAGCAGATTCGCGCTATGGCCCTGGCTGTGCAGTCAGAAATTCACGACCGCTACACCAACCCGGTCAAGATTGAAGATATTCAGACCCTGGTAGAGCACGCCTTGGTGAACGCTCACTATTACAACATCGCCCGCGCCTACACCGAGTACCGCCTGAACCGCGACATCGACCGCGCCAAGGCCACCGATGTGAACGAGGCCGTTCACCGGCTGACCTCCAAGGACGAGTCCCTGGTGCGCGAGAACGCCAACAAGGACGCCAACGTCTACGCCACCCAGCGTGACCTCCTGGCTGGTGCGGTTTCCAAGGCTTCGGCCCTGAAAATGCTGCCCAAGGATGTGGCCAACGCCCACCTGAAGGGTGACATTCACTTCCACGACGCTGATTACTCGCCCTTCACAGCTGAGACCAACTGCTCCCTGCCCGACTTTGGCGACATGCTGGAGCACGGCTTCGAGCTGGGCAACGCCATGATGGACTCCCCCAAGTCCATCGGCACGGCTGCCACGCAAATTACTCAGATTATCAAGGATATTGCGGGCTCCCAGTACGGCGGCCAGACCGTGAATCGCGCCGACGAAATGCTGGAAAAGTACGCCAAGCTGGACTACGAGAAGAACTACAAGATGGCTGAGGCCGTTTTGCCAGACGAAGAGCCCATTGAGATTGCCAAAGAAGTGGTTCGCGGCTTGAAGGCCCGCGAGTCCGACTGGCTCCACCTGGAAGACCGCCCTACCCTGGGCGAGGACGCACCCTTCGACTTGGATGCGCCCGCCATTGTGCGCCAGCGCCAGATTTACGCCAAGATTTTGACCCGCAAGGCCATCTACGATGCCATGCAGACCATGGAGTATCAGATTAACTCCAACCGCGTCTCCAACGGACAGACCCCCTTCGTGACGGTCGGCTTTGGCCTGGGCACATCCTGGTTCGCCAAGGAAATTCAGCGCGCCATCTTCCTAATTCGTATCCGCGGCCTGGGCAAGGATCGCCACACCGCCATCTTCCCCAAGCTGGTCTTCACCATCAAGCACGGTCTGAATGCAGACGAGGGTGACCCCAACTACGACATGAAGCAGCTGGCGCTCGAGTGCTCCACCAAGCGCATGTACCCGGATGTGGTCTTCTACGAGAACCTGGTCAAGATTACCGGTTCCTTCAAGGCGCCCATGGGCTGCCGCTCCTTCCTCCAGGGCTGGATCAACCCCGAAACTGGCGAAGACGAGGAAGAGGGCCGCATGAACCTGGGCGTGGTGACGGTGAATATTCCGCGCATCGCCCTGGAATCTCGCGGCGACAAGGATCGCTTCTGGAAGCTCTTTGACCAGCGGATGGAAGTGGCCCACCACGCCTTGCAATTCCGCATTATGCGCTGCAAGCAGGCCACGCCTATCAACGCGCCTACCCTCTACCAGTTCGGCGCTTTTGGCCGCTTGAAGCCCACCGATTCAGTGGACACGCTCTTCCGCAACTCGCGTTCCACCATTTCCCTGGGCTACATTGGCCTGTACGAAGCTACGTCCGTCTTCTTCGGCAAGGGCTGGATGAAGGATCACTCCTGGGACCCGGAGGGCAAAGAGTTCGCCCTGTCCATCGTGCGCCGGATGAGCCAGCTGTGCAAGCAGTGGGAGAAGGCTGAGCGCTACCACTACTCGGTCTACTCCACACCCGCGGAATCCCTGACTGACCGCTTCTGCAGGCTCGACAAGGAGAAGTTCGGCGAGGTCGAAGGCGTGACCGACCATGACTTCTACACCAACTCCTTCCACTACCCAGTCTGGCTGCGCCCCACCCCCATGGAGAAGCTCTCCTACGAGCGCGACTTCCCCTACTTGGCTTCGGGTGGCTTCATCAACTACTGTGAGTTCCCCTCCCTCCAGGCCAATCCCAAGGCCTTGGAAGCAGTCTGGGACTACGCTTACGACATTGGCATTGGCTACCTGGGCACCAACACGCCCATCGACCACTGCTTTGTCTGCGGCTACGAGGGCGACTTCGAGCCCACCGAAGAGGGCTTCAAGTGCCCCGAGTGCGGCAATGACGACCCCGAGAAGTGCAACGTAACCAAGCGCACCTGCGGCTACCTGGGCAACCCCGTCCAGCGTCCCATGGTTCACGGCCGCCACGAGGAAATTGCCCACCGTGTCAAGCATATGGAAGGCCAGACTGGTCATGTGGTCCTGCAGGACGGCTCCTCCAAGGAGTGGTTCGACGACAAGGCCGAGTGAGCCTGGCAGAGCGCTAGCAGTTCGAGCGTGCAGATGGTGAATATGAAATGAAGTAGTCGCGGGTTCTGCTGACGCAAGGTCGGCGGCCCGCGATTGCTATGTCGGGGCAGATGGGGCAGGGGCAAGCTGGGGTCAGCCGGGAAGCTGGGCAAGCTGGTCAGCGACGCAGTTAGTAGTAGTGCCTTCCGGCGTGGATCCAAGAAAAGGAGCGGTAGAGCTATGACCCAAGGGTTTGTGGCAACTCAGCATTCGCACAGGGATTTTGCGGCGGGCGAGACCGGCCGAGGACCCAGCGTCCCCAGCCCCCTGACCAACAATCCCAAGGCCGGGCAGTGGGACGGGCGCCAGCTCAGCCGGGGCATTGTGGCCGACTATAAGCGCCTGGTCATGACCGACGGCGAAGGCATCCGCTGCTCTATCTACGTCTCCGGCTGCCCCTTCCGCTGCGAAAACTGCTACAACGCCTCCATCTGGGACTTCCAAGCAGGCCATCCCTACACGCAGGAGCTGGAGGACCAAATCATCAAAGACCTCTCCCTCTCGTATGTGCAGGGCATTACTTACTTGGGCGGCGAGCCCCTGCTCAACACGCCCATGCTTCTGCAGCTCTCCCAGCGCATCCGCCGCGAATTCGGGCACAGCAAGGACATCTGGTGCTGGACCGGCTACACCTGGGAGGAGCTCATGCGCCCGGGGGAGACGCCCGACAAGTCCGAGCTGCTCTCGTACGTGGACGTGCTGGTAGACGGGCGCTACATCGAAACTGAGAAAAATACGCTCCTGCAGTTCAGGGGTTCTTCCAACCAGCGCATTATCGACGTGCCGCGCTCGCTAGAGGCCGGTGAGCCAGTAATTTGGTCCAAGTTGCATGACCAGACCCGCTTCATTCCCGAGCACTACAGCAAGGAGCGCGAGCAGGAACAGGCGCGAGGCTGAAGACGCCCAAGCCGACCCCCGCGAACGTCGGGTTGCCGGGGCACAATAGGGTGTATGAGTCAAGAGCAAGACAATAATGCGAAACCCGAACTCCCGTCTGACCTGCGCGTGCGCTTCTGCCCCTCACCAACGGGCACCCCGCACGTAGGCATGGTGCGTACGGCCCTCTTCAACTGGGCCCAGGCCCGGCATTCCCACGGCAAGCTGATTTTCCGCATCGAAGACACGGATGCGGCCCGAGACAGCGAGGAGAGCTACCAGCAGATTCTGGACGCCCTGCGCTGGTTGGGGTTGGACTGGGACGAGGGAGTGGAAGTGGGCGGCCCGGACGCGCCCTACCGGCAGTCCGAGCGCGGCGATATTTACCAGGATGTGGCAGCCAAGCTCCTGCAAGCCGGTTACGCCTATGAGTCATACTCCACGGCTGAGGAGATTGAGGCCCGCAACCTGGCCGCTGGCCGCCCCAAGGCCTTTGGCTACGACGGTTACGACCGGAATCTGAGCGAGGAGCAAAGGGCCGCTTTCCGCGCTGAAGGCCGCAAGCCAGCCCTGCGCATTAAGATGCCAGACGAGGACATTGCCTTTGACGACCTGATTCGCGGCCGCATTGAGTTCAAGGCTGGCTCGGTGCCCGACTACGTGATTGTGCGCCCCAACGGCGACCCCCTCTACACGCTGACCAACCCGGTGGACGACGCGCTCATGCGCATTAACGTGGTCCTGCGCGGCGAGGACCTACTCTCCTCCACCCCCCGCCAGGTGGTGCTCTACCGCTATCTGATTGAGCTCGGCATCGCCCAGGAGATGCCACTCTTTGGCCACATGCCCTACGTGATGGGCGAAGGCAAGAAGAAGCTCTCCAAGCGCGACCCTGAGTCCAACCTCTTCCTCCACCGGGAGCACGGCTTCATCCGCGAAGGCCTGCTCAACTACCTGGCCCTGCTCGGTTGGTCTATTGGCCCGGACCGCGACGTGTTCTCCATGGACGAGATGGTCGAGAAGTTCGACATCCGCCAAGTGAAGGCCAATCCGGCCCACTTCGACATCGACAAGGCCATAGCTATCAACGCTGAGCACATTCGCATGTTGGAGCCCCAAGACTTCCTGAACCGGTCCCTGCCCTACTTGCAGCGCGACGGCGTGGTTTCTACCGACAGCTGGGAGGAGCTGAGCCCCCGCGAGCGGGAAGTGCTGAGCGCTGCGGCCCCCCTCGTGCAGCCCCGCGTGCGGCTCCTGGGCGAGGTGTCCGGCATGATAGGCTCCCTTTTGAGCCAGGAGGACTACCTGGAGCCCGATCCAGACGCCCGCAAGCAGCTCAAGGAGTCTGCGCCCGCTGTGCTGGAGCTGGCTGAACAGGCGCTTTCGCCGGTAGCTGACGGCGATTGGACCACCGATCACCTGCACGAGCTCCTGACCCAGGCCCTGGTCGACGAGGGCGGTTACAAGCCCCGCCTGGCCTTTGGCCCTGTGCGAGTAGCGGTTTCGGGCCGTAGGGTCTCACCTCCGCTCTTCGAATCCTTGGAAATCATCGGCAAGGATACGACACTCCGGCGGCTGAGCAACTTGCGTAAGCACCTTGCGTAACATATACTTCTATTCGTTGTGTTCGTGACCCATTGAACCGGGTTACGGCGCGGCGAATAGGTAAGCCCCCGTCGTCTAGCGGTCTAGGACTACGCCCTCTCACGGCGCCAACACCGGTCCAAATCCGGTCGGGGGTACGACGGTCTGGTAGGAGCTGCACCAAGCAGCGCTTACGAGTCCATTGGGGTATGGTGTAATTGGCAACACAGGTGATTCTGGTTCATCCATTCTTGGTTCGAGTCCAGGTACCCCAGCAGAGTAGTGAAATCCGCGGCATTCCAGCGATTGGAAGCCGCGGATTTTCCGTTTTTGCATCCAGCCAATGGTTAGGGATGCTAGCTGCTATAACGGTAACTGCGAAGAATATGAGAATTAGGGGATAGGCTGTAGGGGATTATGAACAACAACGACCATATATCTGCGAGCATGGGTAAAGAAGCCGAGGCCGTTCAGGCGAAAGGGCACAAGCGCTTCCTGCTGATTGGGCTGGCAGTCATCGTACTTGTCGCCTTGTGCTTGGGAGGATTGTTTGGCTACCGTGCATACGGTCACCAGCAGGCGCAGACCGCTTGTGCAGATACGCAAAAGACGTTCTCCTCAGTTCGTTCCGATTTTAAGACCAAGTTTGCTGACGCCAGTAAGCTGGCTCAAACCACTACCGACACTGATGTTTCTGACGGCAAGGTCCTAGCTTCTTACAAGGACGAGCTCGCTGCCGCCGACAAGACGCTCAAGACTGCCGGGCATAGTGTATCTTGTGACGCTTCAGCTTCCCGGGAGGATCTGGACAAGACAACGGGTGCCATCAATACTCAGACTAAAACCATTAAATCCCAGTCTGCCAAGCTGTCAGATGCGGGCAGAACCATTCAAGCTGATATTGATAAGACTGCCAAGAGCCGTCTGAACAAAACAATTGGTGATGGTGACCAGCTCTTGGCTGCGACTGATGGTCAGGTGGCTGACAATGCCACTCGTGACGCGTTGAAGACTGCTCTGGACCAAGCCAAGGCCGTGCAGGGTAAGAATAAGGCGAGTGTGGATGAGCAGCATAAGGCTGTCCAAGCGATAGAAGAGCAAATTAAAGCTGTCAACAACTCGAAGAGCGCAAAGGAAGAAGCTGACCGGCAGGCAGCTGAGGCAGCTCAAGCAGCTCAGGCCGCTGCTGAGCAAGCGGCCGCAGCTCAGGCTCAGCGTGGGGCCAATAGCAATTCTTCTTCTAGTACTAGCAAGGCCTACAGTCGCTCGTCTGCCCCCGCAGCTCCTGCTGCTCCCGCTCCCGCTCCCGCTCCCGCTCCCGCTCCCGCTCCTGATATTGATTCGCTCTGCGATTCCTACTGTCAGGAAGGTCGCCAAAAAAAGCAGCGTTACGACACTGATCCCGAGTACCGCAAAGAGATGAACCGCAAGGCTTGTGCCATCACTGGCACCATGTGCGACCAATTCTGAGGTTGCGCGTATTAGGGGGTAGTGACTGAAGCAGACTTTGCTGTTGCTAGGATCTCGTCTAGCACAGGGGCTTTGAATCGGGACCTACTTTATCGACGCACAGCATGAGAAAGCGCGCCGGAGAAGTGGCTAGTTTGCTGCTTCTCCGGTAGATTGCTTGCGCTTTTGAGTGACTCAGGCCTTGTTTTCGGCCATGAGACCTACTAGGGCGTGGGGGAGGTAGGGCTCCTCTAGCCAGGCGATGTCTTCGGGGCTCAGCTCTAGGTCTACGGCTTTGACTGCGCCTTCGATGTGGCTGGGCTTGGTCATGCCTACTACCGGGGAGGTGACTTTGGTGAGGAGCCAGGCCAGGGAGACCTCGGTCATGCTTACTCCCAGGCGGTCGGCCAGCTGGGTCACCCGGTCGATAATCACTTGGTCCTGGTCGTGGGTCTTGTCGTACTTGGACCTGGCGTACGCGTCTTCCTTCAGTCGCTCCGAGCTCTGCCCGGCCCGCTTGGACAGGCGGCCAGCAGCCAGGGCGCTGTAGGGGGTCAGGGCGATGTTGTCCTTGCGGCACAGGGGGACCATCTCGCGCTCCTCCTCGCGGAAGATCAGGTTGTAGTGACCTTGCACGGACACGAAGCGGGGAAAGCCCTCAGCCCCTGCCAGGGCGTTAATCTGGGCCAGCTGCCAGGCGTAGCAGTTGGAGATGCCGATGTAGCGGGCCTTGCCGGCGCGCACCACGCTGTCCAGCCCGGCCAGAACCTCCTCCATGGAGGTCTGGTAGTCCCACATGTGGTAGATGTACAGGTCTACGTAGTCCATGCCCAGGTGCTCCAGGCTGGCATCCAGCGACCGGCGGATGTGCTCGCCTGCCGAGACACCGGCTGCCATGTCGTCGGCGGAACGGGGCATGAACTTAGTGGCCACAACCACGTCCTCCCGCTTGGTGAAGTCCTTCAGGGCCCGGCCCAGGAAGCGCTCGCTGGAGCCGCCCTGGTAGGCGGAGGCCGTGTCGAAAAAGTTGATACCGGCCTCCAGGCCCTGCTTGATGACGGCCTGCGACTCCTCTTCGCGCAAGGTCCAGTGGTGCTGCCCGGCCTGGGGGTCACCAAAGCCCATACACCCCATGCAGATGCGGGAGACGGTCAACTCTGAGCTCCCAAGTTTCGTGTACTTCATATGGTCCTCATTTCTGTCAGTTCGCTGTTCCCTGCCCGGCTCGGGCCTTCCGCATCTCTTGCTTTCTCACTGAGGGCGCACTGATCCCTAGGGAAAAGGATAAAAAGGATTTTGGAGGAGCAAGATTACGCCTCAGACGGCGCGCTCGCACAGAGAATAGACCTATTATACAGCGAACTGCCCTCAATAGCCAAGGCCAAGAGTGAGGGGGCTGCAAGTACGTTCGGTGTGACGCTAGGGGATTTGAAGCGGGTAGCGTCGTGGGCGCTGTGCCGGAACTTCGATTACTGCTCGCGCGGCTGGGGCTCGACGATATTGATGTCGCTCGGCGTGTCGCCCTCATACAGGCGCATGGTTTGCGTGGGGTCCACTACGGCTACGAACTGGCGGTTTTCCCCGCTCTCGGCGTCCACCAGGCTCAGCTGGTATTCGCCGGGCTGAGCGAATTTGAGGGCCTGGTCCACAAATGCCTGGTTGCGCTTGTAGAATTCGCCGTCAAGAGGGTCGAATCCGTAGGCGTGCTGCACAATATCATTGTTGCTTTCGTGCTTGGAGCTGCGCATGAGGATGATAAATTCACCCACGGCGGCAGCAACGGAGATGACGATTCCCACGGGTTTCCAGGCGGAGAGGGAATCAGGCAAAAAGATCCAGGTGACAACGCCTACGCCTATGAGTAAGCCGCATAAGGACATCTGGAGAGCCGTCCTTATATTCATGCCGGAGTGGAGCTGGACGAAATCATTCATGGTAGTTGCCTTTTCTTCAGAAAGGAGGTCTGCTCCTCTCGCCAACGAGTATCCCCTGTTAGTCAGTATATGCGTTCCGCAGACTCCAGCACACCCGACGCGGGTAGGTCTGGCCGCGCGACTGAGCTGCCGTCGCTGTCCTCGCTAGCCCGGCAGCTATCCTGCGCGAGTTCCCTGCTCGGCGCAGTTTGATGCGGAACACGGCCATCGGCGGCGTCTAGTATACTGGGATGTGCCTCCGTACAAGCACTGACGAAGAATAACTCGGGGGAGAAGTACACAAGAATGTAGTTCGTCTCTGAGACTGAGATGATTCCTCGCTGCTGGCGTTGAGGTTTCTTGCAGGCTCTAGCGATCTGCTCAAGCACTCTGGGGAGGGGGCTCGCAGTTGTATAGCTACCGCATGCCCTCATACTCTTCTGGTCGTAGGATTCTTGCCCTCCTCAGCGTCCTTTTTATGCTGGCCAGTCCTCTCGCAGCTTCGCTCCTTGCCGTGCGCCCGGCGAATGCGCAAGAGCCAACACTTCGCGCTGCTCCCGGGCAGAAAGTCGAACTGTATAAGCTCTTAGCGTATAACAACCGCATCAATATTAACGAAGACGAGATCAGGCTGGATTTCGTTCTGCGGGTGCCGCGGGGCTCAGTTGATCCTGCTTGCGGCGGGTCGGTGGCACCTGGCGGTAAGGCCGTGAATCGGACAACGAATAACGCTTGCGGCGGTCTGACGTTTTTATACTCCTACTACGGCGGGCATGAGGGAGCGAAGTACTGGTATAGGGTGATGTACTTGCGCACGCTTGACCAGAGCAGCATTGCCAATGGCTCTTCGGGAGCTCAGCAATGGGCTAAGAATCGGGACCAGTTTTACACCATACACAATGTGGTTCACTCCGGCTCTTCTGACTATCTAACCATTTCCTTGGAAGCCGACGTGGCATACGTGTATAACGCTCCTGATACTGGCATCAAAAAGCCTGATTCCAGCCAGGCGGGCGGCGTGTACTTCCCCCAATATATTTATGCCTTCATAGGGCAAGATTCCGGTTACTGGCTCGATACTCCTGCCGCTGCCCGCGAGCCTGGGGCGATCTATGGCGACACCTATTTTCTTGGCTCAGATTCGCAATTTAGCGACAGCGGCGTGAACATTGGCGAGGGTGCGCCCGTGCAGCTCTACACTGACGCTGTGAGCGGCGGCCAGTCCAACGGTCCTATCTCCTTCATTGGCTGGGATGGTTACCCGCAGCTGTGGAGCTTGAACCAGGCTAATTGGGGGCTGGTGACCGACTATGGCTTGGATGTGAGCTACAACTATGCCAATGGTTCGCCGCTCAACCAGCACTTTGACGAGGGTGTGGCGCCGCCGCGTTCCTTCTTTGTCTTCTTCTCTAGTCCTGGCTACGACAAGACTTACTACGATGCCGGCACCTACAAACCCTACCCGTGCTCGACCACCACCTCCTTCTACTACCAGTGGGTGGGATTAAAGGACGGCACGCAGTGGGTGCCGGTCTCCCAACTGACGCCGACCGACCAGCAGTCGAGCGGGCAAACTCCCTCGTCCATAGACTTGCCGAGCTACTTGGGTCCTACCAGCCTGGCTGACACGCCTGCCTACAACGCTCCTACGAACGGCGCTCACACCCCGAACAACCTGCTTGCGAGCGGTGCCGCCCAGCGTTCGGATGGTTCGATTGACTTTAAACTAGCCAAAGATACTGACGGGCTCGATGGCTACTTCAAGCTCGTGGCATGGCCTATTTCTACTAATGCGGACGGCAGTACTACCGGCTGCCAGGCCGACCCGATCAAGCAGGCCTTTAACCCTGACCACGGTATAGATGCCAGCATGAGCCAGGAGCAGATTGATGCGCGCATTGCCAGGGGTTGGACAGTGGACACGGCCTATTACAAGTTTGAACTGCCCAAGCCCGACCCTCCCACGATTGACCAGCAGTGGACTCAGGCCTATTCGCCTACGCTGAAGCCTACGATCACTGGGCGCGCGCCGGCCGTTAAAGGCGAGATGGGCGTGCATGGGTACGATATTGAGCTCTACCGGGAGGACGAGTTGCATCCGGGCAGCGCGATTCTAGTTGGCAGTCAGCATGTGGCTGCGTCGGCGGTCTGGAGCATATCAGATACGAACGCCGACGGGCACAATGTGGAGGCAGACGACCCTGCTGACCCGGCTCATCCGCGCAAGGGTCACACCCGCTACTGGGCTCAGGTGATTGAGCATGACACGGGCACCAATCTGATCTCCGAAGCCTCGAATAGTGCTGATGTAACGTTTTACATCGTGCCAGATACTGCCCCGCACATACAGGCGGTCAATGTGCCTCACACGGTCCTGGGAGCGCTGCCCACTGGCTCTGTGGTGCGCATCTCAGGGGTTGCAACTGTCCGCCACCCGCACTCCCAGCTCAACATCTATGCCAGCTCGCCCGCTGCGGCCGACCAGAGCATTGTGCTGGCGACCCTGGAGTACACGGGCCCTGCACAGGGCAGCTGGACGTGGTCCATCGACCTAGCGCCGAGCAAATTCTTGCCACAAG
The DNA here is from genome assembly GCA_033127725.1 of Bombiscardovia nodaiensis. Taxonomy (NCBI): domain Bacteria; kingdom Bacillati; phylum Actinomycetota; class Actinomycetes; order Bifidobacteriales; family Bifidobacteriaceae; genus Bombiscardovia; species Bombiscardovia nodaiensis. The sequence continues at coordinate 1,905,729 of AP026798.1, read as the reverse complement.
AGGTTGTAGATAGCAACTGGCTCTTCCGGGCAGTGATTATCAATCCGGCGCAAGTCGCTTCGCCGCCTGGGCAGATGAGCCAGCAGGTAGACATGACTCCGGCGCAGGCGGCCGACGTGAGAGCGGACCACCGGGGCGTGCTGGGCACTGCTCTCAACGGCTTGCCGGGTGCAGCTGGAGGCCATGAATCCGATGTGGCTATCCGCATCAAATGGCCCGACGGTACTACCACCGACTATGCGCAGGGCTACCATTCCCAGTCTTCCGGCTCCTGGCACGTTCCGCTCCCCAGAGACGACATGCCCAACGGCACCGCCTTGGTTACGCTCAAAGACAGCGCTGGTAACGAATCAGCCGAGCTGCCATACGACTTCAGACAAAATCCCCACATACGAGTGCTGCCCACTACCGGCGGCAACGATGTGCCCTTATTCCTGGTGAGCTGTGGGCTGCTTGCGGCCCTGGGCTCAACGGCTTGTTTACTCACATTTACACACAAGCGAAGGGGGCCGGCCAACCTGCAGATGCGTCCATAGAGAACACGGAGGACACTCCGGCGCACAGCGGCGGTGAATTCACTGAATCTACCCCTAAGCGCCTGGAAGTCGGTCCGTACAAGGTTTGAACGAGCGCAGCGTATGACTGCGCCTTTAATCGGGGGTAAGAAATGAGTAATTCTAGTATCAGAAGTAAGGCTGTGGCTAGCATAGCCTGCATAGCTACAGCTTTAGGGCTGCTGGCGTGGAGCGTGAGCGCACGACCTGCGCAGGCGGACGACAGCGTAGTTGACGTCTCTGCCAGCTCGGGCAGCATTACCGTGCAGGGCAAGGGTTCCAGCATGAACGGCCACACCTTTAGCGCGGTGCAGATTGGCGAATATGTGGATGCGACGGCAGACACTACGGCCAACCCAGCTGTGCTGACATCGGTGTCGGTGGGCACAGCGCCTGCTATCAAAACTGCTGCCCAGGCCGCACTGACAGCAGCCGGACAGACGAGCGTCAACGATGCGTATGCGGGCAACCCGGTAGGTCAGGCTGCCGCGCTCTGGCTCGGTTTCGAGTCCACCACACCCCATGCGCCCACTGGTGACATCACTTCCAACAGCCAGTCCAAGGCTTGGGCTGGTCACCTGCGCGACTTTGTGACGGCCCTAGCTGCTCACGCTGACTTTGCCACGGCGCTCGCTGGACTGCCGGCAGCTCAAAAGAACCAGGCTGCAGCCACGGTGGCCGCCGACGCGGATGCCAGCGTGACCTTTAGTGGCCTGGCTCAAGGGCTCTATGTGGTGATTGACACCACGGCCCGGGGCAACACGACTGACCAAGCCCAGCGCGACACCATGTCCATCCCCATGTTGGTGGGCACGGCAGTTGGCGGCTACACCAAGTTCAAGGGCGAAACTGCGCCCAACAGCGACTTGGGGGTCATCAAGCTCAAGAACAACGTTCCTACGATTAGCAAGGAGATTGTGCTCGCCGCCGGGCAGGATGCTTCCGTATCGATAGGTGACTTTGTACACTATCGCATCACCGCCTCAGTGCCTCTGACGACGGGCTTCAGTTCCTACACCTACAAGATGGTGGACACGCCTGACTCCTCTTTGACTCCGCTCGCGCCGGACACGACTGGCAAGGAGTTGAGCGTGAGCGTGGGCAGCAGCTACGGTTCAGGCGCCACGGCAGTAGCTGCCAACCTGTACTCGGCATCCGTCGCTTCAGGTGCTTTGACCGTTGACTTCACCGGCATCAGCGACCCTGCGTTTGCCTTTGGCAAGAACATCTACGTGGACTATTGGATGCAGGTCAATTTGGCTGCCACGGCTGGCAAGCTCAGCAACAACCTGTCAGTGGTCTATTCCAACGATCCGCAGAACCCCACCACCACTGCCACCGCCAAGGCAGCCTCAGTCTCGGTCTACACCTACGCCTTCTCGCTGATCAAGAAGGCTAAGGTGGATCAGGCGGTCCTTACGGGCGCCAAGTTCAGCCTGAGCAAGGACGGCAGGGCGCTGACCTTTACGCAGGTCAAGGACGCATCCAACAATCCTATTCCCGGCAGCTACAAGCTCGCGCAGGACCAGGCGAGCGGCACGACCGAGATTGAAGTGTCGAGCGATGCCAGCCCTACGGCTGTGGTGCCCAAGGGTCAGTTGCACATCGACGGCCTGGGTACGGGAACCTACACGGTCAGCGAGTCCACGGCTCCCCAGGGGTATTCGCAGACCTTCAAGCCCTCCTACAAGGAAGTCGTAGGCCTGGGTGGTGCCGGACACGACGACCTGACCAACCCCGTCTTCTCCAACGGGCGCGACGGCTGGGGTCTGGTGGCACAGGCTGCGGCCGCTCCCGGCAGCTCCAGCAACCACTATGAGTCTGACGGCGCGGTGGTGGTCAACAACGTCACCTCCATCTCCCAGCTACCAGCTACTGGTGGCGCGGGCATTATTCTGGCGCTCATCATCGCTCTTGTGCTGGCTCTGGCCGGTACGGTGCTGATGATCTTGCGCCGCCGCCGTAAGCCAATGAGTCGTTGATTTCGTGAGCTGATGACGGACCCGTCTGCGCTCGCCGGTCGAAAGCTGGCTAGGGCAGGCGGGTTCTGCGCAGTAAGTTCTTGAGCTGGAGGTGCATAGTGCCCAAACAGGTAGGGCGGGGTAACCCGTCTCCGGTGGGCCGCGAACCTGCTAGTGACCAGGCGGTGGGAGCCGTTGGGCAGGGCTCACCTTCGGAGCGTTTTCCAAGTTTCGAGGTGGTGCTCGCTGGTGGGTCGCAGAGCGCTGAGAGCAGGCAGTCTGACCGGATTGACTTTCTGCTCAAATGCTCTATTTTGCTGTGTTTTGCCCTCTCGCTGGCCGTGGTGGCCTGGATTCCGGTTGTGCAGTACGTGCACCAAGAGCAGGAGACGCGGGCGCTCAACGAAGCCGAGGCGCAGATTGCCAACTGGCCGCGTGAGCGCCTGTCCCGAGAATTTGCGGCGGCGCAGGCTTACAACCAGGAGCTCGCCGCTTCCAAGCAGGCTGAGCTGGGCGAGAGTGTAGACCCCTTTCTGCCCGGAGAGCAGGCCAGCAGCTCCCGCTCTGACCAGCGCTACCGGTCCCTGCTCAACATGGGTGAGGGGATTATGGGCTCGGTGGAGATACCAAAAGTATCGATACGGCTGCCGGTCTACCACGGCACCAGGGATGATGTGCTCGTCAAGGGTGTGGGCCACCTGTATGGCACGAGTCTGCCGGTTGGCGGTCCTTCAACGAACGCGGTGGTGTCCGGGCACCGGGGCCTGGTCGGCTCTCTCTTGTTCACGCGCTTGGACGAGCTGGAGACCGGCGACTTGGTCTATATGCATACGCTCGGGCGGACGCTGGCCTATCGGGTTCAAAGCGTTGAGGTGATCAACCCGGACGACACGCACTTGTACCGGATTGTGCCGGGCAGCGACCTGCTCACGCTCATGACCTGCACGCCTTACGGGGTCAACACCAGGCGGTTGGTCATCCGGGCCGAGCGCGACCGGGGGGCGGAAAAGAGTACCTATCTGGTCATGCAGCAGGACGCTCTCCTGCAGGCCTTGCGGGTAGGGCTGCTGGTGGCTCTGCTGGGCGGGCTACTGCTCCTGCTGCGTCCCCGGCAGATCTACCCCTGTCATGACAGTGGTTTGAGGACGGATGCGGATGGATTGCGCCGCCCGCATAGAAGGTAGAAGGCTACTGAAATGTGGGATTGATAACAATTTTCTGCCTATTCGCGCGTTTCGGGAAAACTTTATTGTTCAAAACCTTCACGTTCTTATATACTAGGAGTGTATCTACAGTGGCTAGGCTGCTGCTGGCGTGGCACAGCCTAGCGCTAGCGCGTGCCTAATTGCTACGACAGCGAAGCGTAAGCAAAAGGTGGGAGTTTATGACGACGATTGTGATTGTAGGCGGTGGCTACGCGGGCTTGAGAGCCGCCCGGAAGCTAGCCTCTGCTCGCACGGGCGCGCACGTTATCTTAGTTAATGAGAACCCTTATCATTATCAGTCCACCCAACTCCACCAGCTCGCTGCGGGCACAAAAGAAGCAGTGGACATCGCTTTCCCCATCACCGACGCGCTCCCGCGTGGAGTCGAGTGCGTGATTGACCGGGTTGAGCGCATTGATCGGGCTAAGAAGCGGGTTGAGCTCGCCAATCGCAAGCCTATAGCCTATGACTACCTGCTGAACGCCCTCGGCTTCGAGTCAGAGTCCTACGGCATTGAGGGAGTAGAAGCCAACAGCCTGCCGCTGGTCAATGTGCAAACGGCGCTTGCGGTCCGCCAGCATGTGGAAGAGATGCTGGGCCGCTACCACAGCAGCCAAGATGCACGGGATTTGAGCATCGTGGTCTGCGGGGCTGGTTTCACCTCCATCGAGTACATGGGTGAGCTCGTTCATCAGTTGCCCAAGCTGGCTAAGCTCTACCGTTTTCCGGTCGACAGCGTGAAGATCAGCTGCATCGAGGCAGCCGACAAAATTTTGCCCATGTTTGACCCGAAGCTGGCCGACTGGGCCAAGTCTTACCTGGTCAAGCACGGCGTCAACTTCTACACGTCTACCCCTATTACGGCTATTCAGCCCAACCGGGTCATCAGCAAAGATCGTGTTTTTGAGGCGCACTCCATTATTTGGACCACCGGAGTTAAGGGCAGCGCAGTGATTCCCGCTTCCGGATACGAGTCCAAGCGCAATCGGGTTCTCGTACAAGATGACCTCAGTGTCAAGGGGAACCCTGAAGAGTTTCTGATCGGTGATGTCAGTGCAGTCACGGACCCGCAAAGCGGCCGTCTCTACCCGACCACTGCTCAGATTTCAATCGCTCAAGCAGACTGTGCCGCCAGCAACGTGGCAGCGCGGCTGGCTGGGCGGCCAAGCCAGAAGTTTGCATTTAAGGGCTTGGGAACGGTCTGCTCCTTGGGACCTTTCAGCGGCGTGGCTCAGATTAACGTCATGGGCCAGTGGAAGCTCAAAGGACTCAAGGTGGGAGCGGTCAAAAAAATTGTCAATGACCGTTCTGTACTAGAACTGGCCGATGTGAAGACCATGCTGGAAAGTAACTAATTCGGCCAGGTTTCTCATTAATCGTCCAAGAAAGAGAGAAGGGAAGGAAGAAAATGCCAAGCGTATTGACATTGTCGCGATTACAGTTCGCGATGACGACAATCTACCATTTCTTCTTCGTACCTATGACTATCGGTATAGGTCTTGCCGTGGCCATTATGGAGACCATGTATGTGATCACGAAGAAGGAAGTGTATAAGACGATGACGAAGTTCTGGGGCAAGGTATTCTTGCTCGCCTTCGCTGTCGGCGTCGTCACAGGTATTATTCAGGAGTTCCAGTTCGGCATGAATTGGTCGAACTACTCACGCTTCATGGGGGACATCTTCGGAGCGCCCCTGGCTATTGAAGCGCTCGTCGCCTTCTTCTTGGAGTCGACCTTCATTGGTGTGTGGATGTTTACCTGGGATAGGTTCAAGCCGGTCTGGCACATGGTCTTTATCTGGCTGACCAACGCTGGCTCTATCCTCTCTGCTATCTGGATTTTGACGGCAAATTCCTTCATGCAGCACCCCGTGGCCTTCGAGATCAACCAGGAGACGGGTCACGCTCGTCTCAGGTCTTTCAAGGATCTAATCTCCAACCCGCAGCTGTGGGTCGAGTTCCCGCACGTCCTCTCCGCTGCCGTGTGCACCGGTGCCTTTGTGGTTATGGGCTGCTCGGCTTGGAGCCTGCTGCGTATGCACATCAAGAACAAGAAGGATGTGGCCGCCGTTGAAGCTGACGGCGAGCAGACCGCCAAGGTGAGCCTGTTCACCAAGTCCCTGCGCGTCGGTGCTGTCATCGGCCTCGTCGGTGCCTGCTTCGCCATTCTCTTCGGCGATTATCAGGGTAAGTTCATTGTGTACGATCAACCAATGAAGTTGGCCGCCATCGAAGGTATCTACGAGGATACCGGCGATCCCGCTCCCTGGCAGCTCGTCGCTCTGATGAACGAAAAGGACCACAAGACCGAGAGCTCCGTAGATGTACCCGGCGCTGGTTCCAAGCTGTACTACGGCAAGGACTCCGGCAAGGTCAAGGGCATGAACACTGTCAACAAGGAGCTTCACGAGAAGTACGATGCCAAGTTCGGTAAGGATATGAACTATTACCTGCCGACAACTGTCCTCTTCTGGGTTTTCCGCCTGATGGTGGGCATTGGCTTCGGCTTCGCGCTCGTGTCGATTCTGGTCCTGTGGTTTACCCGCAAGAAGAAAAACACCATGTGGAAGAGCCGTTGGAAGCTGTGGATTATGGGTATTTTGACCTTCGCTCCCTTCCTGGCCACCACCTCTGGCTGGATGATTACCGAGATGGGCCGCTATCCGTGGATTGTCTACGGCTACCAGACCATCGCCGACGCTGTCTCGCCTACGAGCACGTCCGGCAAGGTCCTCTTCTCTTGCATTATCTACTTCCTGCTCTTCTTGCTGATGGGCTCCGTCATGATCTTCTACACCCGTCGAGTCCTTCACCAAGGCCCCTTCTACGAGCAAGACAATGGAGACAAGCCTAGCAAGATTGCTGCTTCTACTGAAAGGAAGGTGGCATTAGCATGAGCTTCCTACAAGGTATGTGGTTCTGCGTCATCGGCCTCCTCTTCGCCGGATTCCTCCTGCTGGAGGGCTTCGACTTTGGTGTGGGCATGGCCACCCGCTTTATTGCGCGTGACGGTGACGAGCGTACCCTCTTTATGAGGGCTATCGGCCCCCACTGGGACGGCAACGAGGTCTGGCTGATTACAGCTGGTGGCGCTATGTTTGCGGCCTTCCCCCTGTGGTACGCCTCCCTCTTCTCCGGCTATTACATCCTGCTCTTCCTGGTGCTGGTTGCGCTGATTATCCGCGGCGTCTCCTTCGAGTTCGCCTCCCGCGCCATCACCGACAAAGAGCGCAATGTGTGGCAGTGGGCCAACTTCATCGGCAGTCTGTTCGCACCCTTCTTCCTGGGCATGATGCTGACCTCCTTCATCCAGGGTGTTCCTATGGACGACAAAGGCAACGCTTGGGTTGGTTTCTTCGGCGTATTCAACTGGCTCTCGGTCGTCGGTGGCATTGCAGTGGTCTTCTTCTGCTTCATCCACGGCCTGCACTTCCTGAGCCTGAAGTTGGGCCCAGGGGATTCCCGCCGGATGCTCAACACCACGGAGAAGCTCTACTGGATTGCCTACCCGGCTCTGGTGGTCTTCGTCATCCTCTCCATGTTCATGACCGACTTCTACAGCAAGCGTCCAATCTCGACCTGGCTGCTGACCGTTGTGGTGCTCGGCGCTACAATTTGCGGCCATGTCTCAGCAATGAAGAAGCGGGGCGGTTTCGCCTTCGCCTCCTCTGGAATTACGCTCATGGCTCTGATCGCTTGGATTTTCAACGGCATCTTCCCGCGCGTGATGATTGCGGACGATCCTGCCAAGAGCATCCTGATTCAGGACGCTTCTGGTTCGCCCTACTCCCTGAAGGTCATGACCGTAGTGTTGTGCATCTTCCTGCCTATCGTGCTGATCTACATTATTTGGTCCTACTTCATCCAGCGCAAGCGGATCGTGTCTGACGATGTCAGCATGACCGACGTGCGTCCGGCTGTCGCAGCCAAGTAAGCAGCAGCAAGGTTGTCATAACCGTCGCTATCAGCTAGTGAGGTATGTCTCTTGATTGATAAGAGTCTCTTCCGGTTTGCCGGTATCAGACGTCAGATGCTGGCGCTGGCAGTCCTCTCAATCGTGCAAGGTCTCGCTATCTCAGGTCAGGCTTTTGGTCTGACCTGGGCGCTGGTGCAGATCTGGCATCGCAGGGCCATGTCCTCACTGCTGATTCCGACGCTCACGTTCGTTCTGGCCTTTGTGTGCAGGCACTTGTGCGAGGTTGCCAAGCAGAAGCTGGCGAGCTCGTACGCAGACAGCATGGTGCGCGATTTGCGCCCGCAAGTGCAGTCTAAAATCTTTCGTCTGGGACCCGCGGCACTGACGCAGCGGGGGACAGGCTCGGCCGTCACCATGCTGATTGATGGTCTCGACGAAGTAAAAACTTACATTCAAACGGTCTTGCCCAAGATGATGGACATGGTGTTCATCCCCATCATCACTCTGGTGGTCATCTGGTCGCAGAGCACCTTGAGCGGCATTATTCTGCTGTGTATGCTGCCCCTCCTCTTCTTCTTCCTAGCTATTTTGGGCCTGGCGGCGCGCGACCGGTCCAACAAGCAGTACGCCCAATTCCGCAAGCTCAACACTCGCTTTGTGGACACGATTCTGGGCCTGCCCACCTTAAAAATGCTGGGTATTTCCGACGAGTACGAGGATGAGATTTACTCGGTCTCAGACCGCTTCCGCAAGCGGACTATGTCCGTCATTCGTGTGGCCTTGACCTCTACTTTCGCCCTCGACTTCTTCACCACGCTCGCCATCGCTATGATGGCCGTGTTCCTGGGCAACCGTCTGGTAAACGGTACTATGACCCTCTTCCCCTCCCTGTTGGCGCTGATTCTGGCCCCCGACTACTTCCTGCCCATCCGCCAGTTTGGCGATGATTACCATGCCACGCTCGACGGCAAGAACGCCCTGCAAGACATGGAGGAGCTCCTGAACCGCCCGGAGCCCGACCAAGATGACGACCTGGACTGGGCCGGTTGGACCGCGAGCAGTCACCTGAGCCTCAAGCAGGTCAACTTCACTTACCCCACCCAGCAGCAGGCAGACGCGCTAGTTCCGGCGGGCAAGGCCGTCTCCTCCAGCAAGGATCCGGCCGCGCCGAAAAAGTCCACTGCCGAAGCCGCTGCTGCTGCGGGCTCTGCCGATATTCCGCCAGCCTTGAGCGACTTGTCTGTCGAGATTACCGGTATGAGCAAGATTGCCGTGATTGGCCGCTCGGGCGCTGGTAAGTCCACGCTTGTGCAGCTTCTGGCGGGCTTCAACCAGCCCTCGTCCGGCTCTATCTCGCTCGACGGCCATGAGCTCAAGCATTTCAACGCGCCCGCCTGGCAGCGCCACATTGCCTACATTCCTCAGACCCCCTATATCTTCTCCGGCAGCATTGACGAAAATATCCGCTTCTACCTTCCGGATGCCAGCAGCGAGCAGGTCCTCAAAGCAGCCCAAGAAGCCGGTTTGGACGACTGGCTGGCCATCCTGCCTGAGGGGCTCGACACACAGATAGGGGAGGGGCACCGGGGCATTTCCGGCGGCCAGGCCCAGCGTATTGCCCTGGCCCGAGTCCTGCTGGATAAGTCGCGCGAGATTCTCCTCTTCGACGAGCCCACGGCCCACCTCGACATTGAAACCGAGTACGACTTGAAGCAGACCCTGCTGCCGATTATGGAGGACCATCTGGTGATTTTCGCCACCCACCGCCTGCACTGGCTGGCCGACGTGGACCAGGTCATCATGCTGGACCAGGGGCGGATTGTCTCCCAGGGCAAGCCCTCAGATTTGATTGGCCAGGGCGGTCCTTTGGATCAGCTCATAGCACAGATGGGAGGCAACCAGATTCATGGATACCTCGACTGAAAGCCTGTCCGCGGCCGCCAAGGGCCAGCGCTCCGGGGCTGGAGTGCCCGAGAGCAAGAGTGGCAGCGTAGGCAGCGCTGCATCTCAGACCGCACCGAGCGCTGGCAGCAGCAGTACTGGAAACGCTGCCTCAAGCACTCCTGCAAGCTCATCTGCGAGCAGTAGGAAGGCCCTCTCTGCCAAGTACTTGAGCGTCTGGCACAAGGATCACTGGTTCTGGCCCTACTTAAAGCAGAATCGCGGCCTCCTGGCCCTCATCTTCTTCCTGGGTACGCTCACGTTCGTGTGCGCTGCTGGGCTCATGTTCACCTCTGGCTTCCTGATCAGCCGGTCAGCCCGCCGCCCCTTCAATATTTTCGTGGTCTACGTGCCTATCGTTCTGACCCGCGCTTTTGGCATTGGCCGCCCGGTCTTTAAGTACCTGGAGCGCACCCGCAGCCATGACTGGGTCCTGAAAGTGGTCTCCAAGCTGCGTGTTCAGCTCTACCGCACCCTTTCGAAGGACGCTTCCTTCCTGAGTGAGCATGAGCGCACCGGTACCGTGCTCTCCGTGCTGGCCGACGACCTGGACCACCTGGAGAACTTCTACCTGCGTACTATTTTCCCCACGGTCGTGGCCTACATTATGTGGGTGGTTGTCACTATCGCGGTCGGCGTTTTCTCCTGGTCTTCCTCCCTCCTGCTCTTCCTCCTCTTCGCGCTGATTTTGGTCCTTCTGCCGCTCATGTCGCTCGTCTTCTCCGACGGCCACTACGCCCTGGAGAAGGCCCAGCAGCAGGACGAGTACACGCAGGTGACCGAGAGCTACCTGGGCCTGTCCGACTGGGTTATTACCCACCGGGGCCAGGAGTTTGCGGGCACCGGCTCCAGCCAGTTTGGCCGCATTATGGACAGCCAGGTGGAGCAGAAGCGCTTCGAACGCTGGCGGAACTTTGCTATCCAGATGATTTTTGCTCTCATGGCTGTGGTCCTGATTGTGGGCGGGCAGCTGTTCATGACCTCCTCCGACTCCATCGCCGACTATGCGGCCGCCGTGGTGCTCTCCCTCTTCCCGTTGATTGACTGCTTCATTGTGGTGGCCCAGGCCTTCGCCGAGGTGCCGCTCTACACGGATTCACTCAATCACTTGAACGGCTTGAGCGAGCGCGTGGAGAGTCGGCAGGCTGCGCCCGTAGAGCAGGTCAAGTTCCAGGGTCCGTTGGAGTCGATTGACTTCCAACATGTGTCATTTGCTTACGGCCCAGGCCAGCCCACGCTCCTGAGTGACTTTAACCTGCATGTAGCCGCCGGTCAGAAGGTGGCCCTGCTGGGTCCTTCTGGCGAGGGCAAGACGACTATCCTGCAGTTGCTCCTGGGTGATTTGCGACCCGAGCAGGGGCAGATTCTGGTGAACGGGCAGCCCATCGCCGCCCTGCAAGACGAGCGCCCCCAGCTCTTTGGCTACCTGAACCAGCAGCCCTTCCTCTTCAACACCACCATCGCTTCCAACATCCGTCTGGGGTCTCCCGGGGCCTCCGACGAGCAGATTTGGCAGGCTCTGGAGGCTGTGCAGATGGCTGATGCGGTGCGCGCTCTACCTCTGGGGCTCGATACGCCCGTAGAGGAGGGGGGAGCTCGCTTCTCTGGCGGTCAGCGCCAGCGCTTGGCCCTGGCCCGTATCGTCTTAAAAGATACGCCTATCGTCCTGCTGGACGAGCCCACGATTGGCTTGGATCCGGTCACTGAGCGCGAGCTCATGGAGATGATTGTCAAGGCCACGGCAGGGCGCACCCTCCTGTGGGTCACCCACCACCTGCAGGGCCTAGAGGACGCCGACCAGGTTATCTTCCTGGAAGACGGCCACATCGCCATGCAAGGCAACCCCGCTCAGCTCTACCGCGACAACTCCCGTTTCCGCCAGCTCTACCAGCTAGACGTAGGCGACCTCAATCCCGCCTGAGCCCGCAGTCCCCCTCCTTCGCCTTTCATGCTGCAGTAGGCCCACCTGTTTCCGTAATGGCAATTGTCCAAAGTCAAAGGCAGTAGCTTCCGGTTCTCCATGCGGCAGATTCCGCTCTGCTCGCTTGCAAGAGCGCAGAATTGGAGTTGACTCCACCTGTCAAACACCCTATGCGGCCCAAGGTAGAAGGTAAGAGTTAAAGGTGTCATTTTTTGACACCTTTACCAAAAACCTTCTCACATTCGGTGGGTAATGAAAGAGAGCGAAGTGAACGGGAGCCAGCAGAGCGATATTGCTAGGGCGAAAGCCTTGAAAAACGAGGTGAAGGTATGACAGCGGTTAGTGAATTTAGGCCTGAGGACTACCTGCAGACCGAGGAAGAGATTAGCGACTATCTCAGCGCTGCCTTAGAGGAAGCGAACGAGCTGGCAAACCCCAGGGACGGTGCTGCCTTCTTTGCGCGCGCTCTGGGTACGGCGGCGAGAGCGCGGAAGAAGGTTTCCGACATTGCCCAAGACACGCAGCGCACGCGGCAGGGCGTGTACAAGTCCTTAAGCGCGCATGGCGACCCAGCTTTCAGCACCGTTCTAGGCGCGATGCACGCTCTTGGCGGTCAGTTCGAGGTCACTTTTCCCTCCCAGAAGCATTCCGCCGGTGTGTAGGAGTTAAGGAGCAGTAAGGGCGACCAACCGAATGAGTTGGTCGCCCTTACTGTACTTTACTTTCCGTGCTTGCTTACTTACTTGCTGGCTGCGCTCGGGGAGTGCTGGCTGTGGCGGCCGGGGTGGGTTTTGCGCTTGGCGATTGCGTGGCCGCCGTAGGTGAGGGCGGCTAGGGCGCTGGCCACGAGGAGGCCTCCTCCGCTCCATTGCTGGAGGGGAATGACTCCGGCCTTGGGCAGGGTGAGATGGATGTAGTAGTTGAATCCTCCGTCGATGCTGGCGTTTGGCTGGGGGCGCCCTGCGATGGTCCAGGTGAGCGTGACGGGCACTTGTCCTTCGGGATGGGCGGGAGTGCTGGCGGTCCACGTGCCTGTGCTGCTGTCGTAAGAGGTTGCAACGGTGTAGCTGGGTGTGTCGAATTGCAGTTTGGTCACTGTTGGATCGGCTATGGCAATCTTTTTTGGCCTGCTGCGTTGGCTGCCTGCTGCGGGGTCACCCAGTTGACGGCTGCGATTGTCTCCCCAGGTGTGGGCGGCACCGTCGGTGGTGCTGGAGATGCTGTGCGTGCTGCCAGCTCGGGGCCAGGCGGGTGTGGCGTTGCCAGGCAGGGTGATCGTGGTCGGTGCCGTGCGGGCAGTAGTGTCACCGGTACCGAGTTGGCCGTAGGTGTTGTTGCCCCAGGCGTACAGGTTGTTGCTGCTGACGGCCAGGGAGTGTGTGCCGCCCATACTGATACGGCTGACGGTGCTGGGCAGTCCGCTGACCACAGTGGGTACGGTGCGGTTGGCAGTGTCGCCCAGGCCAAGCTGTCCATTGGCGTTGTTGCCCCAGGTCCAAGCGCGCCCGGTGGAGTCGATGAGACCGCTGGTGTCTCCTCCTGCCGTGACTTGTGCGGCGGTGGTGCCTGCGGGCAGGGTGGTCTCCACCGGCGCAGTGGAGCCTGTAATGGTGTTGTTGCCGAGTTGTCCGTTGGCGTTGTTGCCCCAGGCTCGTATGCTGCCGTCGTCGAGTAGGGCGAGGCTGTGACTGGCACCGGCGGCCACGGCCTTGTAGCTGTGGTTTACTGGTGGGGCCAGGTCGGCGGGGGTCGTCCGGGTGGTAGTGTCGCCCAGCCCGAGCTGGCCGTCGCTGTTGAGTCCGGCGGTGTAGATGTGGCCGTTGTCAGCCAGGACCAGGCTGTGGTTGCTGCCTGCCGCCACGCTTACGGCTTTGACGCCTGTAGGCAAGACGAACACGACGGGTGTGGCGCGGTCGGTAGCGGTGCCGTCGCCCAGCTGGCCCGAGTTTGCGCCCCAGGCGTACACCTGGCCCTGAGCGCTTACAGCGAAGCCCTGTTGGCTGCCTGCTGCCACCGTGGTGAATACCTTGTCTGCCGGCAGACGGACCTCGACCGGCCCAGTGCGGGCGGCAGTGTCGTTTTGGCCTAACTGGCCCGTATTATTCGCGCCCCAGGCGTATACGTGCCCGTCGGTGCCCAAGGCCAGGGTGAAGTCGGAACCGGCTGCCACCTGCGTGAACCGAAGACCTGAGGACGATGGGTTGACCGTGACTCGCACTGGCGTGCCGCCCGAGACTGGCCCGTTGTGCGGTTCCATGGTGAACGTGGGTGTGCCATCCCATCCCGCCTTCAATGTCATGCTGGCCGTGACGGGAGTGGTGAAATCCCAGTGGCTACCGTCGGCCTGGAACCAGCCCACGAACCGATGACCGCTCCAGGTTGGATTAGTGTCAGGCTGGTAGATTGGCTGCGCATCATCGGAATAGACCCACTGGTCCGCTGGCACCGGGCTAGTGGTCTTACCGGCCGCGTCGCCGAGACTGAACTTGACGGCGTTTGTGGCGGAGTAGGTGTAGTGGAGGGTGACGATGCCGGTCTGGTTACCAGTGATGAAGTTGCCGCTGCCGTCTATGCCGTCCAGCCGGTAGGTGACGGCGACATCGACTGTGGCGGGGACATGGTTGGGCATGGTGATATCCCAGACGCCGGTGGTGGGGTTGATGGTCCTGTCGCTGGCGCTAATGGTAGTGCCGCCGACGTTGACATCGGTGATAGTGTATCTGGGCATTATCACTGGTACTGGAATGTGCCGGTCGGTGGTGGTTCCGTCGCCCAGCTGCCCAGAGTCGTTGTTTCCCCATGCGTAGGCGTGGCCGTCATTATCGAGGGCGACGACGTGGTGCCCCCCAGAGCTGATGGTTTTCCAGGTGATGTTGGGTTTACCTGCTGGGTCCAAGACACGAGCGGGTGTGGTTCCGTTAGTGGTGGTGTTGTTGCCGAGCTGGCCGAAACCGTTGTAACCCCAGCCGTAGGCGTGGCCGTCGGTGTCGAGGGCGATGCTGTATGCGCCCCCTGGGCTGGCGGCGGCCCAGGTGATGTTGGGTTTACCCGCCGGGGTCTGGACGCTAACTGGCCAGCTTCTGGTGGTGGTGGTGCCGTCGCCAAGCTGGTAGTTGGCGTTGTTTCCCCAGCTGTAGAGGTGGTGTGTGCTGTCGATGGCGAGGTTGTGGGAGTTGTTTGCGTTCAGAGAGATCCAGGTGGTGTTGTAGTGGCCGAATGGGTCGAAGACGCGTACGGGTGTGTTCTGGTTGGTGCCGGAGGCTTCGCCGAGATGGCCTAAGTCATTTCGGCCCCAGGCCCAGGCGTGGCCGTTGGTGTCGATGGCGAGACTGTGCATGTCACCAGCTTCGATGGAGGCCCAGGTGGTGTTGGGCTGGCGTGCTGGGTCGACGACGCGCACAGGTGAGTGTTTGTCAGTGTTGGTGCCGTCGCCAAGTTCACCGTACTGGTTATTTCCCCAGCTGTAGATGTGGCCGTCACTGTCGAGGGCGAGGCTTTGAACGTAACCTGCGCTGATAGCGACCCAGGTGTGGTTGGGTTCGCCTACAGGGTCGAGCACACGTACGGGTTTAGTCCGGTAGGCGACGACAGTGCCGTCGCCGACTTGGCCGTAGCCGTTGTATCCCCAGCTGTAGATGTGGCCGTCGGTGCCGATGGCGAGGTTGTGCGACTGGCTTGTGTCGATTTTAGTGAAGCGTACTCCAGCTGGCGTTTTGACGCGTATAGGCAGGGCGCTGTCGGTGTAGGTGCCGTCGCCGAGCTGCCCAGCATCGTTCCAACCCCAGGCGTAAGTGTTGCCGTCGTCTCCGAGGGCGAGAACGTGTGCGTTGCCTGCTTTGATTTGTGTAAAGCGTTCTACAGTGGGTGGTGGGGTGATGGTGGCGTGGTTGCCGTTTATGTTAGCGGGGCCTTTGGTGGGGCTTAGGGTGAAACCGTCTACAGTTTCACTGGTAGGTGTGCCGCGGTTGAGGGGCGGGTTAGCGTGCGCAGCTTGGGTAGCCCCCCCCCCAGGATATCGTGAGGATCATAGCCATTGTGAGGATGGTGGCGTTGAGCGAACGAGTGTGGTGCATGGTGGTCAGTCTCCTCAAGATGCACAACGGTAGGCGACGTTGTCCAACTTGGGCCGTTTCCTGTAGTTCCGTTGTATTCTCCTGTATTCCCCTTGTGCGCCCGCAGGAGACTCTGGTTCCCCAACTCAGGGCCTTGGACGCAATATACTGCCAGTATAGCAGCGTGCCTGAACCTGTAAGTTCGGCCCGTGGCTGGATGAATAAGGAAACGAAGCGCTTGGATTTGTTGGTGATGATATAGAAAACTAATGCAAAAGAAGGTGCTGCACTTATTCGTTGAACATGGGCGGAGCCGCTGACAGGCTTGTAGTTCAGCGGATGAGTCGGGTGGTGGCCTGCTGCGAGCGTACTGACGATACGCTCGTAAATATCGCGAGTATGTGAGTGCGGCGAATGCTATGCAAGCAAATCAGTAACAAATCTGCCAGTAAGCGGGCAAACTCATACCTGGGCGGCGAGCTTGCGGGCTAGGGCCTTAAGGAGGGCGGCGACGCTGGGGTTGAGGGGGCGCCCTCTAGGGCCTGCTGGGCTTGGGTGATCTCTTGACGGGCTGCGTCTTTGGCGGCTTCGATGAGCTGGGGGTGGGCTTGCAGGTAGTCCAGGACGCGGAGGGGGTCGTGGAGCTCTACTATCGGCTGGAAGGAGGGGTCGGACTCTAGGCCCAGGATGACGGGGAGGGTATAAATCTGGTCGCGGATGTCTTCCAGCTTGGGCTTGCCGGAGTCGTGGGCCACGTCGAAGTCGCCAATGTCGTCGATGATTTGGAAGGCCATGCCCAGGTGCTGGCCGAAGTCGTGCGCTGCGGGCAGGAGCTCGGGGGAGGGGGAGTCGGCACCCAGTTTGACGCCGGTGGTGCAGGCCAGGCGGAAGAGGGCTGCGGTTTTGCCGCCGATAGCGCGCTCGTAGTAGGCGCGGGTGACGGACGTGTTGCCTCGGGCGGACTCTTGCAGGAGCTCGCCGCCCACAATCTCGCAGACCGTGCCCGCCTGCTCGCGGATGAAGTCGGTGGAAGGGGCAATTTCGGCCATAATCTCCATGTAGCGCGAGAGGATCAAGTCGCCCAGGTAGATGGCTGCTTTGTTGCCGCGAATGGTGTGGACCGTGGGCTCGCCCCGGCGGGTGTTGGCCTCGTCGAGCACGTCGTCGTGGACCAGCGTGGCCAGGTGGAGCATTTCGATGGCTGCGGCGCCGGTCACTACTGGGCTCTCGAAAGCCAGGGGCTGGCTGGGGCTGCCTTCGTGGGCGCGGGCGAAGATGAGCAGGAGGGAGGCGCGAATCATTTTGCCGTGGTTCTTGAGCAGGCGGCGGTAGTCCTCACGGTAGGGCTCGACGGAGGTTTCTTCGCTGTTCAGCCGCTTCACCACTTGCTGCAAATCAGCGTCTAGCAGCGCCTTTTGCTCGTGCATCATAAACGACTCAACCTCTCAAAAGTAGGAACGCTCCCAATATACCAAGTCGGCCGTGCAAAAACGCGCCCATTTCGCCTGCCGTGCAACTCTGCGCCCCAAAAGTGTGCCCCAGGTAACATTTTTGCTTTCCAATTTAAGTTGCAGGAAGTCCGGCAGCTTGTCGTCCGAATGGGGGACAGGGTTGGGCGGGGTGGATGACAGGCGATTGTGGCGGACGCTTTTAGGCTCGGAAGTGTTTCAAGGTAGGCAGCACAGGAATTAGCGCGCTCGGCGGGCGGGGTTGGTGCACCTACGGTGTAGGCGGCTGCGATGCTTGCGCGGCTGCGGTCGAAAGGTGAGGCGATGCGAGATAGCAGTATGGCTGTAGGTTTGAAGAAGGCTCAGATTCGGCGGGGAGCTGGCGATTCCGAGAGCGGGAGAGCGGGTATGAGCAGCAAGAAACTTTCACTCATTCTCGCTGGGCTCATTATTGCGGTGTCGATGACCAATATTGATTCCACCATCGTCTCGCTCTCCAGCCAGGCGGTGCAGTCCGGGCTCGGGTTCACGGCGGGCGGCATCCAGTGGGTGGTGAATGCGTACATGCTGGCGGCGGCTGCGGCTTTCCCCATATGCGGGCACCTTTCCGATGCCCTGGGTTACAAGAAGATTATGCTCACAGGCACTTTCCTCTTTGCCCTGGGTTCTCTGGCTTGCGCTCTGGTGCCGGCCACATCTTCGGCACTGACGCTCATGCTCGCCGCTCGGGCCCTGCAGGGCGTGGGTTCCGCCATGATGTTTCCAGCTGCCATCGGCATCCTTTTTTCCTACTCGGCACCCGCCTTCCGAGCTAAGAATATGGCGCTCTTTTTCGCTGTTACGGGCGCTATGACTTGCTTGGGCCCGATTCTGGGATCCTGGCTGGTCACCCACTCCTGGCGGGATATTTTCTTCATCAACCTGCCCCTGGCCGTCGCCGCCATCGTCATGATTGCTCTGATGATTCCTGCAGATGGTCAGCCAGGCGAGGACCAGCGTCGTATCGATTGGCTGAGCGTGGATTGGTTGGGCGGCCTGCTGGTTGGCACAGCGATGGTGGCTCTGATTGTGTCCCTCCAGCAGGGGCAGTCGCTTGGCTGGTCCGACTGGCGCATTATTGGCGGTTTAGGAGCGTCTGTCCTCCTCTTCACCCTCTTCATCGCCTGGGATGTGCGCCAAAGTCACCCGGTTATCAAGCTCGGTGTGTTTGCCAGCAAGCCTTTCAATATTTCTCAATTCGCTATGTTGGTTGCCGCGGTGATTTTCCAGCCTATTATGTACTTCCTGAGCGTGTACGGCCTGCTGGCCCTCAACCGTAGCACTCTGATGACCAGCCTTTTTATTCTCTACTTCTTCTTTGGCTACCTGGTTTCTGCCCTCTTCGGCGCTCGCCTGTTCAGCAAGAGCGGCATGAAACCGGTTCTCCTGCTTGCCGGTATCGTTGCCACCGCCGGCTTTGCGTGGATGTCCGTCACCGCTGGCTCTCTGGACAAAGGGCTGCCAACTAACACGCTCTGGCTCTCCCTGGCCATGGTGGTAGCGGGCGCAGGCATTGGCTTCATGTTCTCTCCCTCGTCAACCGACACAGTCAACCGTGCCATCGGTGCCTCCTACGGGGAGGTGACCGCCATCAATCAGACTTTCAAAAACTTCGGCGGCGCGCTCGGAATGGCTGTGCTGGGACCCTTGTGTACCCATTATTTTGCTCAAGACATCCACTGGGGCTTAAGCAAGTATGGCGTGAGTGTAGACCAGGCCCGCTCCATAGCAAATTCCGTGGGCTCAGGCGCTTCTGGCGGTGCTTCCTCCCAACTAGCTTCGCTGCCTGCGGGGGTGCGCAAGGCCGTTATGGAGGTGGTGCGCGCCTCCTATGCGACCGGCTCAGGTAAGGTGTTTCTAGCTATGGCCTGTCTGTCGGTGGTCTTTGTGTTTCTAGCCTTGGTCTACCCGAGCAAGCACGGGAATCTGCTGGTCAGCGAAGAAGTTTCAGGGGCTATTGCGTCGGAGGCGTGAAGAGTTCTCTGCGGGGTAAAAAAGCGGTTCGTGTGAAGCTGAGTGTAAATCTGAGCATTAGTCTGAGTGTGAATCTGAGTATCAAGCTAGGCATCACTATAAGAATTCATTCGAGCATACACTGGCAGAAAGAGCAAAAGAGAGGCCGAATATGGGTCAAATGGGCAAGGAAGCGGCGGATTGGCGCTCTGGAAGCTTTCGGACGCTGACCCAGCGGCGCAAGGTTCATGTGACTTGGAACTGGTACTTTCTGATTGAGCTGGCCTGCGTGCTGGTGGTCTCCTTCGCATTTTCTGCGGCGCCGCTAGCCAATCGCTGCCTCGCTGCCCTGCTGATTGCCTTGCCCTGCGGGTTTTACCTGAGTTCAATTTTGAATCGGGTTTATGCCAGGCCGGGCGCTGCGAACATGGAGCAGGTGAGCAAGACCGGCGCTAGGGGCTGGTGTTTTGCGGGGATTGCCCTGGCCTGTACCCTCGCGGCGACTTGGCTCAATCACATAGCAATTCTGGCGCAAATTTTCGTCATTCCACAGCTCTTTATTGCCTTTGCTTACTTGCCGGCCCTGGCCATCGTGACGGCCCTCAACGCCGGTTTTGGCCTGATGGCATTTGTTGGTTTGCGTATTTTTGGACTGGACCTGCCTTCCTCGCTGATGCTATTTGCCGTGACCGTGGTCTTCTCTGCTCTCATCGGCAAGTCTTTTGACGTGCTCGCCATTACGAACGCCCGTAACCAGCAGCTTTTGGACCAGCTGGAACGGCAGCAGGAGATGATTAAAGAGCTGAGTCGGCAGGAGGGCGCGGCAGCTGAGCGCGAGCGCGTGGCCCGGGAGATGCATGACACGATTGCTCAATCCCTGGCATCAATTTTGGCGCTGAGCCGCGCTGCCAGAGCGGAAGTCAGCGATGATATGCTCCAGGCTACCCGCCACCTGACGATGATCAGCGAGCTCTCTCAGACCAGCTTGGACGACACCAGACGGATGATTGCGGGTTCGGAGCCCGCTGATTTGGACGGGAAGGATCTGCTGACCGCCCTGAACCGGTCTCTGGAGCGAGCGACCCGCGAGAGTTCGATTGCAGTTGAGCGCGACCTGCTGAGCCAGCTGCCGCCCCTGGAGCGCAGGCAGGAAGTGGCTCTATTGCGCATTACGCAGGAGGCGGTGACCAATGTGGTCCACCATGCCCACGCCAGCCAGGTTCGTCTGGTATTGCAGGTGGAAGGCCCGCAAGCTCATGCGCGTCTCCTGTTGACTATTCAGGACAACGGTCAGGGCTTTGACCCGGGGCGCGTGCTGGACCAGCGGCGGCAGGGCCAGCAGGCGGGTCATGGCTACGGCTTGCAGGATATGCACAAGCGGGCTTACGAGACGGGCGGGCAGCTGAGCATTGAGTCTGCGCCGGGGGAAGGTACTACGATTACGGCAGTATTTCCTCTCGGCAGCGCACCGGCTGACGGGCTCACGAGTGCCAGGGGCGGCGCTATTTCGCCGGTCGTGCAGGACAGGCAGGAGAAGCAGGAGAAGAAGAGGAGGCAGCAATGATTCGTATCGTTATGGCCGACGACCATCCGATGGTGCGCGAGGGTATTCGTTCAATCCTGGCCCGACACGCCGACCTGGATATCGTGGCCGAGGCGAGCAGCGGTGCCGAAGCCGTGGCTGCCGTGCGAGAGCAGGTGCCCGACCTCCTCCTGCTTGACTTGCGTATGCCGGACATGAACGGCCCGGAGGTGACCAAGCGGGTGCTCAGCTTGCAGCAGGCTCCCAAAGTGCTCATTTTGACCACCTACGACTCAGATACTGACATTTTGCCTGCGATTGAAGCCGGTGCCAACGGCTACCTGCTCAAAGATGTGGAGCCTGCCGTTCTGGCTCAAGCCATACGAGACACGGTCTCTGGGCGCACTGTGCTGGACCCGCAGGCGGCCCAGGTGATGGCGACAAGTTTACAGGCTGGCCCCCAGCCAACCCTGTCCCAGCAGGAAGTCCAAGTGTTGCGCCTGGCGGCCCAGGGACTCACTAACCGGCAAATTGCGGGTCGTCTGTTCATCAGTGAGACTACGGTAAAAACGTATTTTTCCCGCCTCTTTGCCAAGTTAGGTGTGAGCGACCGTACTGCGGCTGTGGCTGCGGCTTATGACCTCTTGTGACTGGCAGCTTCGCGGCGAGCTGAGAGTGGGCAGCGCTTGGCGGGGCGGGGGTGGGTGAAGTAGGGTTAGGGTATGAGTCAAGCACACTACCTTTTGAAAGCCCAGCAAGTTGCCGCCGCCAACGAAGACGGACGGCCGCTCTCGATTTCTGCCCGGCTGGGGCGCCTGCAATTCCACCATTCCGGCAAGTTTCGCGTGCTCCAACTGGCCGATGTGCAGGAGGGGCCCAAGGTCTCGCCCGACACGGTTCGCCTGATTGCAGCGGCCTGCGATGCTGCCCGGCCCGACCTGGTCGTCTTCACTGGCAACCAAATTGCTGGCTACGACACGGCTTACGAAAAAACCTTCCGCAAGCGCCGCTGGTCTACGCCGCTCGATTCGGTCTACTCGGCTGGCCTGTCGATGGGGCGCTGGGTGGGGCAGACCATTCAGGGGCTCTCTAGCGGGCCCAAACGGGGCGAATTGGGCGACGACACGGGTTCGGGCGCTGCAAACGGCGAGAGCAGCGAGAGCAAGGACAGCAGCCAGGACATACAGCTGACGGCCGACCGCCGCAGGGAGCAGGAACTTCAGGCCAGTGCCGAAGCCGTCCGCCATACCATCGAGCAGATCGTGGCTCCACTGGTGGAGCGCGGCATCCCCTTTGCGGTGACCTATGGCAACCACGACTTCCAGTGCGGGCTCGACACCGACCAGATGGACGCTATCTACCGGGAGTTTCCGGGCTGTTTGAATCCAGAGGCTACTGCGGCCGCCCAACCTGGACACCCGCGCCCCCTGCCTGCCTCCGGTCTGGACCGCCAGGAGGGTTACGCCTGCGAGCCGGGCACCTTCGCGCTGCCGGTGGCCGACGGGGAGGGCCGTGAGCCGGTCTTGAGCCTGGTCTTGGTTGACTCCGGGGACTACGCCAAGCAGGGCGGTTATGGGGCTCCTTCAAGGCGGGCCCTGGACTTTCTGGGGCAGGTTCCCGCTCAGTTGGGCCGTCCATCTATGGTCTTTCAGCACATGCCTCTGCCGCAGTTTTATCGGCTCCTGCAGCCGGTCCCAGCCACCACGGCTCACGCGATTCAGGGCTATCGTTCCTTTGATGCCGCCTGTTTTGTGCTCGACGAGTCGAAAACCCTGCCAGGTTCCTTCTTGGGTGAGGGCGTCTCCTGCCCGGACCACGACAGCGGCGAGTTCGCTATATTGAAGAAGAACGGCTACTTTGCCCTCTTCGCTGGCCATGACCACCGCAACGGCTTCGTGGGCCCTGTCGACGGTGTGACTCTAGGTGCTACTCCCACTTGCGGTTTCGGCTCATACGGACCTCCGCCCGCCAAGCGCGCTGCCCGCCTCTTTGAGTTCGATATTCGCCACCCCTACAGCCCGCGCACACAGCTCCTGGAGTTTGGGCAAATCGTGGGCCGACCCAGCTCGCACAAGGCCTACACGTTTGCTATGAGCTACATGCCTACCTCGAAGGGTGAGGCTTTTGATTTGCTGCGTAAGCCAGGCATCGTAGCTGGCGGCTTGGCCACACTCGTGGCAAGTCTGGCTACATCGCTGGGCTCGCGTTGCAAGAAGGACTAGAGGCTGCTGCTGCCTTTGCCTTCTGTCAGGCCAGAGGAAGCCCGCTTGAGGGCATCGCTCAGGTACCTGCCTGCAGCCATCACTAGGGGAGCGTAGTGGCGGCCGGGTGCCTGGCTCATCCGCTCGAGGGGACCGGAGATGGAGATGGCTGCCATCACCTGGCCTGTGGCGTTGCGAATCGGCGCTGCTATGGAGCAGACGCCCTGTTCGTTTTCGTTGACAGACTCGGCCCACCCGCGTTTGCGCACTTCGTTGAGCCGACTGGCGTTGAAGTGTGCGTGGTGGAGCACCTGGTGGATGCGCTCGGGGGCGTCCCAGGCAAGCAAAATCTGCGCGGCAGCCCCGGCGTGCATGGGCAGCACGGCGCCAGTCGGAATGGAATTGCGCAGGCCGCTGGGTCGGTCGTCGCAGGCTATGCAGATACGGTGGTCGCCTTCGCGCCGGAAAATTTGGGCGGACTCGCCAGTGCGATTGCGTAAGGTGTGCAAGATGGGACCGGCAGCGTTCAAGAGGCGGTCTTCGCCAGCGGCGGCTGCTAATTCCCCAAAGCGCGAGCCAAGCGTGTAGTGTCCCTGCTCGTCTCGGCACACGAAGCGATGCTGCTCGAGGGCTGTGGCAAGGCGGTGCACAGTGGGCCGGGCCAGGCCTGTGGCTTTGACGAGTTGTCCCAAGCTCACGGAGCCGGACTGGAGGGCCTCTAAAATTCTGACGGCCTTGTCGAGCACGCCTACGCCCGTTTGCATACTGGCCGCCGACTCTGCCTCATCAGGCCATATATGTTGCGGGCCCACGTCGTCTCGCGCATCGTGGAAGAAGGTATGGTATGCAGCTGAAGATTGTGAAGATTGTGCCATACTCTCTAATCGTAGGTCTCACTATGTGAACACTTGAAGTCCAAATTGTTACCGCCCGCAATATGCTCGTTACAAATGCCGAGCAGACTTTCGGGCATTGGGCCGGGGCTCGAAGCTGCTGGCTGGCGATATTGTTGGCAAAAAGCGCTGCAAAACGGCAGGTTTGCCGCAAATAGCTGGTAAACTGGTGCCGCGGCTTGCACGCAGTACAGGCCCAGAGCTCTCGCATGGGCGGAGCCGTGAGTGATGGGAACGTATGAAGGGTAAGCACGCAAGGAATGCTGCTGGGCTTGAGCGCCAGCGCTTGCGTCATGCCAACCCTGAGCAGGGGCTCAGCCAAGATGCTGCTGCTAACTTCCCAGACCCGAGCCAGGAATTGAGCCTGGACTCGAGCGCTTCTGCCGGCCCACGTCGGGCGCTGTCGAAAGTCGCTGTCAAGCTTGTGCGGCGGCAGGTGGACAACGAATCCGTCTTTGTTTTTTTATATTTGATTGCTATGCAGCTGGTGGGGTATGCGCTGGGGGTTATCCTCGTCACCCTCTACCGCTGGTCTCAGTCGCATGTGTTCTCGGTTGAGCGCACGGCTACCAGCCTGAATGGGTGGTCGCTGGTCGTGATTTACCTGGTGAGCACGGCTGTGGCTTTCGGCTTTACAATTGTCTACCGGCGCTCGCAGGTGTGCGATCCGGGCCCCTACGGCGTCTTCCACCGTTCCTCCCGTCGCATGAGCGCGCAGGTGGCTGTGAGTGTGGTGGTCTTGGCGCTCGCAGCCCAGGCTATCTCCAGGCTCTACGACTTGGGCGTGCAAACCACGATTGGCCGCGTGGGCGACTCCGATTTTTCTGCGCTGGGCATCTTGAGCTCGCCCGGATTCTCCCTGCCCCTCCTCCTCTATAGCTGCCTGTGGGGGCCGGTGGTAGAGGAAGTGGTCTTCCGTGGCGCTATTCTCTCTAGCCTCAAGCGCTACGGCAAGCTCTTTGCGGTCCTCACCTCCTCCTTCCTCTTTGCCCTCTTACACGGCAACCTCATGCAGGGCTTTTTTGCCTTCCTGCTGGGGTTGATTCTCGGTTTCTTGGGCTGCGAGTACTCGCTCATCTGGCCCATTTTCCTGCACATCGGCAGCAATCTCGCCGCCACCTACCTGCCCTACCTGCTGGTGCTGTCCTGCAAATGGTGGGGTTTGAGCCCCATGGGCGCGGTCTGGGGGCAGCGGGTTTTTTGGCTACTGGTTGTGGTGCTGGCTCTGGTGGCCTTGTATGTGAATCGCAGGCTTTTGGCCGGTTTCCGCAGCAGCTGGGACCGGGCGCCGAACTTGTACGCCAGCTGGGCCACGCCTTGGTTCCTGCTGGTGTGCGCCATCCAAATTGCGCTCATTATTTGGCGGCTCTACCAGTAAATCCGCCCCGTCAGTTGCTGCTGCCAGTTGCGTAGGCGGGGTCGCGTTAAACTAGAGAGCTAGAGGGTGGCGCGTGGGGACTTGCCGCTTCTCATTGCACTTGCAGGGTAGAGGTATACGATTCACCAACATAGAGAGGGGCGGCTATGAAATGGCCACAGAAGGCCTCGAAGGAGCAGGGGGGCACGCAGCCCGATGCGCAAAGGGCTGAGCGCAGGTTGGCTGTTGGTAGCGCTGGTAGCGCCACAGGGGCGCAAACTGCTGCTGTCCTTGCTACGCCCGTCCGCTCGGTAGTCCCGGCGGCGCCGGTTGTGCCTCTCGCTCGGATTCGCGCCAGTTTGAACCAACAAGCCGGCTCTCTCATCTTGTACCTGGTGGTCATGCAGCTCATTGGGCCCGCGGTGGCGGTGGCCTTCCAAATTATTTTGCAGAGCATGCGTCGGCAGGTTATCTCAATCGACACGGCGCTCTCCCAGCTCAACGGTCCTGCTGCGGGGCTCATGAACCTCACCTGCGTGGCTACGGCGTTCGTGTTTTGGGTGCTGACGCACAAGGCGCAGATTGCCGATACTAGTACGGAGGGCATTTTCCACCGGCGGGAGCACCAGATGACGCTCTGGGTGTTCCTGGGTGCGGTGGCCCTGCTCTTCACTGGGCAGGCTATCTCGTCCATCTACGACATGGGCTTTACTTGGGTGCTGGATCGCCTCCAGTTCAAAGCCACCACTACCAGCGAGCTCATTGACGCGGCCTCTGGAACGGTGGCTATGTTCGTGTACGCCTCCTTCTTTGG
The DNA here is from genome assembly GCA_033127725.1 of Bombiscardovia nodaiensis. NCBI lineage: Bacteria > Bacillati > Actinomycetota > Actinomycetes > Bifidobacteriales > Bifidobacteriaceae > Bombiscardovia > Bombiscardovia nodaiensis. The sequence continues at coordinate 1,879,953 of AP026798.1, read as the reverse complement.
GCCGATCGTGGAGGAAATTATCTTCCGCGGCGTGATTATGAATGCCTTGAAGCGCTACGGCAAGGTCTTCGCCATCGTCACCTCCGCCGCCATGTTTGGCTTCTTCCACGCCGACCTCTCCCAGGGGCTCTTTGCCTTCTGCGTCGGCTTGGTCCTAGGCTATGTTGCCTGCGAGTACTCGATTTTCTGGTCCATGTTGCTGCACATTGTCAACAATTTGGTGATTTCCAATGTGCTCGGCTTTATTCTTGATAAGTTGCCGACGCAGGCTCAGGATTGGGCGAATTTGGCCATGATTGTGGTGGGCATTCTCCTGGGCCTTCTGGTGGTCTACCTGGGCCGGGTACGTATTCGCGCCTTTATTGAGAGCAATCGTGCTTACAAGGGTATTTACGGCTCTTGGGCGGGCTTGTGGTTCATTGTCTATCTCGTGCTGCAGGTGGCAATTACAGCACTGGAATTCGCGCCTGTCGGTGCCCAAATGGGTCTGTGACCGGCGGCAAATAAGGGGCCACTTGCCAACTAGCAGAGGCTTCCTGCGCCTGCTCCCGCGCAACCCGCTCTGGTGCGCTGGGAGCGTATTGAGCTACGCGCGCATTTTCACCTGACACTTACAGTCCCTGTGGCAAACTGAGCAATAGTTGAAGTAGTACGGTTTTCACGCGCCGGTTCAAGAGGGTGCGTGGCGCGCACAAGAGGAGCGGGAATGGCTACAGTGGAATCCCAGCAAGACGTCTTACACGTCGTAGGCGGCAAGCCTTTAGGCGGCAGCATCCAGGTGCGCGGCGCCAAGAACTTCGTCTCTAAGGCTATGGTGGCAGCCCTGCTGGCTCCCGATGTTTCAGTTTTGAAGAATGTGCCGGAAATCCGCGACGTTCAGGTGGTTTCCGACCTCCTGCGCTTGCATGGCGTGGGAGTGGATGTGCAGGCCAAAGACGGGGTTGTCACGATTGACGCCTCCCATGTTGAGCTGGCCGATGTGGCCGACGTGGACACGCTCTCCGGCTCTTCCCGTATTCCCATCCTCTTCTCGGGCCCCCTCCTGCACCGACTGGGTGAGGCCTTTATCCCGGCCCTGGGCGGCTGCAAGATTGGCTCCAGGCCTATCGACTTCCACCTGGATACCCTGCGTAAGTTGGGCGCCAAGGTGGACAAGGAACACGAGGCTGGCATTCATATTACGGCTCCAGACGGGCTGCATGGGGCAAAAATTCACCTGCCCTACCCTTCCGTTGGCGCTACGGAGCAGACCCTGCTGGCGGCCGTACTTGCCGAGGGCAAGACCGAGCTTTCGGGTGCTGCCACGGAGCCAGAAATTATGGACCTGGTGGCTGTCTTGCAGAAGATGGGCGCGCAGATTTCTGTGGACGTGGACCGCACGATTCGCGTTGAGGGCGTTCCTGCTCTGAAGGGCTACCGGCACACGGCCCTGCCCGACCGGATTGAGGCAGCTTCCTGGGCTTCCGCGGCCCTGGCCACGCACGGCGACATCTTCGTGGGCGGTGCCCAGCAGCCCGACATGATGACCTTCTTGAACGTGTTCCGCAAGATTGGCGGCGAGTTCGACGTGCGCGACGACGGTATTCGCTTCTGGCACCCGGGCGGTGACTTAAAGCCTGTGGCCATCGAGACTGACGTACACCCTGGTTTCATGACCGACTGGCAGCAGCCGCTGGTGGTGGCGCTGACCCAGGCCAAGGGCCTGTCGATTGTGCACGAGACGGTCTACGAGAACCGCTTTGGCTTCACCAAGCCCCTGGTGCAGATGGGGGCCACCATTCAGCTCTACAAGGAGTGCTTGGGGTCCTTGCCCTGCCGCTTCCAGCAGCGCAACTTCGAACACTCAGCCGTCATCTTCGGCCCCACACCCTTGCAGGGGCAAGATATTGACGTGCCGGACCTGCGCGGTGGGTTCAGCCACTTGATTGCAGCTCTGACCGCCCAGGGCCCCTCCGATGTGCGCGGTATTTCGCTCATTGACCGCGGCTATGAGGACTTCCGTGACAAGCTCGTGGCTCTGGGTGCTGATATCGACTAGGGCTCAATACTTTACTTTTGCAAGTAAATAATGAGGGCAGTGCGTAAGGTACTGCCCTCATTGCTATGTATTGCAGAGGTTTTGGCCAGGCGCGACTAGGAACTATGAGCTGACACAAGTTAACGAATGCCCTGCGGGTTTGCGTGCTCGTCGGGCCTTGGGGCACAATAGAAGCATGGTATCCAAAGGTAAGCCGTCACCGCGTTCAGCCGTAGAGCCGCTTTCGAGCGAGCAAGTGGCCCAACTGGCCCAGCACCACCGGCTGGTGGACCCCACCCGCTACTATCCGACGGGTCCGCGCACCCCGAATCAGGCGGAGATAGACGAGCAGAATCCCAAGGCCACCGACCGCCTGCTCGAAGGCACATCCCGGGTGGTCCGCGCCTCCTGCAAAACCTACGCTTGGGGGCTGGAGCAGGTGCCGCAGACAGGTACCTTCATCACGGCCGCCACACATGTGACCCAATTTGACGTGTTCATTCCCATGATGGCCCTCTTTCACATGGGCCGCCGCCCCCGCTACATGGCCAAGGCGGAGATGGCCCACTGGCCGTTGATTGGCCGCTGGTTCCAGCTGGTGGGCATGCAGCCGGTGCCGCGAAGGTCGGGCAAAGCGCAGGAAATCGAAGGCGAGTCTATCAAGATCATCACCTCCGGGCGGCCGCTGACCATCTGGCCCGAAGGCACCGTGACCCGCGATCCGCTCAAGTGGCCCATGTCCTTAAAGCCGGGCGTGGGCATTATCGCCCTCAAATCCTCCAAGGCCCTGGGGCGGATGGTGCCGCTCTTTCCCTGTGTAACCTGGGGGGCGGCCTCCATCAACCACTGGTGGCCCTGGCCGCGCAAAAATGTGGTCACCTGCTACGACCACGCCCTGGACTATTCGGACCTTCTGGCCGACATGGACTCCTGGGCCAGTGAGCCGCCCAAGGAGGCGGTGGACGAGCTCTGCCGACGCCTGAGGGAACGGTTAGAAGTGATTATGGCCGAAATTCGGGGCATTGACCCGCCCGCCGAGGGCTATTTTGACTACCCGACCATGACCCGCAAGCCCCGGCCAGCCCAGACCTACCCGGCCCGAGCGCTGGAGAGCAACCAGTATGGTGCAGCCGCCAGTAGCCTAGACGGAGCCGACCTCAGTCTGGCCCAGCGCCCTGCGGCCCGCGACTTACCCCCACTTGAAGGCACCGGCCAAGGGGCATAGGATAGGAGCACTTGCATTGCTTACGGCGCACAGAGCTGTCGGCCGGTAGCACAGTACGTTCCAACGAGTCAAGGAGAGGCATGACGAACATCGCAGTGCTAGGAGCAGGAGCCTGGGGCACCACCTTTGGGCAGGTACTGGCAGACGCGGGCAACCAAGTGAAGATGTGGGCCATAGAGCCCGAGGTGGTGGATGCCATCAACCGCGACCATCGTAACCCTAAGCGCACACCCACCATCGACCGTCTGCCAGACGCGGTGACTGCCACGCTCGACAGGGCCCAGGCCGTCTCCGGTGCTTCGATAGTGGTTGTCGCCATCGCTGCCCAGCACGCCCGCGAGGCCCTGCAGGACTTCAAGCCGCTCCTCGAACCGAGCACCCTGGTGGTCTCCCTAATGAAGGGCATCGAGCGCGCCTCTGATAAGCGCATGGACCAGGTGGTGACGGAGGCCCTAGGCCTGCCCGAAGAACGTTTTGCCGCGGTTTCAGGCCCGAATTTAAGCAAGGAAGTCGCTGCCCGCCAGCCCTCAGCCACAGTGGTGGCCTCTACCAGCCCGCAGACCGCCTTGCGGGTGGCACAAGCCTGCCAGGCGCCTTATTTCAAGCCTTTTGTTTCCTCAGATGTCATCGGTCTGGAGATGTGCGGGTCGCTCAAGAACGTGACCGCGCTCGCCGTGGGCATGTCGCGCGGGGCGGGCTACGGGGAGAACACGGCTGCCATGATTCAGGCGCGGGGCCTGGCCGAGATGACAGCCCTGGGAGAGGCTGCCGGAGCTCAGGCCAAGACTTTTGCTGGTCTGGCTGGCGTGGGCGATCTGGTGGCCACCTGCGCTTCCTCCCTGAGCCGTAACTACACCTTCGGTTTCAACCTGGGGCGAGGCATGAGCATTGACGAGGCCACCCAAGCCAGTCAGGGTGTGGCCGAGGGTGTGCCCACCACTGACGCAGTGGTCGGACTCGGGCGTTCGCTCGGCGTGCCTACGCCTTTAGCATCCGCTATGAGCCATGTGCTGGACCGAGGCTTGGATTGCGCCGGGATGATTGACGAACTCTTCGGGGGCGAGATCTCCGCCGAGTGAGTTGCCCGGCTCGTCGGTTCGCCAGCGCCCCGGCTCCTCGGCGCGTGCTGAGCTTGTGGATATGCGCTCGAATCGCTGGAAACTGACCGGGGTCCGACCTATCCTACTGTGAAGAATGTCTCGCGTGCGGTCGGCTCAAGTGACTGGTCAGCAGGGCGGGGCCAGAGTCAAGGAGAGGCCGAGCATGACGGCGAAGCAGCGGATTGTAGTCCTATACGGCGGGCGCGCAGATGAGCACCCTATTTCTTGCATTTCCGCAGCTGGCGTTTTGAAGGCCATCGACCGTGAGCGTTTTGAGCCGATTCCTGTAGGAATTACCCGCGAAGGCCTTTGGCTGGTGGGCGGCGAGGACCCGCGCGGCTGGGATTTGGGCGGCGAGCACCTGCCTGAGGTCACGGTGAGCGCCGAGGCGCGGCCAGTCTTACTTGACATTGCTCGCGGGGCAGACGGATTTTATGCTGGCAGCCACGCAGAGCTGCTTGCCAGGGTTTCTGCGGTCTCGGATTCGCCTGTGGTCTCGTTCGCGGGTGCCGAAGTTCCCGACGACCAGAGGCAGGCATTGACTTCCCTGGGCCATATTGATGCGGCCTTCCCCGTTCTGCACGGACCCTTCGGTGAGGATGGCACGGTTCAGGGACTCCTGGAGATGATGGGCGTGCCGTACGTGGGCTGCGGTGTGTTCGCTTCGGCTGCCTGCATGGACAAGCACTTTACGAAGATTTTGCTGCAGGCTGCTGGCATTCCTGTCGCTCCCGGCATTACCGTGGACGCTCGTACTCTGGCTGGCGGTGAGTCTATTGAGGCTTCGGGCGATGAGCTGGTGGGGCTGGTGCGCGAGGCTGGCCTGCGCTATCCGGTTTTCGTCAAGCCTTCGCGGGCTGGCTCTTCCTTCGGCGTGGTTAAGGTGGAGTCTGAGAACGCGAAAGACTTGGCCCAGGCGCTGTTCGAGGCTTCCCGGCACGACTGGCGGGTTTTAATTGAGGAGGGCATTGCTGCGCGAGAAATCGAGTGCGCGGTCTTTGACCCAGTTGAGGGGCAGGAACCGCAGACTGCCTGGCCCGGCGAGATTGTGCTCGACAAGCCCGCTGACGACGCCTTCTACGACTTCGACAGCAAGTACATGGATTCGGCTGCCTCGCACGTAGAGGTGCCTGCCAAGCTGCCCGAAGAGACCCTGCAAGCCGTGCGTCAGACCGCAGCCCGCGCTTTCCAGGCCGTGGACGGCCGGGGCTTGAGTCGCGTGGATTGCTTTGTGCTGCCCGACGGCCAGGTCATGGTCAACGAAATCAACACCATGCCTGGTTTCACCCCCATCTCCATGTACCCCAAAGCCTGGGAAGCCACCGGCCTGCCCTACTCCCGCCTCATCACCCAGCTCATCGACGGCGTCCTATCCTGAGGAGTGCGCAGCGGTGCCTGTATCATGAGATCCCTTACCTGCATCGTTTAATCGTTTGCTCCTGCGCTCAACGGATGAGCGCAGGATAGCTCGGCCGCCCGTCGGTAAAAGCGCAAGACGGTGCTCTTGCAGAATCTGCACAAACAGGAAGATTGAGCAATATCACAGTATTGGGTGTAGTACGCGGCGTGTTGCTATGACTGGGCTGCTGGGGGATAGGTGCTTAGTCCATATTTTTCTAGTTTTCTAGTCGACTATGCTCTTGGCGGACAGGCCAGGTTGCGTTCTGCTTTGATTTCCAGCACTATATAGCGTACGCAATTGGGCGCAGACTCGGGAGTTTCGGGTTTGCGCTCTTCATAATTCAAATCGGGGGTTTTGTATCGTGGTTATCAACACGAACCATGCATACAGTAGGGCAGCTCTAGCGGGCTGTCTTGCCGTAGGCATGCTTGGCGTAGGGGTAGTTTTGCCCACTACGGCGCAAGCAGACACATTCAACGCTGGCGATAATTTCATCGCTGGCTCTCTCAAAACAGATCAAGCAGTTTCACTCACCATCACCAAATACAAGCAGACAAATGCGGGCATTACGCCCACGGGTTCTGCTCAAGACGCGCAGCTCATTAGTGCCGGCAGCGCACCACTGCAGGGCGTAGAATTCTCCCTCTTCCCTATCACGCTCGACCAGGGCTGCCAGGCATCCGATCTCTCTATCACCAGCACCGACACAGCTGGCACGTCCACGGCTCCCAGTGTGAACTGCGGCACGGTGGGCGCGGCAGAAAAAGTGGCCAAGACCGACGGTAACGGCCGGATTCAGTGGGATTGGGCCAAGTTCTCGCAGGTGCAGTACTACGTGCTCCAGGAGTCCAACAAGCCTGCGGGCGTGAAAGTTTCCCAGCCTAACCTCTTCGGGCTGCCTTTCTACACCTTCAACACGGGCAACGTGGCAGGCTACGTGTATAAGCTGTCGGTCTTCCCCAAGAACGTCTCCAGCAACCAGGTCAACAAGGCGGTAGTCGGCTCCAAGATTGCCCAGGCGGGCAACAAGCTGACCTACACGGTGACCGAGAGCCTCTACGACGCCGCCAAGGGCATCAACCCCCAGGACAACACCTCGGGCAAGGCCGAAGCCGGCGACGGCTACTTGGATGTCTCCGAGATTGACGGCGCGACCACACAACCGCAGGTGCGCATAGCCGACCGCCTTCCCTCCAGCCTGGACTTGAACGCTGACCCGGTTGTGAGCTGGGAGTGTGTGGGCGGAGCTTCCACACCGCTCGCCGCCGGCCAGGACTACACCTACACCAATGGCGACAAGGATCCTCGCCGAATCGCCGCCAATGCTGACGCCCTGCTCTTTAGCGACGGCAACGTGGGAACTGGGGTCAAGTATTTGACCGTGGACCTGTGGCCTTCCACCGGTGCTGCCAACAATTTCAAGGCAGCCATCGCCTCCTGCCCAGCGCAAGTGCGCATCGCTGTGTCGTATTCTGCCACGGTGACGGCGGCAGGTGACAGTGCGGCTGGTGCTGCTGGCACCCTGCAGAACACCGCTACCGTCGACGTCTTCGACGGCACCGCCGGCAAGGTGAACCCGGAAGGTGCTGCCGATGCTCGGTCTTCCGCCGCCGGTTTCAACTTCGCAAAGACCGACGATTCGTCCGTTGAAGGCCTGGAAGGCGCTGTATTCCGCTTGAGCGACCCCAGTGACCGTTCGAGCTTCCTGCTTAAAGACGGCAGCTTTGGCAACTCTGGCGATTTTGTGACCGCCACCTCCAACAACAAGGGCATCGTGACCTTCACTGGCCTGCCCTTCTTCAAGGCGAGCGACTTCACAACAGACAGCGCGGGCAACTCCCTGCTGGCTGATGACACGGTTGCTGACAGTCCCTGGCTGGCCAGCACGGGCGGCAAGCTCAGCCTGGTCGAGGTCACGGCCCCCAAGGGATACACGGCTCCCAGCACCGAATTCGCGGGCGTGGACTTTAGCAAGTATGTGGGCAAAACTGCCAAAGAGATCACAGCCTTCGGCGCTCTGGTGCCTGCGCTCGACAGCACCCTGTTCGGCGACACCTATCGGGCCAAGGACTCGCTCGTGGCCGCGAACTTCAAGGATGCCAACAACCAAGCCATCTCCGCAGGCATGAAGAACTTCACTGCTGCTCAGGCGCCCATCGGCCTACCGCTCACCGGTAGCATGGGTATCATTATCTTCCTGATTTTGGGCCTGGCCGTAGTGGGTATCACCCTGGGCGTGCGCTACAGGATCAGCAAGGCGCAAGCCTCAGCCCGCTGATTTTCCCTCACGACGTGAAGGCCCTGGTATCGACCAAGTGTTGATGCTGCGGGCCTTCAGGTCCATACATTCTTTTTGCCTGCGAGCGCTGCTGCCAGCAAAGTGGCGAGCGGCCCGGGCAAGTCATTGACTAGTACACCGGAGCTGAATCCCTATGAGGTCAAAGTTGCTTGTGAACAGCAACCTGAGGCGCAGCATACTTGCCCTGACGCTGGTGACAAGCCTTTTGTGTGCAGCGCTCGTAAGCCTGGGGCAAGAGCCGCTCAAGGCTTCTGCCGCCGTGCAGGAGAGCGTGCCCAAGTTGGCCCACTCGGCCCCGGTTTCCCCGCTGACCCAGTGGCAGCCAGTGAGCGGATTCCAGGCCGTCTTCCAAGACGAACAAGGCCAGCCTTCCCCGCTCGGCAAAGAACACACCTATTGGACGACGGATAATTTAGACTCGCGTGTTTCGGGTAACATTAGCGCCAGCATGGTGGGCCAGCTCTATCCCATTTTTATGAAGAACACCTTCGAGCACAACTCCGGCAACAGCCAGCCCACCAGCCAGAGTCTGAGTGCAACGATGTACCTCAAGCCCACGAAGGTAACCCCCAGCGCCAGCAACGCCTTCTCGTCCACATACATTTTTACCTCCCAAGCTATCGGCACCTTCGGCGGCGAAGCCAGGAACCCCAACGGAACGCTCTCCCTCTACACTTGGTCCTGGGCCGGTGGCTCTACGGTGGGAGGCCTGAACTGTTCGGCAATCAGCAACGCCAAGAACGGCCTGTACACACCCGTAGTACGTTTCGACGACTACCCGGCAGGGCAGGACCCGCACGACACGAGCAACACTGGTGCCAATATCTTCTGGACTTGCATGCCCACTCCCGGCGGCTACGATGGCGCTGGTGGCGGCCGATTCGGCTTCCCGGCTACCGGCGACACCCAGGCGACCGGCGGCGAGATGGACCAGGTGACCGGCCTGCTCTATGTGAACGGCACCACCAGCGGCAACATCATCAATGTGGGCGGCAACACCGTGCGGCAGAACGACGGCGGTATTGCCTACAGCATCTGGGACCCCACCAACGGCAGCTTCTCGCTGTCGGGCCCAGTGCAGGCCAACGACTGGGAGAAGGGGATGACTACTCCGCCTCAAGACCAGCTGTCGGCCACGATTTACAATCAAGAACACCAGAGTGCAGCCTGTCGGGCGGACGCGGTATTCGAAGCAGCTAAGCGCTCCTATGACTCGAAGTGTACCTACTCCAACGGGCTGCAGGCGAGCCCCGACATGGGTTTGGATGCCTCAGGCAACTTCTACGTGTACGCCGGCACCACGGGCACCTACACGAATGCTGGAACTACGGAGCTGCTTAAAATTGCGCCCAACACCACCTACTCCGGCCAGCAAAAGACTATCACCGATGGCTCGCCTGAAAATCCCTGGCGCTATAGCATGCTGACCAAGACCAGCCACGGGCAGACCTTCGCCCCCAGTGGCTACGGCGCGCCCCCCAACTACGTAGTCGGCATGGGCATCCACAACGGCAACCTGCTCTTTACCGGTTACTACCCCCTGTCGGGCACCTTCACGCCCGCCGATGGCTCGGCCTTCACCTCGCCCACGAACGCGACCAAGTACCCGGTCAGGGTGAACCCCCTGAACGGCGTGATGAATATTCTCACCACGAGCAATAATCCTGCAATCGCCACGCCTTACGGGTCCACCACCATCCAGAATCCCCTTGCGGACTCAGGCGGCAACCGCGACTCGGCCTCGGCCCAGGAGCTGATTGTGGTCAAGGGCAAAGTCTACGAAGATGCGCAGGCTAAGGCCGATTACAGCAGCTTTAGCGAAGAGGGCCTCATGGGTATGACCATGAACCTGTACGACAGCGCAGGTACGCTCATCGGCGCCACCCAGACCAGCGCCGACGGCTCCTACTCCTTCATCCTTCCCTCCTACGGCCGCTACTATGTGCGCCTGGTGCAGCCGCGCATACACGATACCAACGCCTTCCAGACCTGGGGATCAGTCGTCGGCGGCTCGGGAGCTGATCCGACTGGCGCCAGCAATACGCCCACCGTGGTCTGCGCCAGCGGCGACATCACCCTGCCCAGCAGCGAGCAAGGCAAACCCTGCCAGGGAGCCCTGCCCTTCCCCTACGTGGACCCCAACCCGCCCTTGGATGCGAACGGCGACCTCCAAACTGGGCACGTAGACCCCGCTTGGAACGGCGGAAACCCGCAGTGGGGCACCTACGCCAAGGTGGATGTGGGCACCTACTTCGAGAACCCGCAGGTGAACTTCGCTATCTCCACCGGTTCCGCCAGCTGGGGAGACGCCAGCGGTTCGACCCCAGCGAGTGCTGGGCACCCCGCAAACGTCGGCCCCTTCAGAACGACCCGCCAGCAGGCAGGACCCTACTTCCAAAATCCCTACCAGCTGACCAATATTTTCAAGAAATTCAGCAACCTCCACCTGGGCAAGCACCTGGGCACCTACGCAGACGGCCGGCCCGATCCGGGCGCGAACTCCCAGGAGGCAGACCCCACCATCGGCCTGTCTCACGCGCAAACTGACGACGGCATACAAGTGCTCATGCCCGCCGACCAAGCTCAAGACGTGAGCTCCTACTGCGCGCCCAACCCCACTTACGCCGACACCGCGCTCGTTCCCCTGCAAGATGCGGCCCTCCTCTCGGGCTACACCTACTGCCTCAAAGCCCAGGTCAGCGGTAGCCTGGCGGGCGAGGACGCGGCCAAAGCGGCCCCTAGCCTGGTCCTGGGCTGGCAGAGTCCGTCCGCTCCCGGGCGGCTGGGCGGATGGACAAGCGTGCAATCCCAGCTGGCCTATGCGGCCTACGCTGGCAACCAGGCCGACGGCTCCGGAGACCCAGCCGAAACCTACTCCACCCTGACCGTGCCCGCCCTGCCCACCGGCAAAGCCAGACCAGTTCAAGCCCGTTTTGCCCTGATGACCAACAGCATGTGGGCCAACAACGGCGGAGATCCGGCCCAGCTCCTGAGCAGCACCGTGCCCGCCGACAACAGCACCCACGCTTACGACGGTCCCAAGCCCCTCTCGTCGGCAGCTGACCGCGAATATTTCGTCCAGCCCGGCGAAGTGGAGGACTACCAGTACCAGAATGTGGGGCTGTCCATGCGAATTGTGGCCAAGATGTCCCAGCAAGAGTCAGTCGGGCCGCTCGCCCAGCCGGTCGAAGTCAAATATAATACTGACGCCTCCGACGAAGCACCCTCCACCAGCTCTGATTCGCTCAAACTTGACGGCAGCTCTACCGCCTTCACGCTCAGCCCCCACCTGCCCAAGCTAGATGTGACGGACCCGACCTCCTCGCTCACCTTCACCACCGGCCTGCCCAAGGCAAAAGCTGGTCGGCAGGAGCGCGCCTCCATGATGACCGTCAGCAAGCAGCATCCGGTCACCTGTGAAGGTTCGTACGTGGGCCAGTCCGGTGCCATCCATCCCTACCAGCTGAGCCTGAAAGCCCTGCCCAACGATTCGAGCGTGGCCCAGCCCGCCGACCAGACCAGCGCCGACACCAGCAACGTGTCCTACCAGGTCTCCACCTACTTCCAGCCCACGGTTGACCTGCCAGCCAAGTCCGGCCTGGCGGTCTCCTGCACCGTCACTTACGGCCTCGAAGGCCAGGTGGGGGAGCTGCCTGCCACAGGAGCCATGCCCTGGGGTCCCGTGAGCGCCCTGCTCTTACTTGCCTTCGGACTCACCAGCGGTGCCGTTTACACGGTGCGCTGGGCCCATGAGCGCGGTGGTGGAGAAAGCCAAGGAGCCGAAAGTGCATCCGGCCGGTGAGGAGGGCGCCTATGTTTCAGTGCAAAACCCGGCAGCAGGCCGACGCAGTCATCGCCCAAGCCCTGGAGCGCGACCCCTCCCTGGCCCGCTCCCAGCACCCCCACAACTGGATTCTCAACCTGGTCACACTCTGCTTCGTCTGCCTGGGCATAGGAATATTCACCTACCCGCTCGCCATCAACTACGCCAACTACCGGCAGCAGACGCAAGCGATTAACACTTATGAGCGGCAAGTGGCCAAGCTCACCCCGCAAGAAGTGGCGCGCATGTGGGCCGACGCTGTGCAGTACAACGTAGACCTGGGCACCCCAACCCTGAAAGACCCCTTCACTTATCAGGGCGTGGCCCCGCCGCTCGACCGCTACCTGGACACCCTAAACGTGGACGGCGAAGGCATGATGGCCTACCTGGAAGCGCCCAAAATCCAGATGAAACTGCCCATCTACCACGGCACTAGCGACCAAGTCCTGCTCAAGGGTGGCGGCCACATCGTCACCACCCAGCTGCCCACCTCCCAAACCAGCGTGCACCCCGTCCTCACCGGTCACACGGGCTCCATCGGTCACCTCTTTTTCGACAACATCACCCAGCTGCGAGAGGGCGACATCTTCCAGCTCACCGTGCTCAACCGGCACATGAGCTACCGGGTGGACCAGATCAAGATCATCGAGCCCACCGATACCTCCGCCATCCAGCCCGAATACGGAAAAAACTGGGTCACGCTCCTCACCTGCTACCCCTACGGCATCAACAGCCACCGCTACCTGGTGCGCGGCGAATATATCGGCGACAACGTGGCCCCCACGCGCTCGCCCGGCGTGCCCATCTGGGTGCTCTGGGCCCTGCTGATCACCCTCCTACTGGCATCCATCGGCGCCTGGCTCCTGCTAGCCCGCCGCCGCGAGTGCTCCCACGAACTCAACGCCCGCAAGGCTGGGCAGCGGTCCGATTCGGTGGACGTCGATTCGGCAACAGATGCAGGCTCTGCCAGCGAGACCTCGCAAGCGCACGGTCCGCCAGCGAGCAGTGCGCGAACGCGAGATGTGCGAGAGGCGGGTGCACGAGAGAGCAACTCGCGAACGCAGGGCCCGGCAGAGGTAGATTCACCAGGGCAAAGTTCGCAGGCGCAAGACCGGTCAGAGACCAAAGCGCCCGAGCAAGACCCCCCGTCAGCCAGCCAGCTCTCCTTCTGGCGGCGCCGGGCCATCTGGCGGACCCTCCGCTACTCGCGCGCCAGCCAAGCCCAACTCCTGCGCTCCCGCCGCCTCCTACTCGCCGCCGCCTGTGCCCTCATCCTGCTGGCCCTCGTTTGCGCCTGGGCCGCCTTCGGGCTCATGATGCGCACCGGCTTCCTACCCATCTTCGACCTGGGCTACTCCTGGTTCGACCAGCACATCATCTACTTCTTCGACATTCTCCCGCAAGCCACACAGCTCTAGCCCAGCGCCTTCGCCCCGGAAGGAGGCCCCATGCAGCACAAGCGCCCCAAAGCCCGTCGGTACAGGCAGGCAGCTCATAGCGCCAGCCAGCCCAGCGCCAGTCAACCCCGCCATATCAGCCAACCCAGCGCAAGCTCACATACCCGTCAGAGCCCTGAGAACTCCAGAAAGCATAAGAGACGCAGAATCCGCAACAATAGCCGACTCAGCCCTCAAGCCTCCCGCCGCCTTACTACCGCAGTGGGTCTCGTCAGCCTCATCTGCCTCCTCCTGGCCTACGCTAGCTGGTCCTATTTCGTGGTGGCCCAGCAGGTCTCGGCCCTCAACCGGCAGCAGGCAAGCGCGGCCTACGGCCAAAGCATCCGCGGCAAGAGCCCAGCCCAGCTCGCCGCCGACCAGCAGACCATCGACGCCTACAATCGAGCTCTCAAAGCCCAATATAATAGGGACCCCTTTCTGACCAGCTCCTACGAAATCCCCGAAGGCTACCAGCAGCTGCAAGCCCTCACCGGCTCGCCCGTCCTCGGACAACTCTTCATCCCCTCCATCAGTCTGAGCGAGCCAATCTACTTCGGCGACGGCCACTCAGCACCAGACAAGCAGGTTGAGCACCTGGCTAGCACCCCGCTACCCAGCAATCTCGAAGGCATGAACACCGTGCTCGCCGGGCACTCAGGCCTGAGCAACGCTGTCATTTTCGACCACCTAGACCAAGTCCAAACCGGCGACCACATCCGCATCCAAGTGCTCGACCGCGAACTCACCTACCAAGTCAACCGCATCCGTATCGTCAGCCCCAAGCAGGTGGACGCCCTCCAGGCGCGGCAGGGGAGTAGCCAAGTGACCCTCGTGACCTGCTGGCCCCGGTACGTCAACGACAAACGCCTCATCGTGCAAGGCAGTCTCGTCAGCACGCAAACCCTCAAACCCGGCCAGCTCCAGTCACCAGCGCAGGTAGACCGGCGCATGTACGCCGTGGTGCTCATTGGCTTGCTCCTGTCGATCGGAGCGACCGCGCTCGCAGCCCGCAGCTGGCGAAGGGCCGCGCGCAAGCACCTGGCCCGAAAACCTGCGCTGTACCTGGCCACATTCTTCCTCGCCGCTCTAGCCAGCCTCGTCCTCCTCTGGCTCCTCCTAGGCCTGCTCGCATCCAGCCACCTAGTCAACTTCGACCTAGGCTACCCCTGGTTCAACGCTCACCTCCTCCGCCTCTTTTCCCTCTAGCTTCCGCTTTCTTGCTTTAATTCGTTGACTTTGATCAGCATTTTCTACACTAACCTCATGGGCAGTGTCCTCGACTGAGAGGTAAATTGCTTGCATCAGTGCCAGCATGTTTGGAAATTTGCGTGTCAGCGGGCAATGATTTGCTACTCTGACACGTAGATGAACGAGGAACGACTCGATCGGCTTTTATTCGTAGAGGTGTGTAGCGGTCTCCCATATAGCGGATGTCTCCTCTGGGGCCATCCGCTCATTCATTTTTCGCAGTTATGCCTAGGGTTATACGCCAAAATGTGTGCACATGAGTTCTTGGAGGGTTACGTCGGCGCTGTGGTTGACTGCTTGGCGCTGGTGTTGATCGGTGGTTGTAGGTGTGGCTGCTGAGTGGTCTGAACCGGCAGAAATACTGGGTTAAGAAGCTGTTACGATACTTGTATGACATGTTGTTTGGTTCTAGGTAGCCTGGCATAGTGGCCATTGGTGGGCTGGCATGCGTTAGAGGTTGAGGCAGCACTTACGAACAGTGCTCACACCTACTGACACAAGCGCTCAGCCCATGAAAAACGCACACATTTTGGCCACCCTTAAGAGTCCCCTCAACCACTTACTAACAGCCCTCAGCCCCACTGGCACAAGGGCTCACACCCCCAAAAACGCACACATTTTGGCGTATATCCCCGCAAATTGCCGCCCATTTCCGCATTCTCAGCGGCTCAAGATTGACTGTTGTTAGTGGCATTGGCAGCATACTTTGTGCCTCTTTAACTATCCAGTTTGCTCCTATTGGTGGAGTGGTTATCTCAGGTTCTTTGCTCTTGGCACTCTGCTTCCGGTAACGTACAATACAGTAATTCGTTCGTAGACTGGTAGATCTGGGCGAAGATTGTTTCGGGCATCGATGGTTTGGTGGATTCTTAAGGGAGGCGGGAAGCATGGTAAGTGATAGGAAAGTACTTGAGTTTGCTGCTGCGCCGACTGGGCGCGGCCTAGACCAAGAAGCTTATTGGCAGTCTTTGGAAAAATCCTTCAGCGAGGATTTTATCCAGGCTGCTCGGGCGCGTCAAGACTAAGAGCAAGAACGGACCCTGGGTTGAAATCTGAGAAGTGAGAAGATTATGGCTTGCTCAGATTATTCGTCGTCATCGTCGTCTAGGTCACTGGGCCAGATGAGGCGCTCTTGGGGATCTTTGCGGGGCCGAATAAGGTGAAGTGAGTTAGGATTGAGGCGGAGATTGGGGTAGGGCTGTCCGCCGAGGTCGCCTGCGCGGCCCCCAAAGTCGTGCAGGGCATCGCTGTCGGCAGTAGCCATAGCACTCATGCTCACTCCTTTCTGTTCTCTCAGCTTAACCGATAATTGGGGCGCAAGGATGGGGATTGCTGTCCTTGCGCCCCAGAGGGTGAGCTGCCGGGCGGGTTAGCCGACCAGGGTGGGGTCGGAGGTGGTGGCGGCTGCCAGGGTGGAGCGGGTGCGAGTCAGGCGGGAGGCCATCAGCCCTACGCAGATATAGGCTAGGGCGAAGAGGGCGATGAGGCCTAGGGGCGCCAACCAGGAGCCGATGCCGGTGCTGCCCGTCGCTGCATTCTGGCCGGAGGAGTCCACGCCCATGGCTGCGGTGACCGCGGAGTTGTACCACCAGCCGGGGGTGAGCTTGCCGATGGTCTGCATGGACGTGGGCAGGTAGCCGCCCGAGGTAGCGCCGGAGGTGAACATAATCAGCAGGCCAGCGATGACACCCACCGCGTTAATCACCGAGGAGGAGGGGTTGAACTGGGAGAGCATGAAACCAAAGGCCGCCGCTGCCAGAGCGAAGACGAACATGGCCGCAAAGCTCAGCCACACCCGCCCCCAACCCAGGGAGGCCACGGAACCACCGGCCGCTGTGGTGCTGCCGACGGCCGCCAGCAGGTAGTAGCCCCAGGAGACCACTGCCAGGATGAAAGCGGCTAGCAGCTCCTGCCAATCCAGGGCCGCGGTGGGCAGCGGGGAGGACAGGAGGCGGCGGTGGCGGTCGGGCGAGTTGAAGGCACCGAAGAGGATAGCCACGCAGACCGTGAGGGCTGTCATAAGCGGGTAGGCGGCTAGACTGATAGTGCCTGCGAAACCGGCGGCCAGAGTCTTCGCGTCCTTTTTGCTGGTGGTCTGCACCTTGATGGCCGGCTGGTTGCTGGCGTAGTGAGACACCGTGTAGGCGGCCGCTGACTTGAGGTCGGCGGGGCTGAGCGGGGTTGGGGAAGGCGCTTGGCTCTGGGCGTGCGAGGCTACGGGGCTTGCGGAAGCAGACGCAGGCGCAGACGTTGAGGCAGCGCCAAAGCTAGACGCAGGCGCAGAGCCAGATGTTGCGGCAGACTCAGCCTGAGCAGCTCCCGGCGCTCGCCCAAGTCCGGTGAGCGAAGCCGTGCGCAGGCCGTCAAAGAAGGCATCTATTTGCAGCTGGGCCAGACTGCCTCGGCTGGAATTATAGGAGGCGGCGGTCTCCACCTCGGGCAGGGCTGCGGACCCTGGCTGGCTTGAGGATTGCGATTCGTTGAGTTTATCTAGGAATTGCTGCCCGTAGCCAGAGGGAATGATGATGGTCAAATCGCTCTTGCCAGACACGTTCGCGTCTTGCAAGGATTGAAGGTCGTCATCTACCGCCACTAAATCGGATGACTTTTTCAAGTAATCTTCTAAGCCTTGGCCTAGGTTGCGGCCCGCCTCGCTAGCCTTGTCACGGTTAATCAGGGCAATTTTGGCGCGGGCGGGCTCGAAGCGGCCCACCGAGCTGGAGGCCGTGGCAGAGACGGCGGCTTGCATGTTGGAAAAGCCGATGACGAGCATAATGGCGCTCATACCTACCAGGTAAATCAGGAAGTAGAACTTGTGGGCCCAAACCACGCGAAGGGCTGTTTTATAAGTACTCATAGCGTTGCCTCCTGAGCAATAGGGCGGCGCCAGCGAGGAAGACGGCGCTCATGACAGCTAGCACGCCGCAGGTGCGGACGAAGGGTGCCAGGCTGTCGTAGTAGACGATGTCGTAAAAGAGATTGGCCACTTGCTTGACCGGGTTGAGCAGGTGGAGGAAGGGAGCTTGGTCTTGGATGGCGTAACTGATGTCCATCGTGGCCGAGCCGTAGAGCCCAGCGAACATGCTCAGCGTGCAGTCAATGCCCACGTTCAGACCCACCTTAGCCTCGGTGGGAATCTTGGGAACCGCGCCAAGCAGGGTGCCGAAGGAGGCGGCCATGAAGGTGCCGACCACAATCGCCAGTATGGCTACCGGGTCACGCCCGCCAGTTTGCACGCCGCAGACCGTGCGGATGAAGATGTAAGCTACCAGGAGGCTGATGAAAGAGAAGAGCCAGGAGGCCAGGAAGCCGCCTCCCGCCTGCAACCACTTGGGCTGCGGGCTCGTGGCTCGACGAGCGCCGAGCGGGGAGAGGTTGGGCTGGGTGCGGGCAATCAGCGAGACCGTTACTCCCGCGCCAATCATGCAAGCCATACCCAGCACGGCGAGGAGGTGGGGGGCGGTCATCGAAGGCTTGATGTGGGTCAGGCGAATCTGCCGGGTGTAGGTTTGCCCGCCGGACTGGACCAAGGCCTGGAAACTGGGGGAAGCGAGCTGGCGAGGGTTCTGCTTGGCCAGGGCGGCGACGGCGGAAGAGGTCTGGTTCAGGCGGCCGATAGAGGCGGAGAGAATGGAGACCGTGATGCCCTTGCTGGCGGTCGCGTCGGTCTGTATATCGGCGGCATCTTGGTCGGACAGGACCATTTTGACCAGCCCGTCCGGGCCCGCGTACAGGTAACCGATGTCTTGCTTCTTGTTCAGACGGCTGGCGGCTTCGCTGGTGGAGGCCACCGTAGTGGGCTTAATCAGCTGCTCGCTGTCGGAATCCTGCTTGCTTTCGGACTCAGCCTTGGGCGCTTTTGAGATGGCAGAGACGAGCTGACCGGCGGCTGGATTGGCCTGCCAGTTGGCATCAGAGACCACGGCGAAGGGCTGCGGGTCGGCTGAGTAGCCGTCTTCTATGTTCGAGAGCATCCCCAGAATCATGGAAGCCAGGATGATCGGGAAGGCGAGCGTCCAGAAGACGCTGGAAAAGTTGCGCGTCGAAGTTTTGACGTTGATAATGAATGAGTTCCACATAAGTGCTCCTTGGGAGTTGGCGGACTGGCGGCTGGGCTGCTGGCGCGCGTTTCAGTCGCGCAGTTCCTTGCCGGTCAGTTCCAGGAACACGTCGTTCAGGGACGGCGGGCGGCTGGTCAGGTGGCCATAGTTCGTGCCGGAGGCCTCCAGGATTGCGAGCACGTCTTGCAGGTTATGCTCGCCACGGCGGCAGTGGATGGTGAGCTCGGTGCCGCTGTATTCGGCGGACTGGGCCAAGGGGAGGGCGCGAATCTGGGCCAAGGTGGGCTCTTGCAGGTCGAGCGTTTCGACCGTAATTTGCTCGCCGGCCTCCACCATGCCCTTGAGCTCGTCCGCAGAACCTAGCGCTATGCGGCGGCCGTGGTCCATAATCATGATGCGGGTGCAGATCTGCTCGACTTCCTCCATGTAATGGCTGGTGTAGACCACAGTCGCGCCCTGGGCGTTCAAGCGTTCGATGCCCTCCAGAATCGAGTTGCGGCTCTGGGGGTCCACGGCAACCGTGGGCTCGTCGAAGAAGATGAGGTCTGGCTGGTGGGCTATGCCGCAGGCGATGTTGAGTCGGCGCAACAGGCCGCCCGAGAGCTTGCCGGGCCGGAACTTACGAAAGTCGCCCAAGCCTACGAAATCGATGGCCTGCTCGACCAGCCCTGCGCGCTCGGCTTTCTTGGGCACGTAGAGCGAGCAGAAGTAGTCGATATTCTCCTGCACGCTCAGCTCGTTGAAAACGGCCACATTCTGCGGTACCACGCCAATGCGGCGCTTCAAATCGTAGGCCGAGGGGCCCATCTCCTGCCCGAAAATGCGCACCGAGCCCGAGTCGAAAGTGAGCAGGGAGAGAATGCAGTTGATGGCGGTGGTCTTGCCAGAGCCGTTGGGGCCCAGCAGTCCGAAGACTTCGCCGCGGTTGACGTCCAAATCGAAGTGGTCCAGGGCCATCATCTCCCCGTACCGCTTCACCAGCTTGCTGACACTCAGCGCCGGTTCAAATGTTTGTGTAGTATCCATATCTCCATCATCGCAGCCGCCCCCCGTCCAACCCCGTGATCCCCGTCACGACTTCCCCGCCAGCCCAGCCACCACCCGTGACATTTGTCATAGGGCAATAATTGAATGGGGTAGGACTAAGCCTTAGGCTGTGAATGCAGGAGTGGCCGTTGGAATTCTTTGCGCGCTACAGTCTGTCCGACTTGGCCATGATAGGTGCTCTTGTTGGCTTCTTGGCCCCAGCTGTCCACCATTGCGTCTGTTGCCTTGAGACCGCACTTGGCTTCGTAACTCGTCATTGTCGCTCCTTGCGTCAGCCGTGCCGAAGTTATTACTTTCGTGTATCACAGCACAGATGTACTTGGGTGAGCCAATAGAGGGCGCTGCTTGCCAGTAGAGTTGATAGAAAGAAAGTATATTCGAGCAACTGTCGTGCGCTGGGGGAGGTGAGAATGGAGAGGATCGCGGGGTGGGCGGGGCTGATTGGGCTCGGGGCCTTGTGCGGGGTCTGGGGGTTCGGCAGCTTTTCTGGGGCGCTCGTGGCCGGGCTGCTGGCGGTGGTGGCGGCCGGTGCCCTGAGCGAGTGGCTGCGGCCCGCGCCTAGTGCCCTCTGGGCTGGGGGCCTGGTGGCGCTCGCGGCCGTGCGCCTGCCGGTCTGGATGGTTTTTCTGCCTGCTCTGGCCTTTGAATCCGGCGTGGGATTGTGGTCACTGCACTCTGGCGGGAACAAGAGCGGATCGGACCTGCTCAAGCGGCTCCTGGGGCTGGTTTGTGCGCTGGCTTGGGTCCTGCCTGCGGGAGTTGATATAGCCCAATATACGGGATTGTGGCGCGAATTTGCCGTTCTCTCCCTGCTGATTTCGGCCCTGTGCCTCCTGGCTGGCACCCTCAGCGCTCGCGTCTCGCTGGCGGAATCGCGGCTATTGCGCCAGATGGACCTCCAGCGCTACACGATTCGATCTTTGCGGGCGCGTATCAGCGACTTGGACGAGGAGCAGGCTCAGGCGGCCCGAACCGCCCGTCTGGCCGAGCGCACCCGCATAGCCCGCGAAATTCACGACAATGTGGGCCACCAGCTCACCCGCGCCATCATGCAGGCTCAGGCCGCTCAGGTGGTGGCCCAGACCAAGGGTGACCTGGCGACCGCGCAATCCTTCGCAGACCTGGGGCAGACCCTGGGCGAGGCTATGACTACGATTCGCCGGTCGGTGCACGACTTGGAAGATGAGGGCACCGACTTTGCCTCCCAGATTCAGGACGCGGCTGGCATCGACGGGGCAGCTAGAGCAGGGCTTGGACCCGCAGCGTCCCCGGCGTTTCCGGCACACGCAGCGGCTTCGGGACTCGCTTCGACTGCCGCGCCAGAAGCTTCTGCTGGTCTCGTTTCGGGTCGTCTGGCGGTCGAGCTCAAGAACGACATCGCTTCGGCCCCGGCCCCGGTGGCCCGCTGTTTTGCAACCATCATCCGCGAGGCGCTCAACAACACTGTCCGCCACTCGCAGGCACGCACTGCCTGGGTGGTTTTGCGTGATTTACCGGCTTTTTGGCAGTTGGTGGTGCAAGACGACGGGGGAGCCCAGCGGACGGCTTCGGTTAGTGCACAAACTGCTATGCAAGCGGGTATGCGGCCCGGCACTAGCAAACTCGGCGCTGGCAGGCCTGGCCAGTCGGGTAGCATGGGAGTAGGCCAGCCGGGCGAGCAGGATGCGCAGCTTTGGCGGGGCATGGGCCTGGCTGACATCGAAGCGCGGGCGAAAGCCTTGGGTGGCACGGCCCTGTGTGGCCCCAACCAGCAGGGTTGGCGGGTGTTCGTCTCCCTGCCCAAGGAGGCCTGGAATACCGGCGAATAAGCGGAGGATAGCGCATGAAAGTTGCCATTGCGGACGACGACCCTATTGTCTGCTCGTCCATAGCTACTATTTTGACCGCCACCGGCGCTGCCGACGTGCTCTGGACCGCAAACGACGGGCAGGGTGCGCTAGAGAGCTACCAGGCGGACGGCGGACGGCCGGACGTGCTCCTGATTGATGTACAAATGCCCGGTATGGATGGGTTGGCGGCGGCCGAGCGAATCATTGCCGCAGACCCATCCGCCCGTATCCTCTTCCTGACCACATTTGCTGACAATAGTTATATATCTCGTGCCCTGGCTCTGGGAGCCAAAGGGTACTTAATCAAGCAGGATGTGGCCTCGGTGGTGCCTGCCCTGCAAGCGGTGGTGGCTGGCCAGGTAGTGCTGGGGTCTGAGGCTCTGGCACATTTGTCGCTGGCGAAAGCGCCGAAAGCCGGGGAAGTGGCGGATAGTGTGGCTGCCGAGACGATGGAGGCAACCGGAGTAGCTGGTGGGGTCCATGGGTCTGGAATGGTCGGAGCGGACGAATCGGATAGGGCAGGTGCTGCAGGTAGCTCGGTTCAGGCAGCTGAGAGACCAGAAGAAATAGTTGACTTAGTGCAGCAATTGCCTGCTCGTTTTGCAGCCCTGACCGACCGCGACCGCGAAATAGCTGCCCTGGTTGCCGACGGCCTCGACAACCGCGCCATCGCCGCCCGCCTCTATCTGAGTGAAGGTACCGTTCGCAACCGCATCTCCGCCATCCTAGCCAAAACCCACCTGGCCAACCGCACCCAACTGGCGGTCGAGTGGCTGGGTGCCCAGTAGGCATGTGAAAGAACCCATTAGAACGTCCGCTATTCTGGCTTTGCTACACTAGCAGCATGAAAGACGAACAAGTCGGGGCAACTGACAGTATGAAAGACGAGCAGGTCGGATATGGCGGCGGCATGGACGAGGAACAAGTCGGGTCCACCGCCCGCGCTGACCGTCGCAAGCACTGGTGGCTCATTATTATTACCGTCGTGGTCCTGCTCCTTCTAGCCCTGGTCGCGGCCCTCGCCTCCATGCCCTCGCCGCTCAACACCTACCGGATGGAAGTTGGATTTTCGGACCCCGCCAAGTTCTCCGCGGCGCAACTGCAGGCGGCCCGGGAGCAGGTCGTCAAAGACCTGACCATCAGAGGCTGCCACATAGACCACCTTTTTTACAATGAGGAAGTCTCAAATTATTCTATCAACCGAGAACTGACGGACCCAGATGGCTACAACAAGTATGCCCACTATCCGACCGCTAAGCCTGACCAGATGATGCTGATTTCCGCCCACCTGACCTGCAACCTTCTCGCCGGTTCCGCTCAACCGCACGGCACCAGCGTGCAGTCCGACTACTTGCTCTGCGAGCGGCAGTGCACGGTCTGGAAGTCGGTCGGCATCGACAATATTGACGACATAACCCACCTGCAACCCTGGTGGACGCGCTTGCTCACCAGCATCTGAAGGCCGAATTCGGCTCGTGGCGGGCTGGGGGACTTTGCTGTTCTACTGCAGCATTTTGCTGCGGGTGTTGGGTTTTGGAGCTAGATGGGTTGCTTTCGAGTTTTGATGCTTTTGGCGGGGTTCTGATGATTGATTTGACTTGGGTTTGCTTGCTTTGCTTGCGGTTCGGTCGTTGATTTTAAGTTCTTTTGTGTTCTGATTGGTGCGTTTCGTGCTGGGGGTGCTGTTGGTGGGGTTGCTTGTTCAGCAAGGGGAACTTCTTATTGCTTCACAACCAACCCCACCAACAGTTTGCTCTCGCGTCGCAGGCTCGCGCTCCACCTCGCTTCGGTGTGGCCGGGGCATGGGATACTTTGCTCCGGCCTTGACGGCTGGCTTGGGCGCGAGCTGGATACTTAGTTTTGGTTTGAGTGGTTAGGGCGGGGTGAGTGCTGGCCTGTTCTGCGTTTGCGGGTCTTCGATAGTTGGTGGCCTGTGAGAGATACTGCCGTGATAATACTGATGGCGAGTAGGCTCCCTCCGCCTAGGCGTTGCAAGGGGATGGTTCCGGCGGCGGGCAGGTTGAGGGGGATGTAGGGGTAGGTGAAGTCGTGGATGGGGTAGTCGGTTTGGGCTACTCCGTTCAACGTCCAGGTGATGACGACCGGGACTGGGCCGCCTGCGTCGTTTCTGGGGGAGGTGACGGTCCAGGTGCCGGTCGTGCCGTTGGGTGTGGGGCCACTTTGGGCTGGGGTAGTGCCGAATTTGACGGCGGTGACGTTAATGTCGTAGAGCATGCCTGCGCTTACCGGGGTCAAGCTGAGGGCACCTGGTGAGCCGCCTTGTTTGTCGCCGAGTTGCCCGTATTGGTTGTCGCCCCAGGTCCAGATGGTTCCGTCGCTGGCTATGCCGATAGCATGTTTCCAACCGGAGAGGAGTTTGGTGAACGTGGTGCCGGGCTTGGGGTTGACGACGATGGGCCGGGTTGGGGTGGTTTGGTTACCGGTGCCGAGCTGGCCTGAAGCGTTGTAGCCCCAAGCGTAGATACTACCGTTACTGCCAATACTTAACGCACTATTACTGTTGGTGGTGACACTGGTGAAGGTGATACCAGAAGGGATGGTGGGTTCGGCTGGTAGCGACTGGTTAACAGTGGTGCCGTTGCCCAGCTCGTAGTCACCGTTGTACCCCCAGGTGTAAATACGACCAGTGTCACTGATAGCTAGTGACCAGTCAGCAGTAGCGGTGGCTTGCTTGAACGTGCTCACCCCGACGGGTAGCTGGACTTGCACGGGTACTGTGCTTGTGCTGCCTACGTTGATGGCTGGGGTGCCGAGTTGGCCGTATTGGTTGGATCCCCAGCTGTAGGCTTGTCCGTTGTCTCCGATACCGATGGAGTGACCGGAACCGGCACTCACTTGAGTGAACTGGTAGACGCCAGCTGGTGTTTGTACGGCTACTGGGCTGAGCTTATTACTCGTGGTGTTGTCGCCGAGCTGTCCGCTGTTGTTGGCTCCCCAAGCGTAGGTAGTACCGTTGTCGC
The DNA here is from genome assembly GCA_033127725.1 of Bombiscardovia nodaiensis. Lineage (NCBI taxonomy): Bacteria > Bacillati > Actinomycetota > Actinomycetes > Bifidobacteriales > Bifidobacteriaceae > Bombiscardovia > Bombiscardovia nodaiensis. Next base: position 1,855,485 of record AP026798.1, on the reverse strand, counting down.
CGATAGCGAGGGTATGGTCTCTTCCTGGACTGACTTGCGTGTACGCGCCTACTCCAGCGGGCATGCTGATAGCTTGGGGTTTTAGTTGGTTACTAGTGGTACCAGTACCCAGTTGGCCGCTCGTGTTGAATCCCCACGCGTACCAATGGTTATCGCTACCCAATGCGAAGGAGTTGCTAGGTCCTGCGCTGATTTTGAGGAATTTGACTCCGTTTGGTGTGATGACTTTGGTGGGTTGTAGCCGGTTGGTGGTGCTGTCGTCGCCAATCTGTCCGGCATCGTTTCTCCCCCAAGCGTAGAGGTCGCCGTCTGAGCCGATGGCGAGCGTGTGATACCAGCCCGCAGACACCTGCGTAAACAGCACACTCGACCCCATGGGATGCGGAGTAATCGTAACACTCGTGCCTCCACTGTTAGGCCCGCGCGAGGGATCCATCGTGAAGGTAAAAACTCGCTCTTCCCAGTGAGCGGTCAAGGTGATGTTGCTGGTGACGGGTTCGTTGAACGTGTAGGGCTTACCATTGAGGAACCAGCCCACAAACCCATGACCCGCCCACGAGGGCTGTACGGGCCATGTCGCTTTTGAGTTCTCTTCCACGCTCTGCGAACCTGGCGGAATACCCGGAGCGGTGCCAAGATCGAACGTGACGGTAAACGTATACAAGTAGTGGTACCTGAGTGTCGCATCGGGTTGCGCAACCCCGTTCAAGGTCCAGCTAACAACCACATCAACATCCCCAGGAGCATGAGGCGGAGTATTCCCCGTCCAGATACTTGAAACCGCTGTCACCGTACCAGACGTGACAATACCCCCGAACGTGACCCGAGTAATCCTAATGACCCCACCCACACGCACCGGAGTATTACGGTTGATCGTTGTGCCGTCGCCGACGGCTCCGCCGCCTGCTCCACCTATGAAGTCGCTGTTCATGCCCCATCCGTAAGTGTTGCCGTCACTACCGATAGCGAACGATGTCCAGTAACCTGTCGTGACGCTAATGAAGGTGACACCTGCTGGCGTTTGAACTAGTACAGGTGAAGTTTCTTGCCTATTAAATCCAGTGCCTAATTGCCCGAATGAGCCGAAGCCCCATGAGTAGGCTTTTCTGTTGCTGCCCATAACGACAGAGTGCCAGCCTCCAGTACTCATACTGGTGATATTCACACCTGCAGGCATGTTGATTGTTATAGCAGTGGGAGCGTTGAACTGGGTGGTTGTGCCGTTACCATACTGACCTGAGTCGTTGGTGCCCCATGCGTAGGTGCTGCCGTTACTGGCTGTAGCGAACGCATTATATCCGCCTGTGCTAGCACTCGTCCAGCGGTATCCAGCAGGAGGGTTGATAGCTACTGCCGAGGTACGGTTTATGGTATCACCTGTACTGAGCTGACCATATGAGTTGTTGCCCCATGCATAGATGACACCATTATTGCCCAAAGCCATAGCGAAAAAGCATGCTGATGATACGCTGACGATACGCACGGTACTAGGTATTCCAGCCACAGGTGTCAAACTTGTACGGTTGATTGTATCGCCTACGCCGAGGATGCCAGCAACAGCGCTGTCTCCTTGGCCGGCGTTTGATCCCCATGCGTAGAGTTTGCCGTTGTTGTCGATAGCGAATCCTGATGCCCATCCGGCGGTGACGTTGGTGAATCGGTCAACTCCTGCTGGTTTTGGGATGCGTTTTGGTGTGGTGTAGTTGGCGGTATTTCCTAGGCCGAGTTGGCCGTATGAGTTGGATCCCCAAGAGTAAATGTTGCCGTCGGTGCCTAAAGCAAGCGAGTGTAAGCCAGCTAGGCCTCCGGCGCTGACTTGAGTGAATTTCACACCGCTTGGTGTTTGAACCTTTACTGGTGTTAGACGATTCGTAGTAGTGCCGTCGCCGAGTTCGCCCTCAGTGTTACGCCCCCAAGCATACGTATTGCCATCATCGCCGATAGCGAGCGTATGAAAATACTTAGAACTGATGGTGGTGAATTTCACGCCGCCTATGGTGTAGGGGTTGATGGTGGCGGCGGTGCCACCGGCTGCTGGTCCTGATTTGGGGGTGAGGCGGAATTGGGTGGATTCGCTAGCGTGCGCTTGGGGTGGGGTGATTAGGCTGGTGGACCCCCCCCCCAGGACACTCATGGAGATAACCGCCAGTATGGCGCTTACTGTGCGAAACCGTCGCATATTCGTACCCCTTAAGCCGTATGCGGTGCCCTGTGGCGCCGTTCAAAGTTCTTGTGTGTCTAACCGCAGGCTTGCTGCTCCCCAACCGCAGGCGCGCGTGACACGAATCCCAGTTTTCTTGAAACTACTGTACCATCATTCGCTCAAAAGATAGCTCAAACCCTTGTGGTGCTTATCGATAAAAGGTAGAAAGTATGATCTTTTCCTTTGCGGTTCAAGGTGTAGACCAAATTGCTGCCTTGTGATTTGGGCTGTTTGGGTTGGTGGTCGGTGGGGGATTTTTGAGTGTGGTGGTTGGTTCTCTTGCGCGGGGTTCCTGGGTCTGCGGGTTTTCGGGCATTGTCGGTATCTTTTTTGTATATTCTATTATCTAAGCGACAAAATTGGAAGTGTGTGGTATTCTTATTTATATATTATATAAATAAGGGATGATAGATGGGGGGTGGAGCGTGAGTGACGAGTATTGGGAGTTGGCTCGGGTTTTTCATGCGGACCGGTCTGGGGATGCGCGGAAGGTGCATGCGCGCTTGGCTCGCAGGCGGCTGGAGGCGGATTCGGCTTTTCGCACGGGGATTGTTACAGGTTTGGGGGAGCTGTTTACGGCTCTGCCTCGGTTTTTGAGTTTGCAATTGCAAGGGGTGGAACTGGCTGAGCGGCGGCTGGCGCTGATGTGGGCTGCTATGCCTGGGGTTGCGCGGGAGGAGTACTGTCAGCGAGCTATTTCGGGGGAGCTGCTGGCTACCAATGCTATAGAGGGGGTCAGCAGTACCCGCCAGGAGACTGATTTGGCGGTGCGGTCAGCCCGGGAGAGTCAGGGCGGGCAGGGGAAATCAGCGCAAGGGAAGTCGGTGCGAGGAAAGCTAGCGCGGGGAAAGCAGGTGCGCTTTGGAGAAACTGCTCGGCTTTACTGGGCCCTGAGCCAGGGGGAGGTTGATGTGCCTCGGTCCTTGCTGGACATTCGCCGGATGTATGACGCGGTCGTGGGTGGGGAGATTGCGCCTGCTGATCAGCCGGACGGGGAGCTCTTTCGCTCTCACGATGTCAGCATTCAAGGGCCTCGCGGGTCGGAGCATAGGGGGGTGAGCGGGGAGCTGCGGATAGGTCAGGCCCTGACGCAGATGATGGACATGGTTGCTAACCCTGGCATTCCGGGCCTGTTGGCTGCTCTCATGGCTCACTTTGTCTTTGAATACGTTCACCCCTTTTACGATGGTAACGGGCGGACTGGGCGATACCTCTTGGCTCTTTACTTGGCAGATGACCTGACTCTGCCAACCGTTTTGAGCCTGTCGCGCGCGATAGCTGACCACAAGAGCGAGTACGACAAGGCTTTCCGGCAGGCGGAAAACAAGCTCAACTGTGGGGAGCTGACCTTCTTTGTGAGTACCATCTTGGGCTTTATCTCCCAAGCGCAGGCCGAGCTGATGGCGCGCTTTGAGGAGCAAGAGGGGCAGCAGAGCAAGGCTCAGGAGGCCTGCCAGCAGGCCAAAGCCCAGACCAACCTATCCAAGCCAGCCGCCTCCCTGCTAGAGGCCCTGATGGAAGAGCATGTGCTGGGTACGCAGGAGGGCATGACCCTAGATGCCGCAGCCCAGCGCTTAGACCTAGGCAAGCAGAGCGCCCGAGCCTACATGTCCCAGCTGGTAGATGCCGGTCTGGCCCAATACGCCACCCGCCGCCCCCTCAGCCTCACCGTCTCCCCAACCCTAGCCCACCAAGTAGAGGAGGCCTAACCCTAATTAGCTCAACATAGAAGGTGTAAAAGTCAGGCGGCGGGAGTGGGGGTGGTGAGTTGGGAGTCTTGGAGAAGGTAGGGCTGGCCGGAGAGGGAGCGGGTGGCGGCATCTTGCATGGAGGCGGAGACAATGCCTCGCTTGGCGAACATGACCACCTGGCCACTCACGCCATAGGGGGAGAAGCCCTGGAACTGCACGATAGGTGGATTGCCGGGCATCATCATGGAGGAGGTCGCCTGTTCTACAGTTTGGGCAATGGCCTTGGCGCAGTCGTTCAGGTTTTCGCCGCCACGCACGGTGAACGTTACGGTCGCGACGGCTTCACCAGCGGCGGGGATTTTCTCCAGGGCAGTAGTGTTGAGCACCGAGTTGGGGATCCACATCTCGTTGCCAGCGCGGTCCACCACAATCGTGTTCCGCCAGTTAATGTCCTTTACGGTACCAGTAATGCCCTGCAAGGAGATGATGTCGCCCGGCTGAATCACCTTGCTGATCATCAGTCCAAAACCGCCCACAATGTTAGCAATCGTGTCCTTCAAGCCCAGAGACAGGGCCAAGCCTGAAACACCTAGGGCGGTGGCAACGGTTGTGGGATTGATGCCAAACACCGGCTGGAGTACGCAGGCGGCGGCAAAAATCCAAATGACCGCTTTGATGATGTTAATGAAGATGGAGGCCGAGGGAATGGGTGTGCGTTCAAGCGTGCGGCGCATAAGCACCGATACGAAGCGCGAAGCCAAGGCGGCGCAAACCACAACGACGGCCAATAAAATAATCCGTCCCGAGTTCTGGACCAACCACTGCTCGGCGGTACTGCCCACCTGCTGGGCCTTGCGCTCAGGATCGACTGCTAACAGTTGCAAGTTCATCATTCCTACTCCTCAGATTTGCGTGCATTTTCGGCATTTGGCTCAGCTTGGCTGGCTGCGGACCCCGACCTTGACCCGAGCGGCCACATGTGCTGAATATGAGGGCTGCTGCTCTTGAGCTCCTTGCGCATCCACACATGCGGGCAGTCCTCGTCAAAATCGCGCTCGCCAAAGGCCTGGTAGCCCTGCTTGTGGTAAAAATCTTGCGCCTGCTCTTGCGCGTGAAGGACTACCGTCTGCCCGCCCCGCTGGCTGATAGCCGCCTCAGCAGTAGCTAACACGAGCGTACCAATGTGCTGGCCCCGCCAAGCCTGGTCAACTGCCACCCGGCCAACAGTGTATGTGGCGGCTCCCTCGGCTTGGTCCGCCGCCAGTGGCTCGCCCGATGGAGTGCTGGCGAAGAAGCGCGCGGTAGCAATAGCCTGCGGTTCTTGAAGTTCGCCCCGGCTCTCTACGCGCTCCCCAGTATTCGCATTCTGCGGCAAATCTGGTGCGTCCATACCGGCTCTCTCGCTCGGGTCGGCAAAGGCGAGCAGGTGCTGGCAGTGCTCGTCAATCTCGTCGAACTCCTGCTGGAAACCCTGCTCCTGAACGAAAATCTGCTCGCGGAGTTGGCGGGTTTGAGCGGGCAAATAGCTGTAGACCTTGCAGCGCATAGGCACCTTCTTTTGAGTGAATGAACGGGTAGGTGGCGAAAGGCTTACAGCCAATTGTAATGCGAGCGGGTACGGCAGGTGGGTACGCGCCACGCGGCTTAACCGGTGAGCATATCGGGGAAGCAGGGCAGGTAAAGTAATCACGGTAGTTACGTACGCAAGTGAAGGGTAAGCACAATGGCGCAGATGAACGGTCAAGAGCAGGCAGACGGGCGCAGCGAGCGCGAGCGCATGCTGGCAGGGGAGCTCTACAACGCAGGCGACCAGCAGCTGGCCGACTTGCGCAATAAAGCTCACGAGCTCTGCCGACAGTACAACGCCCTGCCCGAGACCGCAGGCCAGGAGCGGGCGGCCATTATGCGCGAGCTGGTGCCGAGCATGGGCAAGGAGAGCGAGATCCTGGGCCCGGTGTTCTTTGACTATGGCATCCACACCACGATTGGCGAGCGGGTCTTCGCCAACTTCAACTTCTCAGTGCTCGACGTGTGCCCGGTCATCATTGGCGACAATGTGATGATGGGCCCCAACGTGTCGCTAATGACCCCCTTGCACCCCCTGTGCTTTGAGGACCGGAACCTGCGCGAGGCCGCTGACGGCAGCCTCTTTGACTACGAGTACGGCGCGCCCATCACCATCGGCTCCAACTGCTGGCTGGCCGCAAACGTGACGGTAGTAGGCGGCGTGACTATCGGCGAAGGCAGCGTGATCGGCGCAGGCTCCGTCGTCACCCACGACATCCCCGCCCACTCCCTGGCCTACGGCACCCCCTGCCAGGTGGTCCGCCAGCTGACCCCCGCCGACCGCATGCCCCTGCCCCAGCGGGTACCAGAACGCCACTGAGCTTCGCCCGCTGCCTCCCCTCTGGCTTTGTGTGTCAGCCTTGTAGGGCGTATAAATGGCTTCATGTAGCCAATGCAACCGTTGGTTGCGCGGGTGTTCGGTTGCATTTTGCTCCTGCAACCACAAGCTGGTGGCGCGGGCGTAGGCTTTTGCCCCAAGATAGGGTGCATGGCCACCCCAGCTGGGGGTAGGTCCAGCATTGAGAAAACGAGGACAAGATGGGCTTTAGGGCGAACCTGCAATATTTGCGAAGTCAGCGGCATATGACGCAAGAGCAACTAGCAATGCTGGTGGGCGTTTCTCGCCAGGCGGTCTCGAAATGGGAGTCAGAAAAGGCCTACCCGGAGATGGATAAGCTGCTGGCTATCTGCGACCTGTTTGGCTGCACCTTAGACGACCTAGTGCTGGGAGATGTGCGCGTGCCTGGTTCTGGTGACAAGCGGGATAGCCTGCCGTTGGGCGCGACCGGCCAGGCGAGCAGTGCCGCGGCCAGTTCGACAGCTACTGCAGCGGATTCAGGAGCTGCCAATTATCAGGTGCCGCCAGCTTCAAATGCCATGCCGTATCCGGTAGGAGCTTCGAGTGTTCGGCCAGCGGCTGGACCGGCAGCGAATCCGAGTAGTGCGGCTGGGGGAGAAGCAACAAGCGCGTCACCTGTGCCCAGCTTTACGCAAGACGTGACCGGCTATGATGACCTGCGGCGTTCATACTCCTGGCATATTGGTGCTGGCTGCTCGGCATTTCTCTTTGGCGTGGCCGCGAACGTGGCGCTTGCTGGCAACGATTATGCACCAGGCCGAATGACCGCGGCGACGGGCTTAGGCCTGTGTTGCTTAATGCTGGGCATAGTAGTGGGCCTGGCACTCATTATTCCGGCGAACTTGCGGCGGATGGACTTCCGCACCCAGCATCCTTATATAGAAGATTTTTATGTGCAAACCGAGCGGTCGGCCGCTATCCATCAGTTGAGTGTGGGCTTGATGGTAGGCATTGGATCTATACTGCTCGGCGTGGCTCTGGGGGCTGCCGGGCAGGGCATTTGGCACTGGTCGGGGGCATCAACCGGTGCTGCGATTGTGACTGCTGTGGGATGTGGTACCTTCTGCATCGTGACTGCTGGCCTGAGAATGAGCATGATCAATATTGATGCCTACAACAGGGGGGCTGAGGTTGGTGAAGGTGACGGCGAGAATGACTCGCGTCTGCCTAGGAAGTGGAGAGCAGTGGGGAACGCGATTACCGGCTCAATTATGAGTTTGGCTACTATCATTGCGCTCTCCATGCTTTTCACTGGTAATGCTACGAATTTCTTCGGTCTGCCGGTGCCCTTCTTCCTCTTCTGGATAATTGGCGGAATGCTCTGCGGGATGGTGAATATGGTGCTGCAAGCCTGCTGTACGGCCCGTAATTGAGTTATCAAACGATTGACGCATTACGGGGGCAGAGATGAAGGCCTCCAGTCGCGATATGTGAAGAAAAGGTGAAATATTATCTTCTACCCAAAATAGTTTTGGGTAGAAGATATTCTGTATAAAGCACATATTTCTATTTACTCAAGGCAAGGGGAGGCAGGCCGATGTCGTACGAGGAAGAAGCCTTTGAGGAGCTCTCTCGCATAGCGGTAGAGCACCGGGCCTTAGTGCCTGAACAAGTGAACCGGTCCACTCGTGGTGAGGCCGTCGTGCTACGGGCGCTGGAGAAGTTTGGTGATTTGACGCCCTCCCAGCTGGCGCGCATTGCCCGCCTGAGCTCTGGGCGCGTCTCCTCGCTCCTGCGCTCCCTGGAGGAGAAGGGCTACATTGCCCGCCAGACCGACGAGCAGGACCGCCGCAATGTGCACGTCTCCATTACTCCAGCGGGCTCGGAGCACAACCGAAAGGCCCGGAGCATGATGAAGGAGGACGTCTGCTGGGTCTTTGAGCAGATGGGGGAGGAGCAGACCCGGGAGTTTATCCGCCTGTGCTCGCTCTTTTGCCGGTACGTGGCCCTGCGCTGCGAGGAGCGAATGGGCACGGCGGCTCCGGTATTTCCATAGAGCTCAGTTGGGCGGTTGGGAGCAGGTTTTCGTATAGACTACAGTCTATAGGCCTACTCATAACGCTACCGCGAATCCGAACGCAGTAATGATCCTGCCCAGCATGTCGAACCGGTTCGATAGTGTGGGCCAACTTTATAGACTTCCGGCAATCCCAAGGCTGTAGCTTCCAGGCGCAGATCCTCGCGGCAAATCCGGTCGAGCAAGAACGAGTGGTACGCCGCTCACGGCACAGAACAACAAAGGATGACGAGATGATACGAATCTGTCGATACCTGTCCAAAAAGGAGGTAGGCCAGCTCTTCCTGGTCTTGCTCTTCATTGTGGCGCAGGTGTGGCTGGACTTAAAGCTGCCTGATTACATGGCCGACATCACCCGCCAGGTGGAGACGCCAGGCAGCCAGATGGGCGAGATTTGGAAGGCCGGCGGCAAGATGCTCCTGGTCTCCTTCCTCTCCCTGGCCTGCGCAGTGCTTACCTCTTACTTCGCTGTGCGTGTGGCTTCCTCCTTCTCTCAGCACCTGCGCTCCCTGGAGTTTGCCAAGGTGGAATCCTTCTCCACGGCCGAGCTGGGCCGCTTCTCCACCGCCTCACTCATCACCCGCTCCACCAACGACGTGACCCAGGTGCAGATGTTCATTGTGATGGGCCTGATGATGCTGATCAAAGCCCCAATTATGGCCGTTTGGGCCGTGTTCAAGATTGCGGGTAAGGGCTACGAGTGGACTATGGCGACGGCAATCGCCGTGGTGATTTTGCTGGTCATCGTAGGGCTCCTCATGGTCTTCGTCATGCCCAAGTTCAAGCGCATGCAGACCCTGACGGACAACATCAACCAGGTGGCCCGCGAGAACCTGACCGGCCTGAGGGTCGTGCGCGCCTACAACGCCGAGGACTACCAGGAAGACAAGTTCACCAAGGCCAACGACGAGCTGACCGGCACCCAGCTCTCCACCACCCGCGCCATGGGCGTCATGATGCCGGTGATGAACACGATTATGAATGGCCTGATGCTGGCTGTCTACTGGATCGGCGCCTACCTGATTAACGCGGCGGGCTTCCAGGACCGCATCACCCTCTTCGGCAACATGGTGGTCTTCTCCTCTTACGCCGTGCAGGTGATTATGTCCTTCCTGCTCATGAGCATGGTCTTCGTGCTCTGGCCCCGCGCCGATGTCTCCGCCCACCGCATTATGGAGGTGCTCGACACGAAACCGTCCATCACCGACGGCAGCCAGCAGACAGGCAAGTCCGGTGAAGAGGGTCAGGTGGCCTTCCGCAACGTCTCCTTCACCTATCCCGGCGCTTCCGCTCCGATTCTGGAGGACATTGACTTTTCGGTCAAAAAGGGCCAAACGGTGGCCTTTATCGGCTCTACAGGCTCCGGCAAGTCCACTCTGATTAACCTGGTGCCCCGCTTTGCAGATGTTTCCGACGGCCAAGTGCTGGTCGATGGCGTGGACGTGCGCGACTACGAAGTGAAGGCCTTGCGCGACAAGATTGGTTATGTGCCCCAGCAGTCCTTCATGTTCCGTGGCACTGTGGAGTCCAACGTGGCTTACGGCGACCAGGCCGAGGGCGTGCCTGAGACAGAAAAACTGGAGCGCGTCAAGCAGGCAGTAGGCGTGGCGCAAGCAGAGGAGTTCGTCTCCGGCATGCCCGACTCCTACCGTTCTCCAATTGCCCAGGGCGGCTCGAACGTTTCGGGAGGCCAGAAGCAGCGCCTCTCCATCGCCCGCGCGGTCTGGCGCAAGCCGGAGATTCTGATTTTCGACGACTCCTTCTCCGCTCTCGATTTTAAGACCGACCGCCAAGTGCGCGACGCCCTGAAAACGCAGATGAAGGGCACCACGATGATGATTGTGGCCCAGCGCATCGGCACCATCATGGACGCCGACCAGATTGTGGTCCTGGACCAGGGGCGCATCGTGGGCAAGGGCACCCACCAGGAGCTGCTCAAAACCTGCGAAGTCTACCAGCAGATTGCCAAGAGCCAGCTGACCGAAAAGGAGCTGGCCGCGTGAGCCGAGCGCACGAAACATTGATGCCCGAGTTAGTTTTTGCAAGGAGTTGTTGAAGATGAGTACAAGTCAAGGTTCGGCGGTCGCAAGGCCGTCTCGGGGCAGCCACGGCCACGGCCCCATGCGAGGCCCGGTAGAGAAACCGGAGAGCTTCGGCGGGGCCATGAAGCAGCTGGGGCGTTTCTCTAAGCGCTACATTCCCGCTGTTATCGTCGCCTTCATTTTTGGTGCAGTGGGCGCGGCCTGCCAGATTGCGGGCCCGGAGTGGCTAAAAAAGGTCACGAATGCCATTGCAAAAGGCATGCCGGCCATCGTTCACGGCAAGCCGGTTTTGGGCTCTATCGACCTGTCCTATGTGGAGCACATTTGCTTCGTTTTGGTAGGGCTCTACGTGGGATACGCGCTCCTGACCTACGTGCAGTCCTGGATTATGGCGACCATGACCCAGCGCACGGCTCAGGGCTTGCGCGAGGCGATTTCCAAGAAGATTAACCGCCTGCCCTTAAAGTACTTTGACAAGGTTTCATACGGCGACGTGCTCTCCCGCATCACCAACGATGTAGACGCCATCGGCCAGACCCTAGGCCAGAGCCTGGGCTCCCTGGTTATTTCGATTACCACCTTTATCGGTTCGCTGATTATGATGTTTGTCAACGATGTAACTATGACCTTCGTGGCCATTGGCTCGGCCGTTGTGGGCGCCATCCTGATGATGGTCATCATGGGCGTCTCTCAAAAGTACTTTGTCCGCCAGCAGATGGCCTTGGGAGACGTGAACGGGCATGTCGAGGAAAAGTATTCGGGCCACCTGATTGTAAAGGCCTACTCGGGCGAGAGGGACTCCATTGAGGAGTTTGAGCGCTACAACGAGGATCTCTATGATTCGGGTTGGAAGTCCCAATTCCTCTCCTCGCTGATGATGCCGCTGATGAACTTCGTGGGCAACTTCGGCTACGTGGCTGTCTGCGTGGTGGGCGCTTCCCTGGCCATGAACGGCAAGATTTCCTTCGGCGTGATTGTGGCCTTCATGATGTACATCCGCCTCTTCACCCAGCCCTTGAGCCAGTTCGCTCAGGCCTTCCAGAACCTCCAGCGCACCGCCGCTGCCTCCGAGCGCGTCTTCGGCTTCTTGGATGAGCCAGAGATGGCTGACGAGTCCGGCAAGCCCGCGCTCCTGGGCAAGGACGCGCCTGTCAAGGGTCACGTCATTTTTGACCACGTCAACTTCTCCTACGACGGCACACACAAGGTCATCAAAGACTTCACTGCTGAGGCTCAGCCGGGCCAAAAGGTGGCTCTGGTGGGCCCGACCGGCGCTGGCAAGACCACGATGGTGAACCTGCTCATGCGCTTCTACGAGCTCGATTCCGGTTCCATCTCGATTGACGGCCTGACTACCAAGGACCTGCCCCGCTGGAACGTCCACGACCAGTTCGCTATGGTCTTGCAGGACACCTGGGTATTCCAGGGCACGGTCAAGGAAAATATTGTCTACGCCAAGGAGGGAGTTACCGACGAGCAGGTGGTGGAAGCTTGCAAGGCGGTGGGCTTGGACCGCTTCATCCGCACCCTGCCCCAGGGCTACGACACGGTACTGGATGACGACACTTCCCTCTCCCAGGGCCAGCGCCAGCTGATGACCATCGCCCGCGCCATGGTGCAAGACGCGCCCATCCTGATTCTGGACGAGGCTACCTCGTCGGTTGACACCCGTACTGAGGAGCTGATTCAGAAGGCTATGGATGCCTTGAGCCGGGGCCGCACCTCCTTCGTGATTGCCCACCGCCTCTCCACGATTCGTGACGCGGACCAGATTCTGGTCATGAACCACGGCCAAATCGTCGAGCGCGGTACCCACGAGGACCTCCTCAAGCAGGGCGGCTTCTACGCCGACCTCTACAACAGCCAGTTCGCCTCCGCCGAGCTTCTGGCCTAGGAGGTTGCAGCCTAGCGGATCGGCCCGGCTCTACTGCTGGCAAGAAATGCCGGCAGGGCCGGGCTTGCCCTTGGTCCAGGCTTGAGGTAAGATAGGCAAGTTGTGTGTTTGAGCTGCGGCTTAGGCTAGAGGGCCAAATGCACTAGAAGACTTAGAAAATCAACGTCAAAGGGAGTCATCATGGCAGCTCGTTGCGCGGTGTGCGGCAAGGGTCCGCGCGCTGGTTTCAGTGTTTCTCATTCGCATATTCGCAATAAGCGCGTCTTCCGGCCGAACCTGCAGTCGGTTCACACCACGATTGACGGCGAGAATGTCCGCATTCGCGTGTGCGTCAAGTGCTTGAAGGCTGGCAAGGTTCAGCGCGTCGCCGCCTGATTGCGTACTAGTTCTTAAAAGCCTCCAGGGCCTAGCTCTGGGGGTCTTTTTGTATCTTCGCCCACCTCGCCCTGCACAAGGGATTCCTAGCCATCGGATATAGTCGGGAAGCAAAGGGAGGACTTATGGCCAGCGGTTTGCATGTTTCGCTCGACAGCGCGGTGTCGGCGCTCATGAGCAACAAGCGCCAGGCCAACGCGCTCAAATCCTTGGGGATCGTGACCCTGGCAGACGCCCTGACCTATTATCCCTTCCGCGTCACCGACCCGGTGCCCGTTCGCTCCATTGCCGAGATCGTGGTGGGTTCTCCCGCCGCCTGCGCTGCCCGCGTGGAACAGATGCGGGTGGTGCCCATGGGCGGCAAGCGTGGATTTCGCCTGGATGTGCTGGTCAACGACGAAGATTTCGCCCCAGCCCGTGGGATGAAGGGCCGGACAGCTCGGCTCGTTTTCTTCTCCCACCGCAAGTCCTATATGGATTGGATGAGCTTGCGGCTGAGCCCGGGCGTGCAGATTGTGCTGGCGGGCGACCCCAGTGTTTTCAATGACCAGCTTCAGTTCACCCACCCCGAAGTCCTCCTCCCGGCCAGGCAGGCCGCTGACCAGGCCGCCAATCCGATACCGGCATCCATCCGGCCCGATGCGGACACGCTTGAGCAGGCTCTGGCCAAGGTTTCGCGCCCGCGCCCGGTTTACCACGCCAGTTCGCGTATCTCCTCAGACCATATTCACGACGCTATCCTGGGATTCATGCGCTTGCTGGCCCAGGAGCAGAGCCAGGCCGACCGCCCCCAGGATGTACAAACGACTGGAGGAGCGACCGGCGAAGTCCCAGAGTCCGCGACTGCTTCGCCCGCTCCGCAAGCCCCGCTCTTCGCAGGCCAGCAGAGCGAGCCTGTAGACGCTCAGGCCTTCTCCCGGGCCGTGCCCGACATCCTGCCAGAGTCTGTGCGCTCCAGCAATCACTTGTTGCACCGGGCCCAGGCGTTTTTGGGCATGCACGAGCCAGAGCAGGTTGAGGACTTCCGCCAGGCCGTCCACACCCTGCGCTTTGAGGAGGCGTTCGTCTCGCAAACGGCCCTCCTGCGCAGCCGCGACGACGCCCGCCAGGTCTCTACGTATTCTTGCCCTCAGCCCGGTCCTGACTCGCTGACCAACCGTTTTATTGCCTCCCTGCCCTTCCACTTGACCCACGGGCAGGAGGAGGTCATTGGGCAAATCGAGCAAGACATGGCCCAGGAGTACCCCATGCAGCGCCTCCTCCAGGGCGAGGTGGGCTCTGGCAAGACGGTCGTAGCGCTCGCGGCCATGCTCCAGGCGGTAGATGCGGGCTACCAGGCTGTGCTTGTAGCACCCACGCAGGTGCTGGCCGAGCAGCATTTCGAGTCCATCGGTGCCATGCTCCAGGCGCTCCAATCCCCTCAGGCAGGCCCTGCGTCGGGCTTGGACGAGACTGAAGAAGGCGAAGAGAGCGCAGCGAGCAAGGCACATAGTGAAAAAAGTCATATAAATGCTGAGGCTCCCGTGCCCCTGGTGCTCCTGACGGGCGGCATGAAGCTGGCTGAGCGCCGCCGGGCCCTGGCAGTCTCCGCGTCTGGTCAGCCCTGCATCGTTGTCGCCACCCACGCCGCATTTTCCAAGACCTTCCAAGCGCCCAACCTGGCTCTGGCCGTGATTGACGAGCAGCACCGCTTTGGCGTGGAGCAGCGCGAGGCCCTGCGTCACAAGTCGGACAAATCGCCCCACCTACTGGTGATGACGGCCACGCCTATTCCGCGCTCGGCTGCCATGACCTGGTTTGGCGACTTGGATATTTCCATGCTCACCGAGCTGCCGGGCGGGCGTAAACCCATCCAGACCTATGTAGTTCCCGAGCAAAATTCCTCCACCATGGCCAGCATGTTCCTCCTTATCCGCCAGCGGGTCCAGGCGGGGGAGCGGGCCTACATCGTCTGCCCGCGCATAGAAGAGGACGACTCGGACGCTGACCAACAGGCTGCTGCAGCCGTTGGAAGTACTGGAGCAGCTGGGAAAACCAAGACCGCTTCCCGGCAGGCTCGGGCCCAGGAGGAGGACGAGCTCTTTCTGCTGGACCCATACGCCCAGGAGGGTGTGGAAGAGGGCGAAAGCGAGCCGAAGCCACCCCTGCACTCGGTTGAAGAGATGAGCCAGCGCCTGGCGGCCTTGCCCCAGTTTGAAGGCATCACCTTAGCCACGCTCACCGGCCGAGATGATGACGGGCGTAAAGTACAAGTGATGGCTGACTTTGCCTCCGGCAAGTCGCCGGTGCTGGTCTCTACCACGGTGATTGAGGTGGGAGTAGACGTGCCGCAGGCTTCGGTCATGGTGATTTTCGACGCCGATCGCTTCGGCCTCTCCCAGCTCCACCAGCTGCGCGGGCGGGTGGGCCGAGGCGGCACCAAGAGCTGGGCCTTCCTGGTTTCGCGGGCCCCTGCGGATTCCATAGCGGCCCAGCGTTTGGAAGTAATTCGTAGCTCTACTGACGGCGCTCACATCGCTGAAGCTGACATTGAGCTGCGCGGGGCTGGGGATGTACTGGGTGACGCCCAGTCCGGCGGCCGCTCCTCCCTGAAGCTCTTGCGGGTGGTCAGCGATGCCAAGATGATTGTGCAAGCCCGAGAGCAAGCCGAAGAGCTCCTCAAAACCGATCCCGACCTCAAATCGCAGGTCCAACTGGCTGGCGCGGCCCTGGACTTTATGCGCGGCAACGAGACCTTCCTCACTTCCACCTGAGGGAGGTGCTGGCTGCGAAATGCTCAGAATAGTAAGGCAGCTCAGGGGTCACACCGATGACCCGGCCAGGAGCTAGGAAGCTGGGCAGCAGGCAGCGAGAAGCAGGCAGAGTAGGACAATAGATACTTGACAAAGTTCACAAATTGTCAGGCCGTATCCGCCCAGACCGGGCGCTAGAGATTCACTGAGAACAGAGGGGGCACATGCGCATCATCGCTGGCCGTTTTAAGGGCCTACCAATTCCGGCAGCGCTCAAGGGCACCAGGCCCACGACTGACCGGACCAAAGAGGCCATCTTTTCTCATCTGAGCGCCCAAGGGCTCATCAGTGGCGCTCGCGTTTTGGACTTGTACGCCGGCACGGGTGCCCTGGGATTCGAGGCTCTTTCACGCGGGGCCAGTCAGCTGGTGGCCGTGGAGTCCTCCCGCAAAGCTGCTGGGCTCATCAGCTCCAGCATGGCCCGGCTCAAGGCTTCTCCCGCCTGGGGAGCTGCTGACAGCGCTCGTGCCCTTCCGATCACTGTTGAGCGTTTCTTGGCCTCCTGCCAGCCGGGGCAGGCTCAGGCATCTCCCCAGCAGTCGCAGGGGCCAGCGCAGACGTTCGATCTGATTTTCATTGATCCGCCCTATGCCTACGAGACTGCCGACTGCGAGCAACTGCTTGCGAGGCTTCTGCGTGCTGGTCTGGTGGCCGATGGGTGTGTGGTCGTCCTGGAGCGTTCCACCCGCTCGCCCGAGCCCCAGCTGCCAGAAGGCTGGGTTTTGGACCAGTACAAGTCGTACGGGGAAACTGGTGTTTTTTACCTGGAGCACCGGGCCTAGGACTCACTAGAACCATGCGCTCTGACTGGGCAAAGCGGGCCCGTGCGGTCAGCAATACGTCAGTGCATCTGAACAAGGCTTACTTTGAAGGGGTTCGTAGGTCCGCTGGGGAAGAGCAGGCAGTGTTCTTCCCTACTTCGTCCGCCTGGGGTGCTCCCCGCTCAGGTCCCAGCCCAGAGCGCCTAACTTGGCCCTGTCGTGCTTGTCGAGCTGCGAGCAGTCCAGGCGCTCCACCAGGTCGGGCCGTAACTGCGAGGTGCGCTCCAGGGCCTCGTCCCGGCGGAAACGGTCCACTTTGCCGTGGTCGCCGGAGGTCAAAATGGCCGGTACGTCCAGCCCCCGCCAGGAGGTGGGGCGCGTGTACTGCCGGTACTCCAGGAGCGGTTCGGAGCCGGTGTAAGACTCCTCTACAATGGACTCAGGATTGCCCATAAACCCAGGCAGCAGGCGGGTTATGGCCTCCAGCATTACCGCTACCGCTACCTCGCCCCCGTTCAGCACGTAGTCGCCGATGGAGTACTCGCGCACGTCCACGCCCTGGGCTCGGTAGTAGTCCGGAATGCGGGCATCGTAGCCTTCGTAGCGGCCGCAGCCAAAAATGAGCTGCTGGGCCCCAGAGAGCTCGCTGGCATCGGCTTGCGTAAAAAGAGGGGCTGAAGGGTTGGGGAAAATCACAATCGGGCCCTGCGAGATTGATGGCTCGTCCGCCCCCGCGCTCGTATCGAGCCCCAGGAGTTGGTCCAAGCATTCGGACCACACTTCGGGCTTCATCACCATGCCAGCCCCGCCGCCCACCGGTGTATCATCCACGGAGTGGTGTACGTCGTGGGTCCAGTCGCGCAGGTTGTGGGCGCTCACTTCCAGCAGTCCCTTGGCCTGAGCCTTGCCCAGCAGGCTCAATTTCATCACGTCAAAGTACTCAGGAAACACGGAAACAATGTCAATCTTCATGGCTTTATCCTATCCAAGAGGGGGCGATTGGGCGCGGGCCGCCGCGTCTTTAAAGGAATTCGTTCAGGAGGCCAATGGCCGTGGGAATGGCCCAAAGGACCAGGATGACCGCGTAGGGCCACAGGTGGGCGCGCGAGATGGCGATGAATTCTCGAATGAATGCCGTGGGCCAGTAGTAGCTCCTGGTGTGGGAGCCGATGCCGTCCGCGTTCAGCCCCACCTTGCTGGCGTACTCACTGGCCCGAAAGACGTGGTAATCGCTGGTAACCAGGGCCGCCCGGTAAGCTCGCCCTGGGCAGAGCCGGTCCATAATGGACTTGGAATAGGTGAGATTTTCTAGGGTAGTGGTCGACTGGTTCTCCTGAACGATGGCCTGGGCGGGAACCTGCCGCTGCCTAGTGAGATAGTTTTCCATGGCCTGCGCCTCGGAGATGACTTCGTCCGCCCCCTGTCCGCCAGAGACGATAATGGTGGCCTGTCGCCCTTGCTGTTCCCAGAGCTGGAGGGCCTTGTCGAGCCGCCCGCGCAAGAGGGGCGTGGGTTGCTCGCCGGACAGGCCCGCTCCGTGCACGATAATGAAGTCGTACTGCCGCTTGCGGGGCAGGAGCCGGTAGAAGTAGGAGTAGAGCAGGAGGGCGGCGAAGGAGAAGAAGAACCAGATGCCTTCGAGCGTGACCAAGCCTGCCAGACTGACCGCCCAATTCGGTGCCTTATAGGCCAGGAGTAGGGGGTATAGGGTCATGCAAGCGGCCAGGCAGAGGGCCAGGAGCACGGGCAGGAGGGTGGAGAGACGCAGACCTTCGTGGCGGATCAGAATTAGGTTGTTGACGATGAGAAAGACAATAACCAGCAGGGGAGCGGCTACGACGAGGAGCGCGAGCGGTAGCAGCACGTAATTGCGGCCGAACTGGAGGAGGAAGGCGCCTGACAGGCTCAGAAGCAGACAGAGCAGCCAGATGGCGTTGCGGAACTGTCGTGGCTCGTGGTGGAAGTTGTAGAGAAAGAGGCAGCCGAAAATTAAGCTCGGGGCATACCAGGCTATCAGCTGTATCGCGTTCATATGTGCCTTCTCCCGGCGCTGCTGTCTATGTGCGCTCCACCTGCGACTTTAGCAAAACGCCCCGTCGTCACCACGCTCAGCATTGATTGAAGATTTTGTGTGCTTTTTCTGAGAAAATGCTGTAGAGTGAATATTGGAATTTATGTAATGCCTACCGGAGTTGGCTGAAGGGTAATATCTGCGGTGGGTTATTCGCATTCAATGATGAGAAGGTTGGGCCCATGGGTTCTTTTACCAGTACATATAAGAAGATGGTGGCATCAGTTGCCGGTATTGCCGCCCTAGCAGCCGGTTTCGCTACCGCTGCTCTGACACGCCCGGCTCATGCAGCCGAGATTGATCCGGCTCTGAAGACTGTTCGTATTGCTGCCGATCACAAGGTCGTTGACGGCTTTGCTTACGACAAGACGTCCTACAATCTTTCGGTGAAGCCAAAGACGATGGAAGTTACCGGTGTGCCCAAGGGCTGGACTGTTGAAAACGCTACGAAGGGTAGCGCTACGTCCGACAATGATAAGAGCAGCATCCATATTGGTTCCGACTTTACTGCGGAGGACACCGCTAAACTCAAGGCTGCCATTGGCGAAAACTTTAAGCCAGCGTATTACACTGACTCCAGCGATGTTCAACAGCCTACTGTTCTGAACGATTTCAGTTTGGATAAGAATCAGTATGTTGGTTTGAACGTGAGCCAACAGCAGCTCAACAACCTTTCGTTTAACATGAAAAACAACGAAGTGGCTTACCAGGCTGCCCGGGATGCTGGCTTCGGTTTTGGTCGCGCTATGTACGATGCACAGGGGCGCCAGACCTTCAAGGGTGAAGAAATGAAGTACCTGCAGCTCGAGATTATTGCGGATGATATTAAGCAAGTTCGCACGATGAGCTTCATTTTCACCGCTGAGCCTGACCTTGGTCCTATTGCAGGCGGCCAGTCTCAGGGCAATGTGTGGCACTTTGACGATGTTTGGAAGATCAATGATGACGCTATTGGTGCGGATTCCGCTTCGATCACGATCAAGCCTGAAACTACTGCTGCTCCAAAGGCTGCGGTGAAGTCTCTCGTTGGTGGTCCGATCAGTCTCGCTCCTGCCGCTGTGACCTACACGTTTACCTACACAGCAGGTGCTGCGGCTCCTGCTCCGGCACCGGCGCCAGCTGTGCCAGCTCCGGCTCCAGCAGCACCTGCTCCGAAGGCTCCTGCTCCTGCTCAGCCAGCACCGAGCAAGCCCGCTCCAACGGTAGATCCTAAGGTAGAAGCCAAGAAGCCAGCTCAGAAGTCTGCCCTGGCCCGCACGGGTTCGTCGGTTGCCGTCGTGGTTGTGGCCGCAACTGCCTTCGCCGCAGTTTCTGGCCTGGGCTTTGCCTTGAGCCGCAAGACTCGTTGATTCTGGTGAAATGCGTCTCCAGGGCGCATTGACGAGACCAGTGAGTAATGACCGCTGTCAGTTGAATGCTGGCAGCGGTCATTTTATGGTCTGTGCCCCAGTGAAAGACTTGGGGGCTCAGTAGGATGAATGTTGAGTACAGCTAGCATCATGAGGCAGGCTCATGATGCAGGGCGCAGTGTGTGCGAGCAGATGATAGGGATGATGGTATGACAGGAGTGGTGGCAGTCGGTAAAAAGTGTGTGGCTGGGCTAGCTGGTGCAGCTACGCTCCTGGCCTGCTTGCTCGCTGTGCCCGTGCAGGAAGCTCACGCAGCCCTGGTGGACCCGGCGCTGGTGGGCATCGGTGTGAAGGCCGACGGCAAGCCGGTAGACCACTTTCTCTCCGTCCGTACCGATTACGAACTGCCTGCAAAGCCCGGCTCCATGGAGGTTACCAATGTGCCCGCAGGCTGGAGCGTGGATCAGGCGCATGTAACGGGCAGCTCGCAGACGAGCGTGAGTGCCTCGGCGTCTCTGGACTTCCACCTGGGCCTCAACTTTACCGGCGAGGACATATCCCAGCTCAAGAGCGCAGTAGGCGCCGACTTTAAGCCCGCATACTTCAGCAAGGAGCAGGGTGCCAGCGTGCAGACGGTCCTGCAAGATTTTGACCTAGACCATTTCCTCTATTTGGGGCTCAACCTCAGTAGCGAGCAGCTAGCAAACATTTCTTTCAACCGCCAGGAGCTGCGGGCGCAAGTCCAGGCTGCCCGCCAGGCTGGCTTCGACTTTGCTACACGCTGGTATGACGCTCAAGGTAACGAAATTTACGGGATGCTCAACACCAGCAACGTGCACTACGTCAATTTGAGCATAACCAAAGATTATGGCAAAAACATGCGGTCTTTGGACTACGTGTTCAGCACAGAAAAAGATATTTCCATTCTCGTGGGTACCCAACTGCCCAACATCGCGGCCCTGCAACGCAACACATGGACGCTCGACCCAGCCGCTATCGGGCCCAGCAGCGCTAGCTTCACCATAAGGCCCACTGCTGGTGCAACGACGCTCGAGAGTAAGTCACTGCCCAAAATTTCCCTAGGGTCCAGCCCAGTCACCTATACCTTTACCTACGCGAAGGACGCTGTCGCGACCTCGCCAGCCCCAGGCTCTGCTGCCAGTGGTCAAGGGCAATCGAGCCAGCCAGCGACCGCCCCAGCTAGTGGGGATTCAGCTGGTGCTGGCGCGAAAAGCCCTGCTACGAAAAGCCCTGCCTCTGCTACAGGTGACTCAGTGCCCTCGCAGGCTAAGCCCCTGAACGATCCGACCGGTGCTAGCTCCCAGGAGCAAGCCGACCCTAGCCCCGTTCAGCAGCTACTGGCGAAGACTGGTTCCCCAATTATTGTGCTGGTTGTCCTCGCTCTGGCGCTAGCCATCGGCTCTGCTTATGTCTTTACCCTGCGCAGCAGAGATGACACACCTTCCGAGCCAAAACAGTAGTTGACGGGTCAGCGCCAGTGCGCCTGTGCCCGCTGGGGAGAGGCGATTCGCTGCCCGTTTTGCTAGTCTCGCTGGGAGCGGGTAGGATGATGATACAAGTAAAAGTGGCCTATTTCACAATCGAAAAATATGAAGATTCGTATTCTTTGGGGGTGTCAAGGGTCCGCGCGGTGAGATGATTTCTATAGATGCTCTTGACTGGGCTTTATCAATGCTGTATAAGGTCCGGCCGATTGTGGCTGCGAGGGGTACGGCTGGGTGGCGTCAGGCGGCTCGGTTGTGCAGCAGTCAAAACAAACGCTGGCGAGTGTGTCAAAAGAGGTAGACATGAAAGTGGTCATATTTTCCACCTGTGTGGTCGACCTGATGTTCCCCAATGTGGGCAAGGCTATGGTTGAGGTCTTGGAGCGGTTCGGCTGCGAGACTTATATGCCTATGCAGCAGATTTGCTGCGGGCAACCAACCTACAATTCGGGCTACATCAAGACGACCAAGCATGTGATGCACAATGAGGTAGACGCGCTGCTGAGCGTGGATGCCGACTACATTGTGGGCCCAGCCGGTTCTTGTGTGAACATGCTCAAGGAGCTACCAGGGCACTTGCAAGGTGAGCCAGCGTATCAGGCTAAGGCGCAGGCTGTGGCCGACAAGACCTACGAGTTCTCGCAGTTCGTCTACCGGGTGCTGGGCATTGAGAATGCTGGTGCGCAGCTGGATGCCGTGGCCACCTACCACCGCTCCTGCCATATGACGCGCTTACTGGGCGAGCGGGTGAGCCCCTTCGCACTACTTGACCATGTGCAGGATTTGAAGATGGTTCCCCTGCCGCATATTGAGAACTGCTGCGGGTTCGGCGGTATGTTCTCTATGAAAGAGCCAGAGATTTCCAAGCAGATGGTAGATGAAAAAGTCAACGATGTCATCTCCACCAACGCTTCCGTGCTCATCTCTTGCGACCCGGGCTGCCTGATGAACATCGGCGGCCGTTTCAACCGGCGCGGCGAGAAAATTACGATTATGCACCTGGCAGAGGTCTTGAACCACAACGTGGATATGAGCCGGGTCACGTACGTTGACTCCAAGGAAGGGGTCTTGGTATGAAGACTGGTATGAAAACAGCAACAATGATTCGCAACAGCGATCATGACTTCCTGACGCGCGTCAAGGAGTCTGAGGCTGACACCTTTGCGCAGAAGGCTGTGGCCAAGGCGCAGGACGCCCAGTGGGTCAAGCGTGAGGGTGCCCGCGAGGAGCTGGGTAACTGGGAGGAATGGCGGAACCTGGGTGAGCAGATTCGCCAGCACTCCGTGCGCTACCTACCCGACTACCTGGAAGAGTTCTCCGACAATGTGGAGAAGAACGGCGGCCATGTCTTCTTTGCGCAGACCGACGTGGAGGCCCGCGATTTTATTGTGAACTTGGCTAAGGAAAAGCAAGTCAAGAACGTGGTGAAATCCAAGTCGATGGTCACTTCCGAGATTGGCATTGACAAGGCCCTCCTGAAAATCCCAGGCATGAACCTGCTGGAGACCGACTTGGCTGAGTTCATCCTGCAGCAGGATGACTGGGATGAGCCCACCCACTTGGTCTTCCCGGCCCTGCACAAGAACCGTGACCAGGTGCGCGAAGTCTTTATGAAGAAGTTGGGCTACGAGGGCGACAACGACCCCCAGCATTTGGCTCGCTTTGCCCGCAAGGTCATGCGTGAGCGCTTCTTGAAGAACGAGATGTCGATTACTGGCTGCAATTTCGCCGTAGCCGACAACGGCATGATTAACCTGGACACCAACGAGGGCAACGCCGACTTGTGCATGGCGATCCCCAAGATTCAGGTGGTCTGCATGGGCATGGAGCGTATTGTGCCCGGCCTCAAAGAAGCTGAGACCATGGATAACATGCTGGCCCGCTCTGCCGTGGGGCAGAAGATTACCACGTATTGCACCTTCACTTCCAAGCAGGTGGATGGCGAGTCCGACGGCCCCGAAGAGTTCTACGTGGTCATCATCGACAACGGCCGTTCGAATGCGCTGGGGACTGATTTTGAGCCGATTTTGCAGTGCATTCGCTGCGCTTCCTGCCTAAACGTCTGCCCGATTTACCGGCACATTGGCGGCCACGGCTACGGCTCTATCTACCCGGGCCCGGTGGGTTCGGTGCTCTCGCCAGTCTTGCAGGGCAACTACGACGACTTCGCCGACCTGCCCTACGCCTGCTCCCTGTGCGCGGCTTGCACGGCTACCTGCCCGGTGAAGATACCCCTGCACAAGCTCCTGATTAAGCACCGTGAGATTGAGATGGACGACCTCCACCAGAGCAAGCTCATTGACGACGTGGTGATGCGCGTAGTGGGCTTGGGTACCGGTCATTCCTCGCTCTTCCGCACGGCTCTGGGCATGGACCATGCCATGCTGGCTCCATTGACCAAGAACCAGCCGGAGACCGCTGAGAACCTCTACTCCAACGATAAGCACCTGGAGTGGATGCCCTTCGTATTCGGCGGCTGGACCAAGGTGCGCGACCTGCCTGATCCGCCTGCGCACTCCAAGAATTTCCGCTCCTGGTTCCACACACATGAGCCCGTCGCTGCTGACCCCAAGGTGGCCCAGCACACGGCCCAGCGTGAGAAGGAAATCAAGGCAGAAGGGAAGGCCTGAACCCCTATGACTGACCGCGAAGTATTCTTAAACACCTTGGCCGAGAAGGCCCGGCGTCCCCGTCACCAGCTGCAAAACCATCCGTTGGTGCCGGTCAACAACCTGCCGGAGACCACGCTCTCTGGCAAGACGCAGGACGAGCTCTTGGAGATTGCCCGCAGGAGTAGCGAGGCTGTTAACGCGACCTTCCAGACCACGACTAAAGCCCAGCTCCCAGCTGTTTTGGACGCCTTTGTCAAGGAAAAGATTACCGACAACACCGATGACCCCTACCAGGCCAACGACCACAACCATCTGCTGCTGCCTACCTCAGACCTCTATGCGGACTTTGGGCTCGAATCCTGGCGGGATGGACTGTCAAATCCCACTCCCACCTTCTGGAAGCCGGGCGTTGGTCGCCAGGCCAATATTGATACCGCTGAGCACGCGGGTGCTGCCATCGCCTTTGCTGACTTCCTGCTGGCTGAGTCGGGCACCATTACCGTGCAGACCACGCCTGGGCAGGGTAGGGCCTTCCACTTCCTGCCAGTGCACTACTTGGGCATTGTGCGCAAGTCGCGGATTCTGCCGCGCTCGCGCCAGGCTATGGATTACTACGATGCGGCCCTGAAGTCGGGAGAGCTTAAGACCTCGAACATCAACTTCATCACCGGCCCCTCCAACACCGGCGATATTGAGATGGTGCTGGTCGTGGGCGTGCACGGCCCTCTCGATATGACCTACTTAGTTGTGGAAGATATGTAGTCGGTTCCTATCGGCTTAATGCAAATAGTAAACCTCTTGCAAGCGGTGCCGTAGCTTGCAAGAGGTTTTTGCGTATTTGGGAAGCATTCGAAGGCCGCAGTTGAGGGCCACGGCTTAATGGCCGCAGGCGTTCAGGCCAGGGGGAGCAGACCCTTGGGCGGATCGATGCCGATGTAGCCCTCCTCGGGGTCGACCAGGGGTACGATCTCCTCTACAAAGGGAACCAGCGCAGTCTGGGGGCCCCGTCGGCTCCTGCAATAGTAAGTGAGGGGTCTAGATTGACTTCTAAGAGCTGCTGGGCGGGGGAGTCAATCACACTAGCCAGGCTGCCTATTACTTCGCCAGCGGGGCGACCAAGGGTGTTATTGGGGGCCATGCGCACCGGCAGACCGACCAGGTCGTCGATGTACCAGGCGTCGTCCTCGTCTTGCTCCGACTCGGCTTCGGCAGGGGCGTAGAGCTCAATGCCGTTCAAAGCCTCGGCTGCGGTGCGGTCGTCAACGCCAGCAAAGCGGACAATCCACCGACTCTTAAAGCGGCGGGAAGAGACGACGGAAAATTCGCTGGCACCCTCTGCCGTAGTCAAGACGCTCCCGGCGCTAAAACGGCGCTCGGGCTCGTCGGTGTAGGCGTAGACGTTAACTTCGCCCTTTAAGCCTTGGGCACGCCCGATACGGCAGACCCTCAACAACCGAGGCTGCTGAGGGTCTGCCGAGCGATCATTTGACCTTGCGTCACTCACCGGCGCACATCCATAATGTCTACGCGCACCCTGTGGTCGGCAACAGCCTGCGTCACGACGCGAATAGCGTTG
This sequence comes from Bombiscardovia nodaiensis, assembly GCA_033127725.1. Lineage (NCBI taxonomy): Bacteria > Bacillati > Actinomycetota > Actinomycetes > Bifidobacteriales > Bifidobacteriaceae > Bombiscardovia > Bombiscardovia nodaiensis. The sequence continues at coordinate 1,830,172 of AP026798.1, read as the reverse complement.
GCTGTGCGGCCGCTGCGCCCGATCACGCGCCCGATATCTTCCGGGTTGACGCGCACGCGCAGGAGCTCACCGCGAGGGTTCTCGTGGGAGCGCACCGACACATCGTCAGGAAAATCAACGATGTTCTTAATCAGGTGTTCAACGACTTGTGCGAGCATAAGTAGTCACTCTTTCAATCGCTTAGTGGGCTTCACTCAGCAGCGGGGTTTTCTTCCTCGCCGGACTGGGCAGCTGCTTCAACGGATGCGGTGGCTTCAGCGGTCTCAGCCTCGTTGGCTTTAGAAGCTTTAGCCTCAGCTTCGGCCTTGGCCTTGGCTGCTGCCTCAGACTTTTTGGCCTTGAGCTTCTGTGCCTCGGCTTCAGCCTGCTCAATGCGGGCCTGAGCGTCCTTCTCGGCCTGGGGCACCTTCAAGGTACCTTCCTTGCCGGGCAGATCCTTGTACTTCTGCCAGTCGCCAGTAATCTTCAGTAGGTTGAAGACTGGGTCACTGGGCTGTGCACCCACGCCAAGCCAGTACTGAGCGCGCTCAGAGTTGATCTTAATCGTAGAAGGCTGGGTGTTGGGATCGTATGTACCGATCTCCTCAATGACCTTGCCGTCGCGCTTCTTGCGGGAATCGACGACGACCACGCGGTAGAAGGCGTAGAACTTCTTGCCCATTCTCTTCAGACGAATCTTGGTTGCCAAAACGGCTCTCCTTGTAACTAGAAATGTGATAACCGAATCCTATGTGGGGCATGGAACTCGACCACCACGTGTTCCTCATGCGACCGGTTTGAGAGGGCCCGCTCACACGAATAACAGCACAATTGTACCGCAAAGCCCCGATAAGCGCACGCCCTGGAGAGCCCTCCTGCGGCGGCTGTCTGTAAGGTCCCCTCAAGGGCGTCGTTCTGGGCGTTCAGACCTGCTGGTGAGCGGCGAGCGTGACCAACAGACTCATGTGGTCTGACTGGGGGATGCGCAGGGTACTGAGCGACTCAGCGGCCAGTCCTGGTGTGTGAAGAACATGGTCAATCTCAATGAGGGGCGCGGAACCAACCCAAGAGGCTGGAAAACTGGGATGGATGCCGGCGTGGAGAGACACTGCGCTGTCGAGCAAGTGTGCGTCCGCCAAGAGCCTGCGGAAGGTGGGGTGGTGGATGGAGGAGTTTAAGTCGCCTAAAATGACGGTTTCCTCGGCGGGCGAGAGGCTGGGCTCGGGCGCGGGGAAGTGGGTTTGCGGGGCCGAGGGGTTCGACTGGCCCGATACGCCCGATGTGCTCAACTGGCCAAGGGCCAGGATCGAGGCTCCCCAGTTGGCGCCGCCGCGCTGAGGGGACTTGGGGTGGGCGGAAGCGAAGCGGATTCGCCGGCCGAGCGCCTGCACGGTCATGGTGGGTACGGCCGAAGCAGGCAGGGTGATGGACCTGGCAGTCTGTTCCAGGGGCTGTAAACGACTGAATATAGCGTTGGAACCACCATTGTCGTTGGCGGTCGCTGGGCCTTGGGTCATGTAGGGCAGGAGTTGGTCTAACCCGGCTTTTTGCAGGGCTTGGAGGAAGGCGGGACTCACCTCTTGCAGGGCCAGCAGATCCACTTGCTCATGCTCTGCGGCAGCGACTATGGCCGGCACGCTCGCCTGGCTGTACCGGCAGTTCAGGGTCATGAGCTGGAGGTGATCGCCCGGCTGGCTTGCGCTGGGGTTTTGCGGCCGTCCAGGCTGGCTCCAAGCGGGCAGGTTGACTACCCACTTGAGCAGGGAGGCGGGGTAGGGCAAGAAAAAGACCAGCTGCCAGAGGGCTTGGACAATGAGCAGGAGGCAAGTTACGACCACCTGCGGCCAGGCGGCGAGCACTAGAGCCCAAACCAGGAGAACGAGGAGTGGACCCGACAGCAGGGGAATTAGGGCAATCAGCTCAGGCAGGGGCCTGTGCCAATCCCAGCCCACCGGCAGGCAGCGAAGGGCCATCCACAGGGTGCACAGTCCCAGCAGTATCCAGAGTGTGAGCAGCACAGATGGCCTCAGGCTCCGAAGATGCCGGACAGACCGCCCCCGAGATTTGGCGGAATTTCAGGCATGCCAGCTGGCATCTGCGGGGTTTGAGGCTTGGCAAAGGACGAGCCTGACTGCGAGGAGCCGCCCGAAAGCCGCTCGCGCAGGGCCTGCTCTTCCTGCTCACGCTTCATGGGGTTCCCCGAGCGCATTTTGCCCTTCTTCTTGCCTTTCTTGCCCTTTTTATTGGACTTGGAGCCGCCGAAACCGGGCATACCGGGAATCTGACGGGCACCGTTGCTCATACGCTTCATGAGCTTGGCAGCCTGTTCAAAGCGCTGGAGGAGGCCGTTGACTGCGGAAACCGTGGTGCCTGCGCCGTAGGCAATCCGGGCCCGGCGGGAGCCGTCGATAATCTTGGGATCGCGCCGCTCCTGGGGGGTCATCGAGCGGATGATGGCTTCGGTGCGGTCAATCTCCTTCTCGTCAAACTGCTCCAACTCCTTGCGGTGCTGGGCCATGCCGGGAATCATGCCCAGAATGGACTTTAAGGAGCCGAGCTTGCGCACCTGCTGGATCTGGTCCATGAAGTCGTCCAGGCCGTAGGAGCCCTCAGCCATCTTTTCTGCGGCCTTGCGGGACTCTTCTTCGTCGAACTCGCGCTGGGCCTGCTCAATCAGGGTGAGAATGTCTCCCATGTCGAGAATGCGGGAGGCCATGCGGTCGGGGTGGAAGACCTCGAAGTCCTTTAAACCCTCGCCGTTGGAAGCGAAGAGGATGGGCTTGCCGGTTACCGAAGCGACCGAGAGCGCCGCGCCACCGCGGGCATCGCCGTCCAGCTTGGAGAGCACGACGCCAGTGAAGTCCACGCCCTCGTCGAAGGCTTTGGCGGTCTGCACCGCATCTTGGCCAATCATAGCGTCGATAACGAAGAGGATTTCGTTGGGGCGGACGGCGTCGCGGATATTGCGGGCCTGGGCCATCAACTCCTGGTCCACGCCCAAGCGGCCGGCGGTGTCGATGATGACCGTGTCGTAGAGCTTGGCTTTGGCCTCTTCGATGGAGTCACGCGCTACCTTGACCGGGTCGCCGGTGGCCTGCCCGGGGGAGACCACGTCGGAAGAACGGGTCTGCACGCCTGGCTCCGGGGCGTAGACGGGAACTCCCGCGCGCTCGCCAACCACCTGTAGCTGGGTGACGGCGTTGGGACGCTGGAGGTCGGCCGCCACCAGCAGGGGAGTGTGGCCCGCGTCCTTGAGCCAGTAGCCCAACTTACCGGCTAAGGTAGTTTTACCGGCACCCTGCAAGCCCGCCAGCATGATGATGGTGGGAGGGTTCTTGGCGAAATTCAGGGGGCGATCGACGCCTGCGCCCAGAATTTGCGTCAGCTCATCGTTGACGATAGACACCACTTGCTGGGCCGGATTCAAGGCCTCAGAAACTTCCGCTCCCAGGGCGCGCTCGCGGATTTTCGCGGTAAAGGAGCGCACCACATCGAGGGAGACGTCGGCGTCGAGCAAGGCGCGGCGAATCTCGCGGATAGTGCCGTCGATGTCGGCCTCGGTCAGCTTGCCTTTCGAACGCAAATGCGTGAAGGCGTTCGAAAGCCTGTCGGTCAAAGAAGAAAATGCAGCCATAATCCCATAATTCTAGCTGGCAGTCGGGAGAAGTGCTCTGGGTGAAGGCTTATGTATAGGATGTGCAAGGGCGCGGGGCCTGCAGCTGTGCAGGAAGCAGCCACTTCTGCGACACAGTGCTGGGCATGCGAGGGCAGTCCGGCGCGTCGCTGCGTGGTGTAAGAAGAGTCACAGGTAAGTAAAACGTTTGATGTGAGTGACATGCCGAAAACTACTACTCACGACAGATAAATAGTGGTATGGTGCTGTTTGCAACGTTGCAGAAACATACGTTTTATATGTGAGTGGCGGAGCTATTTACTCATCGGCGCAGAGCCGGTGGGTTCAGTAGAGAGAACAACAACTATGCATCAGGCCACGATGTCTGAGATGATAGAGCGGTCTGAGAGAAAGAAGTCAGCGGGTAACTATGGCAGTTTACAACGTTGAAATGAATAAAGAGAGAGGAAGCGCTCTTAGCTCGCGGTGGGCTCGCCTGGGCAAACTGCTGCTGGCCCTGCTAGCTGTTGCGGGCATGGTCCTGGCTACCAGCGGCTGCGGCGGCGCCAAAGAGCAGAAGGTCCTCTACTTCTGGAACGGCCTCGTGGGCGACGATGGTCCTGCTATGCAGCGCATTATCAAGGCCTACAACGCGCAGAATCCTGAGTACAAGGTCGTGTTCCAGCCCATGAACGGCGGCGATCTGACCACCAAGATTTACTCCGTGATGCAGACCGGGCGCAACATCCCCGACTTGGTCATTCAAGACCAATTCACCAACTCTGTCCTCCAGAGCCAGGGCCTGCTGAACCCCTCCTCGGTGTGGACCAAGTACCAGCCAGAGCTCAAGAAGAGCGCCTACCTGCCCCAGGCTTGGGACAACACGGTGGTCTCCGGCACCTCTTACGGCATTCCGCTCTACCTCTTCCAAATGGCCATCTACTACAACAAGGGCCTCGTCCACAAGTACGGCCTGGACTACATTTTGAAAGACGGCCTGGTCACCACAGATGAGATTGCATCGATGAAAGGCAAGCTCCCTAAGGACGTGTATGGCCTGTGCCTGGGCAACTTACCCTGGTCCATTATGAGTATGCTCTACTCGGCTGGTGGCAACGTGGAAGACGGCGTTAAAGATATGACTGCTCCGGTCTGGCGCAAGCCCCTGAAGGCCCTGCGCGACCTGAACGACCAGGGTATGCTCTCGCCCATCGACTCCGACGGCGAGCAGGTCTTTGCCTCCGGTCACTCGGTCTTCGGCATGCTCGGCACCTGGGCCCAGGGGAACATGTCCAAGACCCTGGGCAAGGACAAGGTGGCCGAGGCGAACACCCTGCAGTACGGCACCGAGAATCCTTCCAACTTCCTCTGGCAACAGAACTGGGTGCAGCTCAAAGACAAGAACCGTCCAGCCGAGCGCACCAAGGCAGCGGCCGATTTCATCGACTTCGTCTACAAGCACTGGATGATGTGGTCCGACGTGGGCTCCATCTCGCCAGCCTACCGGGACCTGAACAATCCCGACTACCAAAAGCTGATTCAGGCTTCCTTCACTAACGGCAAGAACGAGCGCAAGTGGATTAAGACCTCAAACTACCTCTACGGCGGATACGCCACGGCTGCTTGGGGTTCGTACATGGACATCGTCTACGGAAACGTCTCCCTGGATGAGGGCCTCAAAACCCTTGACCTGATGACGCAAGGCCAGATCCAGATTCAGGAGCAGTCATGAGCAATACAGCAAGTATGACAAGTATACAGACGGGCGCCCGCCACGAGGCGAGCGGCAAGAAGGGCCGGCCCCTGGGTCAGAAGTCTTTCTGGCACGCGCTGCCCTACATAGCGCCGCACATGCTCGTGTTCGCGGTATTCGGCATTATCCCGATTTTCTTCGGCATCTACCTGGCCTTTACCCGCTGGAATCTAGTGGGGAGCCCGAAATGGGTGGGCCTGTCGAACTTCAAGCTGATTTTCGACCCATCCTCCTATTTCTATTCCATCTTCTGGCGCGACCTGTGGCACACGGTCCTGTTCGTGGTCATTAGCGTGCCGCTGACGATTATTGTCCCCCTCCTGCTGGCGGTCATTCTCCAGAAGAAGGGCCTGCACGGTGTGGGCCTCTTCCAGGCCATTTTCTACGTGCCCGGCCTGATTTCCGTGGCAGCAGGCGCGCTGGTCTGGCGTCTGGTCTTCAACTCCCAGTTCGGTCTGCTCAACACCACCTTCCGCTGGGACATCAACTGGCTGGGCAAACAGCCCTGGGCTTGGATTGCCCTGTTTGTCATGTGCTTGTGGGGAGGTATCGGCGGCAACTTGATTATTTACCGCTCGGCCCTCTCCGGCGTAGACAAGGACCTGTACGAGGCGGCTTCCATGGACGGAGCTGGCTCAGTTCGCCAGTTCTTCGCCATCACCCTGCCGGCCATCCGTCTGCCCCTCTTCTACACCACGATTATGACCACGTCGGGCGCCTTCAACGTCTGGGGTCAGCCGCAGATGCTGACCGGCGGCGGCCCTGCTTACACCACGCAGGTGACGCTGATGGATATTCGAAATCTAGCCTTCCCCTCCGGCCCCTCTGCCGCTGGTATGGCTTCGGCAATGGCTCTGCTCCTGGGCATCATTTTGATGGTGATTTCCTTGGTTCAGATCTTCTACATGAACAAGGAGGACTGAGATGAGCGCAGCAACAGTTCATCAAACGCAAGGTGGCACGCTCGCTCGTGCCAGCCTGGCTGACCAGACGAAGGGCCTTTCGACGCTTCCCGAGAACAAGCACAAGGTGTGGAGCCCCTCGCTCGTCGTAGTATACGTGGTGCTGATCGTGCTGGCGCTAGTCTGGATTTTCCCAGTCATCTACACGATTTCCACCTCTTTCAAGTCGCCGCAGGAGTTCCTGGAGAACGCCTACAACTTCCTGCCAGCCAAGTGGGTGACCGACAACTACGTCAGCCTGCTTGAGGCGTCGGCCTCCTACCCGGTCTTCAACTGGCTGGGCAATTCGCTGATTATCTCCCTGTCTCACGGCTTCCTGGCGGTGTGCGTGGTGGCGCTCGCAGGATTCGGCTACTCCCGCATCAATTTCAAGGGCCGGGACACGCTCTTCTTCGTCCTCCTCCTGATTTCGATGTTTCCCGGTGTGGTCAACATGATTCCCTCCTACCGCATTGTGGCTACGCTGGGTTGGATCAACTCCTACTGGTCCTGCATTATCCCCGGTTTGGGTAATGTGGCGAACATCTTCCTGGTGCGCAACTTTATGAAGGGCATCCCCGTGGAGATTGACGAGGCGGCTGAGATTGACGGTGCGAGCGACTTCCGCATCTTCCGCTCCATCATGCTGCCAGCCATCAAGCCCATCCTGATTGTCATCTTCCTCTTCGCCTTCACCGGCGCCTGGAACGACTTCCTGTGGCCCACGCTGGTCTTCAATGACATCAAGAAGACTCCTGTGACGGCTGGCTTGCAGCTCTTGGGCAACCAGATGATGCAGTACAACCAGATGGGCACCCTGTGCGCCGCCACCTGCATGGCCATTATCCCCACCCTCCTCCTCTTCGTGTTCGCTCAGCGCTACTTCTTGCAGTCGCTGAACATCACGTCTGGTCTGAAGGGCTGAGCGATATGTCTGCTTCCGAGCCCCAGGAGTCGGGCGTGAGGCCGCCGCAGCCGCTCGCCCGCAAGAGCGAGAAAATCTTGCTGATGGTGTGCGCGGCCCTGAATGTGGTCATGGCCTCAATCACGCTCTTCATCTACTCGCCTTGGTTCAAGGATCAGGGCTACGAGATTTTGGAGAAAGCGGGCAAAATCAACCAAATGGCTACGGTCAACAACGTGGCCACGGTCGCCCAATCCTATGGGCTCCTGCTGGTGATTATAGGCGTGGTCAGTTTCATTCTGGCCCTGCGCGCGGTCCGGCCTGGCACTATTTACAAGGGCTTGGAAGCCTGGCTGATCTTCTGTATGGTCTTTTCACTGGCCACCGCGGACTGGCTTTCACTGATTGCCTATAGCTTGACCTTCGTTACGTATATAGCGCGCAACAAGGCCATCCGTCAGGTGCAATCCGAGGAGATTCGAGCCATGCGTGCCGCCTACGAGGCCAGGCGCCCGCGCCGGTAGCCCCGCAAGACTCAGCCCAGAGAAGCCCCCGAGCCCGCTAGCACCATCCCGCTAGTCAGCTTCGGGGGCTTTTGCGTTTGAGTCCTTGCCAGCTCACTCACCTCAAATTGTGTACTTACTTAACTAAGTAGCAGGTACTGCTCCTTGGGCAAACGGCGTGCAATGTATTTCTATGCTTGCGCTAGCGCCTGATCTAACAGAGTTCTCACTGCAGTACTGATGCTGAAGCCGTGCTGCTTGGCGTATTGGGTCAGTTTGCGGTCTCGCTCGTTGTCAAGCCGAACTTTAATGATGGTAGCAGCTGGAGTTTTTCCAACCGCGAGAGGGCGGCCTGGGGTGCGGTCAAGAGCGTTTACTAGCTCAGCAGCGCTGTATCCGCGCTCAGCTTTGCTGGCCTCTGTGCGGATTAGGGCCGCTTCTTCAGGTCTGAAATCGCTTTCAGAAAGCATGGTGTATGTACTCATATTTTCGGCTCCTTCCCTTGTAATAGCTTGATATATTTACTGCGCATTCTCATGGCGTGAATAATTGCAGGACCTTTTGAAGTTTCCAACACCACTACTTCGAGCGGTATTCCCCTCTGACGAGAAGCCTAAGTATAAGGTTTTGGCAGGTTCCTCTGGTAATTCAAAGGCTCGTATTGGTTGGTCTACTACCAAGACAGCATCTTCTGGCGCGACATCGTGTTTAAGTGCCGAGGAGATGATGAACATTTGAAAATTGTGCCACAAAAACCTCTTGTGGTCAGCTCTCTAGGTGCCAGGCGGGGCCTTGGGGGGTGTCTTCTATGGTGATGTTGGCTTGGGCTAGGCGGTCTCGGATGGCGTCGGCTTGGGCGAAGTCTTTGGCTGCGCGGGCGGCTTGGCGGTTGGCTAGTTCTTGGGAGACTAGACTTTCCAGAGCGTCGTGGGCTGCGCTGGACTGCTGACCTTGTCCGGGCTGGGCCCAGTGGGGGTCGAGCGGATCGAGGCCGAAGATGTCGAGCATGGCACGGATGAGTAGTAGTTGTATATATATGTTTTCATTAACGAAGCTCTGCGGTAGTTGTTCAGAGTTAGATAAACTTGCGTTGCCTTCGCGGATTTGCGAAAAAATACTACCAAGAGCGAGTGAAACATTGATATCGTCATTCATGGCTTGCACGAAATCTTTTGGTAACTGCTCAGGTTTGATTGCGATAACTTCGTCGCGTGACGGTTGTTTACCAATAACTTTGCCAGCGCGCTCTACGAAGCCGGTGATGCGCTCGTAAGCGGACTGCGCTTCGTGCAGGCTCTGGTCGGACCACTCTAGCATGGAGCGGTAGTGGGCGGAAACTAGCGCGTATCGCACTACCCAGGCCGGGTAGGTGTCGAGCACGGTCGATACAGCCAGACCGTTGCCTAGCGATTTGGACATTTTCTCGCCTTTTTGCGTCACCCAAGCGGTGTGCATCCAGCGGTGGGCAAAGCCCCATCCAGCCGCGTGAGACTGGGCCATTTCGTTCTCGTGGTGAGGGAAACGCAGGTCGAGACCGCCGCCGTGAATGTCGAAATCGGCCCCCAAGTAGCGCCTGCTCATGGCTGAGCATTCCAAGTGCCAGCCCGGGCGACCAGTGCCGAAGGGAGTGACCCAGCGGGCAGTTATCGGGTCCGTGGGCTTGGAGGCCTTCCAGAGGGCGAAGTCGCGCGGGCCTCGCTTGCCGGAAGTTGCGTCCAAGTCGTCATCGCCAGCGGGATTGTACTTGTCTTCGCCCTGAGCGTCTACCGAAGGGCCCATCTGGTCGGCGACGGCAGCCTGCTCGTCGGCGGCCTGAGTGCCGCTCTCCTGATGGGTCAAAGCGCCATATTCGGACCAAGATTCCACGTCAAAATACACGTTTCCCGAGGGATTGCCCTCTGCGTCGGGCACAATATAGGCGTGGCCACGGTCAATTAAACGCATGACTAAGTCAATCATTTGCGGGATATGACCGGTGGCCCGCGGCTCATAAGTAGGGGGGAAGGCACCCAGCTGGTCGTAAGCCTTGGTGAATTCGCGCTCGTAGATAAAGGCGCGCTCCCACCATTGCTGGCCGGCTGCCGCGGCCTTGCTTAGAATCTTGTCGTCAATGTCGGTCACATTGCGAATCAGCGTCACGTCGTAGCCCAGCTTGGTCATCCAGCGCCGAATTACGTCGAAAGCCAGCGTGGTGCGCAGGTGCCCCACATGCGGCGAATCTTGCACGGTAGCCCCGCACACGTACATGCCCACCTTGCCAGGCTCGATCGGTACAAAGGCGCTCACGGCCTTGCTCGCCGTGTCATACAGCTTCAGCTCCGCCGCCAAAGGACTGACAGAATCGTTGGAATTACGCGCTTTCGAGCTCAAGTTCATGTTCCAAGTCTACTTGTTTATCCTGACATCAGCAATGAAGCGAAAGATGCTATACTGACCATCTTCAAGAGGCACGACCGGTTGGTCTATTCGATGTCCTGTTCCTTTTGGGAGCAGGACATTTGCTTTACCTGCTTGGGCTGCGGCTATCTACCAGAAATTCAGCGGGCGGAGCTGCTGTGGCGCGTGCGCGAAAGCTGGTAGAGCGCGTAGGCTAGGGCTGCGGACAGGGATAGGACGAGTAGGTCGCCTCCCAGTCTGCGGAGGACAGGCAGGGCGCCGGCAGCCGGAATCGGGAGGCCTTCGTAGACAAACTGCTTGATGGTGTAGTCCTCTTGCTGTTCGCCGGTGAGCTTCCAGTGAACAGTTACGGTGGTTGGACCCGATTCGTGGGGCGGCGATGTGAGCTGCCACTTGTCCGCCACAGGTGTGGGCGTAACATCCGTGCCGCCAATAGTCAGTTTGGTTACGTCGACCTTTTCTTGACCAGTTGGAATTTGCGCTGGTGTAGCGTTACCTTGCCCGATACCTATTGGTGCGTCCGTGCCCAGTTCGCCAAATTCGTTGCCGCCCCAGGTCCAGATGTTACCCTCAGTATCTTGTATGAACGCGTGGCGCCAGCCAAACATCACCTTATGGGGGTGTATATTGGCGGGTATATTCAACTGCATTGGAGTACGCTGAGGTTGAGCGCCGCCAATAATTGCGCCGTATGGGTTGTATCCCCAGCCGTAAATCTTGCCTGATTGACTCAGTACAAGTGCGCCGTCACCGATGGTATATATGTCTTCAAAGGTCTCACCAGCCGGTGTTCGTACGAGAGTTGGTGTGTGGCGTTCCAGGACAGTGCCGTCTCCGAGTTCGAAGTCCCCGTTGTATCCCCAGTCGTAGATTTGGCCGTCTTCGCCCACAGCGACTGACCAATCTGCAACAGCATAGACATAGATCAGTTGCGATCCGCTGGCTGGCAAATCCACCCGTATAGGAGTAGTGCTTCTGGACAGTGCGCCTGTGGGGAAGCTGGCATTTCCGAGTTGGCCGAAGCGATTTCCTCCCCATGCGTAGACCGTGCCGTCATCGGTAATGCCGAAGGAATGGGAAGCGCCTGCGCTTAAGGAGACGTATCCGGATGCTCCGGCTGGTGGTGGAATGGACACGGGGGTTGATTGACTGATGGTATTTCCGATGCCGAGTTGACCCTCTGTATTCGAGCCCCAGCCCCAGGCCCCGCCGTCTTCGTCGAGGGCGAGCGTGTGCTCGTCTCCGGGGAAGATATCGGTAATATGAACATTGGTACCAAAGCGCGTTTGGTCTATCAGCGTCGGAGTGTTGACGTCGAGGAAAGTGCCGAGGCCAAGCTGACTCTTGGCGTTGGCTCCCCAGGCGTAGATGCTGCCGTCTTCGGCGAAGGCGAAGGAGTCGTTGGGGCCAGCCACGACTTTGATGAAGCGTTTGCTCAGTAGGCTGGTGATAAGCGTTGGTGTGGATCTGCTGACGTTCGTGCCGTCGCCGATTTGTCCGGCGTCGTTTCTGCCCCAGGCGTAGACTCTGCCGCGGGTGTCGAGGGCGAGCATGTGGTATTGGCCGGTAATGATTTGTTGGAATTGGGTGGCTGGGATGGTGGGTGGCGTGAGGGTGAGGAGTTTGCCGCCTTCTGCAGGGCTTCGCATGGGGTCGAGGGTAAACTTGGTGTCTGCCCATTTGCCGGTGAGGGTGAGGTCGCTGGTGACGGGTTGGGTGAAGTCGTAGGGTAGGGTGCCGTTGTACCATCCTAGGAAGCGGGAGTTGTCTTTTTGTGGGATTGGCTGTAGGGGCACGGTTTTGCTTAGATCGACGGATATATGGTAGATTCCGCCTTTACCGTCGTTGAAGGCGACGGTGTACTGAGCCTGAGGGCCAACCGACGACGGTTTAGCTTGTGCACAGCGGGGAGACACAGCGATAGGCACAAGGGCGCAGACTAGTACTACAAGCGCTACCGTCACCATGCAAACTATCTGTCGTGTTGCCTTCAATATACCCTTCCTGCCTGCAATTACGAGCAGAGTTCCCCGTCCATTATGGTCTGCTAGAGAGCCCCTGTACTGTTTTCCCCAAAACACTTAATATTTTTTTACTATACTATTGCCAGCCTGCCGAACATGCTTAGATGGCAAAGTACAAACAATGTTTTCACTCATTATCGGGGTTGTCAGACTGGCGGAGTCGTTGGTGGGGAGCACTTTTGAACTCATTGTTGTGGACTCAAGTCTGTTTGCTCAGCGTGTGATGAGCTCAAGGTTTGCGCATGTAGCTGAACGAGTGCTGCCCGCGAGCAAGTCGCAGGGGAGGGGCTCGGCGTTAGACAGATTGTGGCGGGCAAGAGCTGCTGCGGCGGGCGCGAGCGAGCTGGTAGAGCGTGCAGGCTAGGGCTGCGAACAGGGACAGGACGAGTAGGCTGCCTCCCAGTCTGCGGCGGACGGGCAGGGCGCCAGCATCTGGCATGTAGAAGCTTTCGTAGATGAAGTGCTCGATAATGGAGTCGTCTTGCTGTTCGCCGCTGAGCGTCCAGGTAATCGTGACGTTAGTCTCGCCTTCGTCGTGGGGTGGGGATTCCAGCTGCCAATGGTCCGCCACAGGCGTCAGCGTGACAGGAATAGTGTCAATGGTGAGTTGAGTTACATTGACCTTTTCTTGTCCAGTTGGTATTTGTACTGGTGTGGCGCTACTTTGACCGGCTCCCATTGGCGCGTCCGTGCCGAGTTGGCCGAATCGGTTACTTCCCCAGCTCCAGATTCTGCCTTCGGTATCTTGCATGACCGTTTGTTCCCAGCCAAACGTCACTTTATTAGGGTGCACATTGGCTGGTAGGTTCATTTGTATGGGGGTGGCTTGTTGGGGTTGGGTACCTCCGCAGACTCCGCCGTATGGGTTGTAGCCCCAGCTATATATGTTGCCGGATTTGCTTAGCGCAGCTGCGCCGTCACCCATCGTATAAATATGGTCAAAGGTCTCACCTGGAGGGGTCTGCGTGAGGGTAGGTGTGTTGCGATTCGGGATAGGGGTAGGAGGAGCAGTTGTTCCGTCTCCGATCTCGTTGTCGCCGTTGTACCCCCAGCCGTAAATTCGGCCATCATTACCTATAGCGACTGACCAGTCTGCAATTGCAAAAACTTCACTCAGATATGAGACACCCGGTGGTAGATCTACTTTTATAGGGGTAGTGCTGACCGAGCCACGATTTGAAGGGAAGCTGGCGTTTCCAAGCTGTTGCATGCCGTTCCATCCCCACGCGTAGGTATTGCCGTCGTCGGTAATACCGAAGGAATGAGAAGTACCCGCGCTTAAAGAAACATACTGGCTTACCCCGGGCGGCAGTTGGATACGAACCGGAGTTGTCTGATCCGTTGCATTTCCATTGCCCAGTTGTCCGGCATCATTCATACCCCAGGCCCAGGCTACGCCGTCGCTGTCGAGAGCGAGTGTGTATTTGTCACCGGGGAAAATATCAGTAATGCGAGCACCAGTGGGCATCGAGTTTACTGGGGTTGGGGTCGAGAGATCATTACTGCTGCCAACGCCCAGTTGACCTTTCTCATTCGCTCCCCAGGCGTAGACGCTGCCGTCTTCGGCGAAGGCGAAGGAGTCGTTGGGGCCGGCCACGACTTTCGTGATCCGTTTGCTCAGTAGGCTGGTGACAAGCGTGGGTTTTGCTCTGTCGGTTGTTGTGCCGTCGCCGATTTGTCCGGCATCGTTTCTGCCCCAGGCGTAGACTCTTCCGAGGGTATCTAAAGCGAGCATGTGATATCTGCCAGCGGTGATTTGTTGGAATTGGGTGGCTGGGATGGTGGGTGGGGTGAGGGTGAGGAGTTTGCCGCCTTCTACTGGGCTTCGCATGGGGTCGAGGGTAAACTTGGTGTCTGCCCATTTGCCGGTGAGGGTGAGGTGGCTGTTGACGGGTTGGGTGAAGTCGTAGGGTAGGGTGCCGTTGTACCATCCTAGGAAGCGGGAGTTGTCTTTTTGTGGGATTGGCTGTAGGGGCACGGTTTTGCCTGGATCGACGGATATACGGTAGATTCCGTCGTTACCGTCGTTACCGTCGTTGAAGGTGACGGTGTACTGAGCCTGAGGACCAACCGACGATTGATTCGCCATCGCCTGGAAAAACGATCTGGCAACAGGCACGCTGACGCAGACTAGCACTATGAGTGCAGTCAGCAGTGCGCAAACTACCTGTCGCTTCGTTTTCAATATGCCCTTCCCGTCTAAAATTACGGGCAGAATTCCCCGTTAATCAAGGTTCGCCAGAGAGTCCGCACGTTGTTTTCCCCAAAACAGCGTGTAGCTTTCCAACTATACTATGAACAACTTAAGGAATACAGGCAGATGGCCATCTTCTAACACTGTTTTCACTCATGGCCAATGCGCTGCAGGCTTCGCGGGCAGAATCTCCCTAAACCTACTTGGGTTTGCGGGCGCTGCGGGCGGGGGCGAGACGATGGATGACTGCGTAGACGGCCCAGGCTAAGGCAGCTAAGGCGCTCAGGGTCATGAGGCCGCTGCCGGTGGTGAGACTGAAGGGGAGGGCGCCTGCGGTGGGGAGGGCATAGAAGGTGTAGTAAAGGAAGGAATTGATGGTGTAGGTGGGCTGGGCCGCGCCGTCCAAGGTCCATTCAATGCCGACCGGGACCGGGCCGTCGCTGTGGCTGGGGGAGTCTACATGCCAGTCAGTGCCGTTGTAGGTGGGCGTGGAGGGGCTGGGCGTGCTGCCGAACTTGACGCTGGTGACGATGATGCGCGCGTTGCTGATGGTCACGGGAGTCAGGCTCAAGTCGCCCGCGCGACCGCCCACAGCGTTGCCTAGCTGCCCGAACTGATTGTCGCCAACGGCCCAGATAGCGCCGCCCGAGTCGATAGCGAGCGAATGCTGCCAGCCGCTCATGACTTTCGTCCAGCTGACGCCGTTGGGCGGGGAGATCAAGGTTGGCTGGGTGAGTGCGGACTGGTTGCGGCTGCCGAGCTGACCGTGGGTGTTGTTGCCCCATGCGTATATCGCCTGGTTGCTGCCGAGAGCCATAGCGCCGTCGCCATCCGTGCTCACCTGCGTAAAGCTGACCCCAGACGGGGTGGCGATGAGTGTGGGCGTGGGCTTGTCTGTCGTGCTGCCGTCGCCCAGTTCGTAGTCGCCGTTGTAGCCCCAGGTGTAGATGCGGCCGTTGCTGCCAATACCTAGGGACCAGTCTATGTTGGCGGACACCTGCTTGAAGGAAGTCACTCCGGCGGGCAGATCAATCGGGACCGGGGCAGCTGACTCGAAGCCTAGGCCGACGCTCACGCTGGCTGAGCCCAACTGTCCGTAGCCGTTCCAGCCCCAAGCGTAGGCCTTGCCGTCGTCGCCGATAGCCAGTGAGTGCGAGGCGCCGCCGCTGAGTTGGGTAAAGGTGTGCACGCCGAGCGGTAGTTGCACTTTTACGGCTGCGGGGCGGTCCAGGTACGTGCCGTCGCCCAGCTGGCCGTTGCTGTTAGCGCCCCAAGCGTAGGCCAAGCCGTCCGAGCCGATACCGAAGGTGAACCTGTTGCTGGGGAAAATCTGCTGGAATTGCGTCACTCCAGCAGGCAAGGAGACTCGCACGGGCATGAGCTGGTCAACACTGCGCCCGTCGCCCAGTTGCCCCTTGCCGTCAGCGCCCCAGGCGTACAAGCTGCCGTCACTGGCAAAAGCGAAAGAGTCGTTGGGGCCAGCCACCACGCGGTTGAACTTCAGGCCAGCGGGCAGCTGAACCTGCACCGGCTTGGGCTGGTCTGCGGTCGAGTTAATGCCCAGCTGCCCAGCGTCGTTGTGGCCCCAGGACCAGACGCGCCCGTCCGTGCCAATGGCGAGAGAATGGTAGAAGCCCGTAGACACTTGCAGGTAGCGCATGTCCGTGGGCTGGGGCGGGTGAATGCTGACATGCGTGCCGCCGGAGATTGGGCCAGCTTTGGGGTCCATCGTGAAGATGAGGCTGGCCCAGTGCGCGGTCAGGGTCAGATCAGAGGTGACAGGCTGAGAAAAGTCGTAAGGCGTGCTGCCCGAATACCAGCCGGTAAAAAGAGAATTCGTCTTGGTTGGGTCGGTGGACGGCCAGGGGGCGCGCTCGCCGTCGGCTACCTGCTGGACGGGGGGAGTGGGGGAGCCGCCTGCTGGGTCGAAGGTCACTTTCCAGGGGGCGATGTAGGTAAAGGAGAGCTGCTGGCGGGTTTGCGGGGCGCCGTCCAGGGTCCAGTCCACGTAGACCGGCACTGTGCCAGCCGCGTGCGGGGGAGCGTTGACCTTCCAAGTGCCACTGGCGTCGTCGAAGCGCAGGTCCGTGCCCGCGTAACCGCCGAAGGAGACGGCAGTGACGTTGACTTTGGGTTTCATTACTACGACGGGCGTGTGCGTTTCGGCCACGCTGCCGTCGCCAACGCGGCCGAAATCGTTGAAACCCCAGCCGTAAGAGTTGCCGTTGTCGCCGATGGCCATGCTGTGGTCGTGGCCGCCGGAAATGCTGGTGAATTTCACTCCTGGCAGGCTGACCTGATAGGGCGAGGTCCGGTTGCTGATGCTGCCGTCGCCGATCTGCCCGTGGGTGTTGTCGCCCCAAGTGAAGAGCCTGCCGTCGGAGGTCAGGCCCATCATGTGCATATAGCCAGCTGAAATACTCGCAAATGTGGGGCCGCTGGGGAACACCTTGGTGGGCACCAGGCTGTTGGCTGAGCTGCCGTTGCCGTAGACGCCGTTCGCGTTCAGACCCCACATGTACAGGCTGCCGTCGGAGGCCAGGGCCGAAGAGTAGTTGCCGCCCGCGTTCACGCTCACGAAGCGCACGCCCGCCGGGGAGACCTTCTGGGGCTGATGAATTTCTATGGTGGAATTGTTGCCGATTTGCCCGTAAGCGTTCCAGCCCCAGGCGTAAATTTCGCCGTCTTGGGTCAGGGCCAGGGTGTGGTCCACGCCGGAGCTGACGGCTTTGAAGCGCACTCCGGGAGCCAGCACCTGCCGGGGGCGGAGCGAGGTGAGGGTGCTGCCGTCGCCCAGCTCGCCGTTGTCGTTGATGCCCCAGGCGTAGGCGGTGCCATCTTCCGCTACTGCCGTAACGAACCAGCGTCCGCCGGACACGCTTACGAACCTTGAAGCAGTAGGCATGGTGACTCTGCCGGGGGCGTGGCGTTCGTTGAAGGTGCCGTCGCCGATGGAACCGTAGTAGTTGCCACCCCAGGTGTACACGTCGCCGGTGGTGGATAAGCCGATGGAGCCGTCATCCTGGTTGCTGAGCTGCTTGAATTTCACGCCGTAGGGCGGGGTGAGTGCGGTGGGCTTGGGGTGGTTGACGACGGTGCCGTCGCCCAGCTGGCCCCACTTGTTGTTGCCCCAGCCGTAAGAGTTACCGTCGGTGCCGATGGCCAGCGTGGTCCAAGTGCCCGCGGAGATGGATTTGAAGGCCATGCCGCCCGGGTCGGGAGGGGTCAGCGCCACGCGCGTGCTGCGATTGGCGGGGCCGGAAGTGGGGGCCATGGTGAAGGAACTGGAAGCCGTGGCAGCAGAGGGCATGAGTGCTAAGCCGGCCAGTACTACGGCGGCGGCGATAAGCGAAGTCCACTTAGAGTGGTGCCCATGTTTCACAACAGCAACCTTCATTCCCCAAACTCAGCGGATAGACCGCCAGGCACTTTTGTAACTTCCGTATTTCCCCTATCACAGTCTTATCACCGCAGTCAGAGAGTTTCCTGAGAGTTTCATGCCCGTGTTGATTCGGGGGATTGAGCGATGCGGGTTAGGGAGGGGGCTGAGTTCAACTGCGTAGCTGGAGAGAGCAAATTTGAGAATTGCCTGAAGCTGAGTATAATGCGCTTTCTGTGCGTTTAATGTTGAATTATCGGTATACCTAATGTTAGATTATCAGTAATGCTAATGTTGAATTATCAGAACTTCTAATGTAGGATTATAGGGAGTTCTATTGTAGGATTGTCAGAATTGAAAGAAGCGGGCTCGTGGAAGGGGCGGGGCATGATTCCTCGGGAGCAAGAGCGGTTGCTCAAGCAAATGGCGGGCTGGTTTCCGGTGCTTTCGGTCACTGGGCCCAGGCAAAGTGGCAAGTCTACGCTGGTGCGGGCAGCCTTTCCCGACTACGAGTATGTGAACTTGGAAAACCCGCAGACGCGCACTGCGGCAGCGGAAGACCCGGTTGGGTTCATTCGTAGCCGCTCCGGCAGGCTGATTATCGACGAGGCCCAATACGTTCCCGAGCTGTTTTCTATGATTCAGGCCGCCTCGGACGAGCGCAACCAGCCAGGGCAATATGTGCTGTCCGGTTCGCAGAACTTCCTTATGCTCAAGCATATTTCTCAGTCTCTTGCTGGGCGGGTGGGGCTCTTGAAACTGTTGCCGCTGAGTTATAGAGAGGCGAGTGGTGCCTTGGGGTCGGCAGGTTCGGAAAGTTTAGCATCTGGGCTCAGTGCCGACGACTTCATGTTCAAGGGCGGCTACCCGCGTCTGTATGCGAGCGTCGATAGTGCTGGGGAGCCCCTGCCTGCGCAATTGTTCTACTCGAACTATCTATCTACATACGTGGAGCGCGATGTGGCCGATTACCTAGACGTGCGCAATCTGGCCGGTTTTCGTAAGTTCCTTCGCTTGTGTGCCCTGCGTACCGGGAGTTTGATGAACTATTCGCTGCTGGCCCGGGATGCGGACGTTGATGCGCGCACGGCGAAGGCTTGGCTCTCGATTTTGGAAAGCTCCTACCTAGCATTCACGATTGAGCCCTACTTTGCGAATGCAGGCAAGCGCATGGTCAAGACGCCGAAAATGTACTGGTACGACACCGGTTTGCTCTGTTACTTGCTGGGTATTTCTAGCCTGCGCCAACTGCTACTGAGCCCGTATTTGGGTGCTGTGTTTGAGAATCTGATGGTGGCCGAACGGCTCAAATCTTACCTGAACCGGGGCAAGGAGCCTCAGCTGTATTTTTACCGCGATGCCGAGCAGACCGAAGTGGATTTGCTGGACTACAGCAATCCTGAGGAGCCTATGCTGGTCGAGATGAAATCCGGGCAGACCTACCGCGACAGCTGGGCACAGGGCTTGAACCGGGTGGGGGAGCTGTTGGGAGTTAACAAAAGCGGGCGCTTCATAGTCTCCCGCGTCGAAGATTCCTTCACCGCCCGCCAAGCTCAAGTCCTCACCGCCGCCGACTGGCTTTTGAGTGAGGTTTGAACAATCCAGGAGCAGAACTATGAACTAGATAATATAAAGTGTGCTTTTGACTTAAAAATGTCAAGTATAGGAATGGTATACTGCTAAGCTAGTACTCTTTATCACAAAACGTTATGGCAGAACTTCGTTAGTATATTGTTGTCCTCTGTGCATTGAATTAACTTAGAATACGTTTAAAATTTACTGTATTGTGTGGAATTTGTTTGATGTGTATTCAGGTAGTCCGTATAAAAGCTATCGAATATGTTTCTTGCACGGTTGTTTGCGCGGAGGTATGTATTTACAAAAGTTACAAACAGTGTGCCATGCCAATGCAAAAAGTTATTTCACCCCCACATATGTTTATATAAATGATTTTTTAGTTCCTTTCGGGCTAATTCGTCGAATTTTTCACCAGGATTTGAGATCTTTAATAATTCATCAGCTGAGGGGACTCCCTCCATCATTTTGAGCAAAGACGTAATTAAAATTAAATCGTCGGCATAGATTCCCGAATTGCGTTTGGAATCATCGCTTTGTGGTTCCATTATGATGTTATTCAGTGTCTTGTATAAGTTAAGGCGATGATCATTCATATGAAACCAGTTATTGGTGAGGTGTTTTTCGTGGATTCCATCGTCAAGGCTGTCGTATCTCAGGGCTGCGTGCAAAGCTTTAAGAAGTCTGTCAACAATGCCGGCAAGCATATCTGCCATTCTGATACCAAAACAATGCTCGGAGTCCGCTAATTCAACTGACTGTAGCCCGAGATGTTCAGCGGACTCACCAGTTTTTTCCTCACGGTCGATTGTCAGACTATAATCATCAATTGAGTGGTGCTTTAAATATGCCAATAGGCCTTTTAAAGCTATATCATAATCCCAATCCAGGTGGTTGACTTGGTTGGTTTGTTTCACAAGACTTAGTACTGCATGTATCTGGCTGTATGCCTGTATTTCTTTCTGTTTTAAACCTGGATTTTTGTAATCCGCTTTTATCCTTTCACTAAAGAAATTGAGCAGAGTATCTATTGCAGGATCACCCTTTTTTTGAAAGCTTGTTTTAGGATACAAACTTTCAATAACTTCTCTGGGCATGTATTGGTTAAGGGCTTTTGTAATAATATAAACAGCCCCTTCACGTGAGAAAGATTCAGAACTCTTATATTCACGCAAAACCTGATTGATTAGGTATTCGAACTTGCTGCTTACTGATAGATAGACCTGAATATTTTGGTTGAAGAGATGAAGGTAATCTTCAAGAAAGGGGAGGTTCTGATCAGGTAAAGATGCCAGGCCATATTTAAATTGCTTTTGTTTAAGACTGGTGCTTTTTATCTCGCCTTTAGATTTTCTTTTGGAGTATTTTTCTTCAAACTCTGAATACCGAGAGGCTAATGTTTTTTCATTTTCCTCGTCCCATGCAAGCACGATTACTATGAAATTATCGCTATAGTTATTTGCTGTTATTGTGCGTAAGGTCAGCTGTCTGCTATGTTCTGATTCGTCATAATATAAATTGAAGCGGGACATTTCGCTACTTTCTATTTAAGATTTGTTGATATTGCTTTTATATTAAACTCGTATCTGTGCAGCAATTATGATAATGGCAGTTACATGCAGTAATCATACCTGGACAACACAGATATTAGGGATTTTCGGCGTTATCGCTATCAGTGATCCAAACATTTATTAGTGATTTACGATGTGAATTATGGATTGTTATGACCTGTACTTTGAACGTTAGTTCTCCCAACAGAGAGAAGACTACTATATCTGGAACTATTCAGCAGATATAACATGCTGGTCTATTTGACACCTTGATCTACAAAGGACAGAATATTTGCTTTTATCTAGACTAGGGTCTAGGTTGGCTGTTTTTGGGGATATTGGCCGTGACGAAATTGGGCAGTGGCTAGCTTGCGGAAGTCGTACTCGCTGGAGAGTAGACGGTTTCAGTGCATTGACTAGCGTATACGACTTGTTTGGATGTCGCAAGGCTATGCCGTCCACGCCTTCTTCTGTGCCGTCTGATTTGCTGACCGGCGTACGCTAATCCGACTGCTGCGCTTGCGGCGAGTAGTCCTCCTCCGCTCCACTGCTGCAGCGGTATAGCCCCGGCTTGAGGGAGGGTGAACGTGGGTGCCCAGTGGGCGTAGAGCGTCATATCACCGTTGACTGGCATGCTGCCGAAGTCCCATTTGTTGCCGCCGTTGGCTGCTGTGTACCAGCCGAGGAAGCTGTATCCGTCACTCTTTGTAGGCTTAGGGCTGGGTTCGCCGATATACGTTCCGACTGTAGATACGGCTACGACTGCTGGAGAGTGCAATGTACCCCCGTTTGGGTCAAAGGTAACAGCGTACCCGGGTACGAGTTGTGAGATGACTCCGTCGAAGCTGGGGGTTTGTGAAGTGTAAGGGAGGGTGACGTTGCTTTGGAAGGTGTATTGGTGGTCTCCGGGGTAGGAGTGTGCCCAGGTGTAGGTGCCGTCACCTGTGTTGTAACTACCCCCTGAAGGGGTTGAAGCATCGATGTTGGGTCGACCGTAGACGCCTGGCCTGGCGTAGGCGTTGGGACTGTGGCTGATGGTAGCTGGTCCCAGGGTGAGGGGCGAGTCACTAGAACCGGGGAGGTCTGGCAGTCGCACCCGCTGATTAGACAGCTTCACGCTGTATCCGTATGTGAGGCCGGTGAGACTGTTCCAGTTGATACTAGTGATATCGGTAATCTGATTGTATTGTAGATCGAGTTGTTGGAGTTTGGTGAGAGAGTTCCAGGTGATGCTGGCTATGCTAGATAACTTATTGCCAGCCAGGTAGAGGACGAGGAGGTTGGGGTTGTTGAGTTGGCCGGGGTTGGTGATCAGATTATTCTGTGCCTCCAGTTGGGTGAGGCTGGGGAGTCCTGTGACGAGGCTGAGGTCAGTGATTTGATTATTGCTCAGGCTGAGTTGTTGGAGTTTGGTGAGGGAGTTCCAGGTGATGCTGGCTACGCTAGATAGTTTGTTGGTGAACAGGTAGAGTCGTTCGAGGTTGGGGTTGTTGAGTTGGCCTGCGTTGGTAATTAGATTATCGGATGCGTTCAAATCGGTGAGGCTGTGTACGGGATTGAGGGGGCTGAGGTCGGTGATCTGATTGCCTTGTAAGTCGATTTGTTGGAGTTTGGTGAGGTTGTTCCAGTTGATGCTGGCTACGCTAGGTATCTTATTGCCACTCAGGTAGAGCAGGGTGAGGTTGGGGTTGTTGAGTTGGCCGGGGTTGGTGATCAGATTGCTGAATGCTTCCAACGAGGTGAGGCTTGGGAGACCTGTGACGGGGCTGAGGTCTGTGATCTGATTAGTTTCTAGGTTGAGTTTTTGGAGTTTGGAGAGGTTGTTCCAGGTGATGCTGGTTACGCTAGATAGTTTATTGTTGCTCAGGTAGAGGACGAGGAGGTTGGGGTTGTTGAGTTGGCCGGGGTTGGTAATCAGATTATCTTGTGCGTACAGATCAGCGAGGAAGGGTACTCCTGTGACGGGACTGAGGTCGGTGATCTGGTTGCGGTTCAGCCAGAGTTCTCCGAGGTTGGTGAGGTTGTTCCAGGTGATGCCTGCTACGCTAGATAGTTTATTGTTGCTCAGGTTGAGTTTGCCGAGGTTGGGGTTGTTGAGTTGGCCGGGGTTGGTAATTAAATTATTTCCTGCGTAGAACTCATTGAGGACGGGTAGTCCTGTGACGGGGCTGAGGTCGGTGATTTGATTAGTTTCTAGGTTGAGTTTCACGAGTTTGGTGAGCCTGTTCCAGCTGATGCTGGCTATGCTAGATAACTTATTGCCAGCCAGGTAGAGGATGAGGAGGTTGGGGTTGTTGAGTTGGCCGGGGTTGGTGATCAGATTATTGGATGCATCCAGCGAGATGAGGCTGGGTAGTCCTGTGACGAGGCTGAGGTCAGTGATTTGATTATTGCCCAGGCTGAGTTCTTGGAGTTTGGTGAGGGAGTTCCAGGTGATGCTGGTTACGCTAGATAGTTTATTGTTGCTCAGGTAGAGGACGAGGAGGTTGGGGTTGTTGAGTTGGCCTGCGTTGGTAATCAGATTACTGTATGCTTCCAGGTTGGTGAGGTCGGGGAGTCCGGTGACGGGGCTGAGGTCTGTGATCTGATTATTGTACAGGTAGAGTGTTTGGAGTTTGGTGAAGTATTGAATACCCTCAACGCTCACGATTCCAGCATTACATGCGTACAGGCCGGTGAGACTGTTGATGAGAGTAGTGGTGAGGGTAGCGGAGGTAGTGGTACTGAGAGTGGCGGCGATATGGTTGGCGAGGTTGGGGTCGGGCACGCAGGTGGCGATGCTGCTGACGTTGATGGTGCAGGGATTGCCGCGAGTTGTGAGTTTGGGTTGAGATTCGCTCTGCTGCTCAGCGGACGCTGATTTGGTTTGTGCGGTGGGTTGTGAGAGGTTTGAATTTTTTGGTTGGGGTGTTTGGGCGGCAGTGTGTTCTGCTGTCAAAGGTGGGGTTGTGGTTTGTGCCTTGTGTTGGTTGCTGGTTTGTGGCTGGGGTTCAAGCGTCGGTGCTGGAGTTGAGGTGTTGAGTTGAGGGTTGGGTTTTTGAGGGGTTTGGTTGGGGGAGTTGGTGCGATTGCTTAGCGTGGGTTGAGTGGCGTTAGTGTGGTTGTTGGGTGTGTGTTGGGCAGCGGCGTTGCTGTTCTTGTTTGGTGTGGGTGATGTGCGTTGTGTGGTGGTTGTAGTGGGTTCTGCGTGGGCTGGTTGGGTGGCCGCTAAACTAGCGTACCCCCCCCCCAGGATGGTCATGGATATTGCTAATACGGTAGCGCTCATAGCCCGTACTGTACGCATAAAAACCCTCCGCAAGGCCTGTGAGCGCCTGTGGCACTCGGCCTAATAAAACTCATGTATTCGTGCTGCTGGCCACTTAAATGACCTTGCTCAGATGGGCTCCCCAACCCGTGCTGAACGCACAGCTTTCTCTTGCAATATGGACAGTCTAGCATCATTGGCTGAGTAGCGGCAATAAGGTTGGTTGCTGCTGCTCACACGCTTGTGGGCTGGGCGGGTTGCTTCCTTGGTGGTTTCAGTAGTTAGTGGTGGTTAGTTCCTTGTGCATTTGCGCGGCTTGTGGTGGTTGGTTCGTCGCCTTCCCTGGTGGTTAGGGAGCGGTCAGCTCTTTATGTAGGCTCGTGTGGAGCGCTGGTTCTGCGCTGCCCTTTGGGGTATCAATCGATGTCCCTAAGAAAGGTTGGAATTCTGCGGTATTTGTGGGTCTAATGTCGAATTATCAGAAGTCCTACTGTCAGATTATCGGTAATCCTACTGTCAGATTGTCAGTACTTTTTGCGTTGATTGTAGGCTCATAACAGTTACGACGGTGTGAAAGGGGTTTGTGGCGCGTGCAGTTGCGGGGCTCAATATCTAAATACTTGACTATGTTATTCGTTATTCGGAAGGGGTTTGTACGCGCGTGTGGTCGCGGGGTCAGGGCTTGGAAATACTGGTGTTTGGGCATGTGGAGGAGGGGAGTGGTCGGGAATTAGACCGCCCTAGGTGGCACAATGGGAATATGGCGAAACGCAAAGTGCTGATCTTGCAACATGCTGCCTGGGAACGGCCCGGCCGCTTAGGAGAGAACCTCGAAGACGCGGGGCTGGAAACCGAGACGCTGACGGTGGCCAGCATTAAGAAACCTTCCTTGCCGGAGCCGGGCGAATTGGCGGGCTTGGTTCTGCTGGGCGGGCCCATGCGGGCTGACGACTACGAGCAGTTCCCGGGGCTCAAGGCTGAGACTAAGCTGGCGAAGGCGGCCACTGAGGCGGAGCTGCCGGTGCTGGGCATCTGCTTGGGGCACCAAATTTTGGCGCGAGCACTGGGCGGGGAGCTGGAACCGGCGAAGAAAGAGCGGCGCGAGCTCTCAACCGTAAAATGGGTGGCGGCCGACGACGCTGTGCCCGCTTGGGTGCAAAAAGAGACGCCGGTCTTGCAGTGGCACTCGGACTGTGTGACCCTGCCGCCGGATGCTAAGCTCTTAGCGAAATCTGAGGCGACCAAGGTGGAGGCCTTCCGCGCAGGCTCGGCCCTGGGCCTGCAATTCCATGTGGAAGTGACTGGGCCGCTCTTCGAGCAGTGGCTGAGCGAGCCAGAAGTTGTGAAGGGGATGAAGAAGGGGCAAATTGCCCAGCTCTTAGAAGATTTCCAAGGCAAAGAAGCCCTCTTCCAGCCGTTGGCAGATGCGATTTTCTCAGCCTTCGCTGCGCGCTGCTCGACCTGCGCAGCCCAGCCGACAGAGGAAGAGGCAGCAGCCAGCGATGACGAGCATAAGGCAGGCAAACATAAGGGGAAGAATAAGTAGCTGCCGGTTAAGACCATAGCGATGGCTTGGCTGCCGGAGTACTTGGCTCACTACTCGAAGGTGCGTCGGTCTGGAAATACCTTTGTTTGAACCCCTTGAGTTGCCTATCTGCGCTCACGGGCTTGTCCATTCGGTGCGTGTTTTTTAGTGCTGTTTGCCTTTCTAGCGCGTTTCGCACTCGATCTGCCGGACGCGGCCCAAGGAGACTAGTCTTCGAGCTGCTCGCCGATGGAGAGCCACTCCTCTTCCAGGGGCTCGATTTCGCTGCGGACGGCCTTGAGCTGCTCGTTGAGCTGGCCCAAGCCCTCGTAATCGGCGGGGTCGTGGGCAGCCATCTGCGCCTGCAAATCCTCGACCTGGCTGTTGAGCTTGGCCAGTTTGCGCTCGATAGAGCGTGATTTTTTGCTCAGCTCGTGCTGGGTTTGGCGCTCTCCCTTGGTTTCAGGCTTGGAGCTGTCGGCCGAGGTGATGGACGAAGCTGAGCGCTGGGCGTCCGTGTCGGCGGCCGCAACGGCCTGGGCCTGGCCGGAATCCACCATGTTCAGGTAGTCGTCCACGCCTCCGGGCAGGTGACGAACCTTGCCGCCCATGAGCGCAAACTGCTCGTCGGTCACGCGCTCCAGCAGGTAGCGGTCGTGGGAGACGACAATCAGCGTGCCGGGCCAGGAGTCCAGCAGGTCCTCCATGACGGCCAGCATGTCGGTGTCCAGGTCGTTGCCAGGCTCGTCCATAATTAGCACGTTGGGCTCGTCCAGCAGGATTAAAAGCAGTTGCATACGGCGCTTTTGGCCGCCAGAGAGGTCCGCAATCGGTGTCATCAGCTGGGCCGCCGCGAAGCCGAGCCGTTCCATCAGCTGGGCGGGCGTGACCTCCTTGCCCTCCACCATGTAGGTGGACTTGTAGCGGGAGAGGACCTCCCGAATCTTGTACTGGCCCAGCTCCTCCAGCTCGTCCAAGCGCTGGGTGAGGACTGCAAACTTCACAGTTTTGCCGATTTTAACCCGGCCGGACGTGGGCTCAATGCTGCCGTCAATCAAGCCCAGGAGGGTGGATTTGCCGGCTCCGTTGGCGCCGACGATGCCGAAGCGGTCGCCGGGGCCAATCAGCCAAGTCACGTCGTTAATCACCGTGCGGACCGGCTCCGGGCTGGCTAGGGTGCCTTCGCTCGGCTCAGTCTCGGTGCTTTCGCTGCTGCCGGAACCCTCGCTGGAGTAGGTCTTGGTGACATCTTTCAAGTCCACCACCTGCTTGCCTAGGCGGGCCGTGGCCATGCGCTTGAGCTCCAGGGTGTCCCTCATGGGTGGTACGTCGGCAATCAGCTCGGTGGCTGCTTTGACATGGAACTTCTGCTTGGTAGCGCGGGCGCGGGCACCACGAGTGAGCCAGGCCAGCTCCTTGCGGGCCAGATTTTGCCGCTTGTTCTCGGCCACCTGAGCCTGGCGGTCGCGCTCCACCCGCTGGAGCATGTAGGCCGAGTAGCCGCCCTCGAAGGGGTCGATGCTGCCGTCGTGCACCTCCCACATGCTGGAGCAAACTTCGTCCAGGAACCAGCGGTCGTGGGTGACGATGAGGAAGGCCCCGGAGCCTTGAGACCAGCGGTTTTTTAGGTGCTCAGCCAGCCAGTGAATGGTCACGATGTCTAGGTGATTCGTGGGCTCGTCAAGGGCCAGAATATCCCAGTCGCGCAGGAGGAGGCGGGCCAAGTCCACGCGCCTGCGCTGGCCGCCGGAGAGGGAGCCGACCTGGGCGTCCAAGTTCATGCCAGCCAGCAGGGTCTGCACGATTTCGCGGGAGTTGGAGTCTGCAGCCCACTCGTAGTCCTCGCGCTCGCCCAGGGCAGCCTGGCGCACCGTAGCCTGGTCGTCAATGGAGTCGCGCTGGTCCAGCAGGCCTAGGGTGAGCCCACCTCGGCGGGTGACGCGGCCAGAGTCCGGGGTTTGCAGGCCAGCCAGCAGGCGCAGGAGGGTGGATTTGCCGTCGCCGTTGCGGCCCACAATGCCAATGCGGTCGCCCTCGAAAACGCCTTGCGTGACGTGGGAAAAAATATCCTTCGTAGCGAAGGAGAGAGAAACGTCTTCTAAACCAAGATCATAAGTGGGCATGATGTTCAAATATACCGCGAGGCTTGGAGCGGGCCGGAGCAGTAAGCCCGCAGCCTAGCGGGTAGGGCTGGCTGCGGGGTGCTTGCGGGGACTCTCTGCACTGGCTCCAAATAGTGGACTTTATACAGTATTTATCGTTTGCTTCGGCGCTCGCCGGTCTCGGTCTCTGGCACTTTTTCGCTCAGAGCCTTGGGGCCACGGGTGACGGCTACAGCGCCAGAGCGGACCAGCTCCACTACTCCGTAGGGGGCTAAGAGGCCCATGAGCGCGTCCAACTTGCCCTGGGCGCCCGTCGCTTCAATGGTGAGCGACTCGGGGTGTACGTCCACCACACGCACGCGGAAAAGCTTGACAATTTCCAATACATCGGACCGGGTGCGCTCGTTGGCCTTGACCTTGATGAGCACCAGCTCGCGCTCGACAGCCTGGTCCGGGTCCAGCTCCACAATCTTCAAAACGTGCAGGAGCTTGTTCAGCTGCTTGATAATCTGCTCCAGGGGCTCGGGCTCCGCGTCGGCCGTGACCGTAATGCGGGAGATGTCGGCGCGCTCGGTGGAGGAGACCGAGAGCGAGTCGATGTTGAAGGAGCGGCGGGCAAAGAGCTCAGTTACGCGCGCCAGCACGCCCGGCCGGTTCTCTACTAGGACCGAGAGCGTGTGCTGCTGAGTGCTGGGATGGGTGACGTAGTTGGTAATCATCGCTGTACCTTCTCTCTTAGAACTCAGCTGCGGACTGGTCGGGTGCATTCGCTGCATCCTCGCCCTGGGAGGCTTGCAGCTCCTCGTCCACGTATGCCAGGGGAGCCACGCCAGGCTGGTAGACGATTTCGCTGTCCGAAGCGCCCGGAGGCACCATGGGCCAAACTTGAGCATCCTTCCACACCCGCAAGTCAATCACAACCGGGCGATCGCTTGTGGCCATGGCCTGCTCGAAGGCGGCGCTCGCCTCCTGGCGGGTGAAGGCTCTGATCCCTACGCATCCATAGGCCTGGGCCAGCTGGACGAAGTCGGGGACTTCCGTCCTGGCGCTCGAGGCTGTCTGCTCCTGCTCGGCTTGGCTGCGGGGGCCGCCGTCCGCCAAGTCCGTCTGCGAGTAATGGGCATCGTAGAACATGTTCTGCCACTGACGAATTAGGCCGTAGGAGGAGTTGTTAAAAATGACGATTTTCAAGGGAAGACCCTGCTGCCGGGCCGTAGCCAATTCGCCGACGGAGACCTGGAAACCGCCGTCGCCCTCGACCAGGCAGACCGGGCGGGCCCCCTGGGCGCCCACCGCAGCGCCGACGGCGGCGGGCAGGCCGTAGCCCATAGTGCCCATGCCGCAGGAGGAAATCCAGGAGTTGGGGCGCTCAAAGCTTATGAACTGGCTGGCCCACATTTGGTGCTGGCCCACGCCCGTGATCCAAATGGTGTCCGGGGAGGCTAGGCGGTTGAGTTCCTGCATGGCCCACTGGGGCTCAATCTGGCCCTCGGGAGCGCTCTCATAGGTGGGCGGGTACTCGGCCTGCCAGCGGTGGATTTGCTCCCACCAGGCGCTCAGGTCCGGCCGACCAACCTGCTCCTGGGTCAGAGGGATTTGCTCGTTGAGGTCGTCGAGTACCTGGGCCACGTCGCCCACGATGGGCACGTCAACTGGCCTATTTTTGCCGATTTCAGCGGGATCGATGTCGATGTGCACCACCTTGGCCCGGGGGGCAAACCGCTCCAGATCGCCGGTCACGCGGTCGTCGAAGCGCGCGCCGATGGCGATGAGGAGGTCGCTGAGCTGGAGGGCACCGTTGGCTGCTACCGAGCCATGCATACCGGGCATACCAAGGGCGTGTTCATCGCTGTCGGGTATGATACCGCGGGCCGGTAGGGTGGTGACAACAGGCGCACCAGTGAGTTCAGCCAGGAGCTGCACCTGCTGGCTGGCCTGGGCGCGCACCGCACCACCGCCCACATAGAGCACTGGTCGCTGGGAACCCGCCAGGAGCTCAGCCGCGTCTTGGAGCACATGCCCGTGGGCTTTCGTGGTGGGCTTGTAGCCAGGGAGAATCATTTTCTGTGGCCAGGAGAAGAGCATCTCCTGGGTCTGAGCCGTCATCGTTAGGTCGATGAGCACAGGGCCGGGCCGACCCGACTGGGCAACGTAGTACGCCTCTGTGAGCACACGAGGGATGTCCTGAGCCTTCGTGACCAGGTAGGAGTGCTTCACAATAGGATAAGTGATGCCCATAATATCGGCCTCTTGGAAGGCATCTGTGCCGATATCTTCGACCGCCACCTGGCCCGTAATCACCACCAGAGGAACAGAGTCAGTGGTTGCCTCGGCTATGGAAGTGACCATATTCGTGGCTCCGGGCCCAGAAGTGACCATGCAGACGCCCACGCGGCCAGTGGAGAGCGCATAGCCCTGGGCTGCCTGTCCGGCCGCCTGTTCGCTGCGATTGAGAACAAAAGTGAACTTGGTTTCAGGAGTCAGTGCGTCAAAAGCTGGCAGAATTTGGCCGCCCGGCAGACCGAAAACTGCTGAAACACCCAGCTCTTCCAAGGAATGAATCAGGGCCTGAGCTCCGGTCATGCGCTCGCCCTCGCTGGCTGCCTCAGACGCTTGCTGAGGAGGTGCGGGCTCCTTGGGAATTGAACTAAATGCTTGCAGAGGCGTCGGCGATGCCATCTTGCTCCTCTCCTTTGGTGTTTCTCTCCAGTCTAAACGCTGACTCGTCACAGCGAGGTAAACAGCTCACATAGTGGAAAAGATGCGACAAGCGTGCGGGCTTTCATAGGCAAAAGGTGCTCCTGGCGGCTGCTGAGTCAGTGTGAGTCGCTGCCAGTGCTGCACATCTGTGCCAACTCCTGCTAGTCGGCGGACTCCTGGTCGGCCTGTGGTTTGGAGGAACGCGCGCGGCTCTGGCCCGTCTCCTGCTTAAGTTTGCTGCGGGTTTCGGACTCGTCCAGCGCTTTCCATCCCACTTCGGCGGCCGCGAGCTGGGCCTTGCGCTTGCTGGAAGCCTGGCCGGATCCGATGACCGTGCTAGTACCGTCCAAAATGAGCTCTGCCGTAAACACTTGCGCGTATTCGGGGCCGGAGACGGACATGTGGTAGGTGGGAACGCCCAAGCCCAGCTGGTGGGCCTTGACCGTGACCGACGTTTTCCAGTCCAGGGCCGGGCCTTCGGTTGCCACTTCTGCCAGCGTGTCGTCCACCAGGGCGTGCACGGTCTTGCGGGCGCCGTCGATGCCGTGCTCCACAAAAACGGCTCCAATCAGGGCCTCGACCGTGTCGCACAGGATAGAATCTTTGTCCGCGCCGCCGCTCTCGGACTCGCCGTGGCCCAGCAGAATGTACTGTCCCAGGTGGAGTTTGGTGCGGGCAATGGCCGAAAGCGCTTCCTCCGAGACGGCCTTGGCGCGCATCTTGGCCAGCTGGCCCTCGTTCATGTCGGGGTGGAGCTTGTAGAGGGTTTCGGTCGAGACCAGCTCAAGCACGGCATCGCCCAGAAATTCCAGGCGTTCGTTGTTGGGCATGCCTTCGTGCTCGTGGGCAAAGGAGCGGTGGGTCAGGGCGTGGATGAGCAGGTCAGGCTGGAGGGTTTGGCCCAGGGCCTTGAAGAGCTCACGGGCTGGCAGCTGGGAGGCGGGTTCGCTGCTTGGATTGCTAGTGGTCGCTTCCGGCTGGTCCTGCCTACGCTGGTGCTCGTCGCGCACTTGGCTAACGCGGAGCTGCTCGTCCGATTGTGGGGCCTGAGCCCGCTCGCTGTCTGCTATTCGTTCGCCCTCGCCGGGCGCTCCTGATTCGCTCATATCTTTTCCTTTTGGACCTTGCTAATAAGCCTCTATATTCCGAGTATAAAAGAACCCCGCCACCCGTCGATGGCAGGGTTCATATTCTGAGCTTAAAACGGGCCTATACAGCCCGAATCGCTAGCGCTTACTTGGCGGCGAACTTTGAGCGAACAGCGTCGCGGTAGACGCGGCCACGGAAGCTACCGCAGGAAGGGCAAGCCATGTGAGGCAGGGTCGGTGCTCCGCAGTTGGGGCAGGTGACCGTGCTGGCAGCTTGGGTCTTCCAGTTGGCGCGACGCGAGTGCGTGTTTGCGCGCGAAGTCTTATACTTTGGCAGTGCCATAATCTTCCTCTATTTCGATCGAAATCTTGTGAGCTTAAGCGTCTAGCAAGTTTAGCGCAGACCCTAGCCAAATCGCAAGCAGGGCAGCACTGGCAGTGGCCTGACGAGCGCGGCAAGCAACCCAAGTCTGCCAATCCTAGCTAGCTTGGCTGGCCGACCGGTACTCGCTTCCGCGTTACTCTTTGGCGGATTGAGAGCCATCAGTTCCCTGCTCTAGCTGGGCTTTGAGGCCCTCCAGAGCAGACCAGCGTCCGTCGATAATGTCGTGATGGTGGTCGGGGTGCTCGTTTAAGTCAATGCCGCACTGGGAGCACAGGCCCTTGCAATCCGGCTTGCACAATACCTTGAGCGGTATGGATTCCACCAGGTTGTCGCGCAGGAGCGCCTCCAGGTCCACCAGCGTGCCGGAGCCAGCCAGGGGGTAAGTATTGCCGTCTCCAGCCTCCTCTTCACCGGCTACAATTTCCACCTCGCCCTGGCCTTCGTCCTTCTCCTCGGGCATCTCATAGGGGAAGAAAGCCACGACGTCTAGTTCCTTGGGGCCGGAGAGCGGCTTCAGGCAGCGGGTGCACACGGCGTGCAGGGGAGCGCTAATATGGGCGTTCAAAATGAGTCCGTCTACAATCGAGTCCAGGCTGCCGGACACATGCACCGGCTCGCCCTCGCTCACGCCCACAATCTCGTCGCCAATGCCGCTGGGAGCGGGGAAATTGGCGTCTATCGTCTTACTCTGCCCAGCCTGTTGCGCCAGTTGAGCTACGGAAACCGCCCAGGGCGAGCTTGCCGCATTTGTCATATTTTAATTGCCTTCCGCATACGATTGATCCAACTTGGAGGCCGCCTGGCGCTCGCGCTCGTGCAGCACTTCTATGCCTGCCTGCACGTCCTGCTGGTAGTGCTCCAGCTGCGAGCTCAGGGCCTCCATTACCTTGGCTGAATATTCGTTGGCCCCCTGGACGAGCTTATCGCTCTGAGCTTGAGCCTGGTCAATAATGGCCTGAGCCTTGCGCTGGGCGATGGCTACCACGTTCTCCTGGCCAGCCAGGAACTCAGCCTGCTCGCCAGCCTCCTTTACGATGTCGGCCGCCTGGCTCTGGGCCTCCGAGATGATAGCTTTGGACTGGGTTTGAGCGCCATCCAAGCGTCGCTCGGACTCGCGCATCAGTGCCGAAGCGCGCTCCAACTGCACCGGGAGCATCTTCTTCAAGTCAGCCAGGGCGTCTAGGAATTCTTCGCGGTCAATCTTGGCGATGCTGGGGGCGAACATGGAGGACTTGGCCTCGTCCAGCATGGCTTCCATCTTGTCGAGAATGTCGTAAACCGTGGTGAATTCGGCCCGAGAGGCAGGGGAAGCAGAGCTTGGGCCAGCGTCCTCGCGCAGGTCCGGTAGGTCTGGCAGCTGGCGGGCGGAAGTTGGCCGTGCGGCTGGCCGGGCTCCTGGCTGGGCTGCTGGCTGTGTGGCCGATTGGGCTTGGGCTGCTGGTCGGGCTGCCTGCTCAGACTTGCTGGCCTGGGCGCTTGTCTGGCCTGTCTTCTGCTCAGCTGCTTGACCCTTGGGCGTTTGTGAGCTCCCTTGGCCTGCGGTCGGACGGGCTGAAGCGCTGCGCATCTGCCCGCTGTTCACTGGAGGCTGTGCTTTGGCCTGGGTGCCGGTCGGAGCGAACGAGCGGGCCTGGCTGCCTGCAGAATGGCTGGAAGCGGGTCTGCTGCCGGTGTTGGTGCTGGCGAACAGATCAGTTGAGGAATTGCGCGCTTTTTGCCGCGTGATAGAAGAGGAGTTCGTGTTATCGTCCTCCTGGGCTGGTTTGTGGGCCTGCGCCGGCAGGTCTGTCGCCGATGTCGGTGGTTTGAAGCGCTCGTTCTGGTCAGCGGCGCCGCTCTTCGCCTGGCTGCCTGTGAGTCCTTCGCCGCGGTTGCTGTCTCTTTCTTCCGCCATAATCAGCTCTTTTCTCGATTCATTGCCGCCTGAAGTTTGTCAATAACGTTGTCGGGTACCATGCCGCGAATGTCGCCCCCATGCCGGGCCACATCCTTGACGATGGAGCTAGAAATATGTTCGCGCACCGGGTCTGCCGGCAGGAAGAGGGTCTCCACGCCCGCCAGTTTGCGGTTCACCAGAGCCATACCCAGCTCGGCCTCGTAGTCGCCGTTCTGCCGCAGCCCCTTGACGATAACGGATGCGCCCACCTGCTTGCAGTAGTCAGTAATCAGGCCGCTCGTCGACGCCACTTGTATGTCGGGATACCCGTCCGCTGCCAGGGCTTCGCGAATCATCGAGACGCGCTCGCCTTCCGGGAAGAGCGGGGTCTTGGCCATGTTGACCGCCACCACTACGTGGACTTCCTGGAAAAAGCAGGCGCATCTCTCGATCACGTCAAGGTGGCCGGAGGTCACCGGATCGTAAGACCCAGGGCATACAGCTATAGTCATACCCCCAGCCTACCGCGAACTACCGAAACTTGCCTACACCCGCGTAGTTTGCTCCGGCGCGCCCCGCCGCAGTGCCGAATTGTGGGTGCATGTGTGCGATTCGTTCTATATTCTATATAACAATTTATTCCAGTTGCAGGTAGGCTAATAGCATATATAGGGAATTTAATGCGGGAATTATATTCATGCAGCAAGCAATTTTGAGGCAACGAGAGCTGAAGGAAGGTGATTGGGATGAACGAAACGTTGTCAGGTGCGTCGCTGAGTGCGCGAGAGAATATGAATCGTGAGCTCGATAGCTTCGAGGCTGAGATTAATCGCAGTATTGGTCATGGGGCGATGGACCAAGTCATGGTAATTCACGACGAAGAGGGTGGCTACCCGGTTGTTGTAGCGCTGGGTAAGGAACCGTTGGTGCTACTGGTGGAGCGGATTACTGCCATCGGTGGCCTTGCGAATGTGTTCGTCAAAGAAGATGCGCGGGTGACGTATTTGTCGGTGCGCCCAGTTGCCAGTTGGCAAGCGGAGAGTACGAGCGGCGAGCGGGTGCTCGACCTGAGCGAAGGCTCAGAGTGGACCAGCGGAAATGCTGAAATATCTATGCTCCTAGATGCCTTGCGTGAGTACGAGTACAAGGGTGCGGCACTGCCTATTCGCCTGCCGAATGCCCTGCCAGATTTGTGCATCAACGAACGTCAAGTGGAGCTCGCAGCCGTATAAACGAGTGTCATATCCGACTGACCAGAGTTGAATAAAAGATTCATACAATACGAGTCCCAGCAACCAATTGAGAGGCTACTGGGACTCGTATTGTTTATCTATTTATTCGTGTGTGCGATGCTTTACGGGCCTGTGCAACATCGGCAGCGGCAGCTTCAAGGAGCTCGGGGTCGTCAAGCTCGGCTACAGCTTTGAGATATTCGGCGGCATCCTGTTCACTCTCGATGTAGTCGCGAGCGGACCAGGGGTGGATGGATGTATGTTTCATACCTTTTATTATGCTCTTCGCCGGCCAAGGCCTACGTGCCTGCCGCGTTTGCGTTTGGAGTAGGCGAACCCTGCGTATATGAGAGCGCCTGCGGCTGTGAGAGCTAGCAGCATGCCTCCACTCAGCCGCTGAAGGGGTATGGCACCGGCTGCGGGCAAGTCAAAGTACGAGTAGTACCTGAATTTGAACTTAATGGGTTCTTGCGCCACGCCTCCCAGAGTCCAACTGATTTCCACATCAACAGTTTCATCTGGAGTGTGCGGTGGTGAATATACGTGCCATTTATAGTCAGCAGTGCCGTTCCAGCTATTGTCATTAAAATGGGGATAGATTCCTGGAGTGCTACCAAACTTAACCTGGGTGACAATCGGTTGGGGTGATGGTATTTGCTTTGGTGAAAGGTATCGATCGCCTGCTGACCATGTATCTCCCCAACTATAGATATTTCCATCAGCTGCTATTCCGGCAGCAAAACCATTGGCCGCTAACCAATTGGTAAATGAATCATTTGCGTTTAAAGCGATATATTTAAGGTCAGTTTTAAGCTTCGTAGGTGTTACGTGAGGGAGACTGTCTTTGCTTCCATTACCTAGTAATCCATAATAATTACAACCCCATGTGTAGGCCGTTCCATCTTCAGTAATAGCAAGAGTTGCATCACCTGACCCTCCTACGCTGATGCTTTTAAAACGAAGGCTGGTGTTGGTCTGTGTTGGGACATTAACCGATTGAGGATTTACCTGATTGGTATTGGGATCTATGTTACCTGCACCGATTTGGCCGAAATAATTTCCGCCCCAGCCGTATGCTTTGCCGTCTTCAGTTAATCCCATGACAGTATTTTCCCCAACACTTATTGACTTGAATTTCACGTTTGTATCTACCGCTGTGGGAATATTCGGGTCACTGCCAGCTGGTGTACCGAGAGTAACGAGACCTCCCCATGCATATGGTGTGCCATCAAGGGCTATAGCGAAGGATGACATTTTCCCCCCAAATACTGCCTTGAATTTGATACTTGTCCTGATGGGCTGGGGTTGCGCACGGCCTGACCAGCTTCCACCATATTGAGGGTAGATAGGCTGGACTCCATCTCCTAATTGTGATTGATTCTTGCTGCCCCATGAATAAACAGTGCCGTTCTCTGTTAGTGCGAGAGAATGTAGCCCTCCGGCACTGATAGAAATAATACGTATCGTGTCAGGCATCGTCACCTGTACTGGAGGATAAATGGTTGCAAGCCCTGTGATACCATTTTCATCAGTTTGTATACCGAGTTGTCCTGCGTAATTGCTGCCCCAAGCATACACTTTGCCATCAACGCCTAGTGCAAGATTATGGTTTTTGCCTGCGCTGATTTTTACAAATTGTACTGGTGTCTTCACCTGGGTCATACGCCTATTTTGAAAGTCTTCTTGCCATTGATATGTATGAGCATCGTTACCAATTGCAATACCACCATTGGTTCCAACTGCAATTTGTGTAAAACGGATTCCGGGTGGTGCCGCAAATGAGACATCAGTGTACCCGCGAGTAGGACCGCTGGTTGGACTCATACTAGTAAAATCGCCCCATTGGGCGGTTAAAGTTAGGTCTTGAGTGATTTGGGTTCCAAAATCGTAGAGATGCCCGTCTACATACCAGCCATTAAAAGCGTGCGTGGCCCAAGAGGGGGCTGGTGTTGGGTAGCTCGCGTAGTTTCCATCAAGTACGGTCTGTTTAATATCAGAATCGCCCGGTTTACCACTTTTGAAGGTGACTGTATGTGCTGCTAAATACTTAAAATCGTAGGTTTCTGAGGGTTGGGGAATTCCATTGAGTTTCCACTCTATTGTTACAGTGGTTTGCCCGGCCGGGTGTGCTGGTGCTTTGCCGGTCCAGATGCTTGATACGGGGTTGGTGGTGCCTGACGCAGATGCGCCGTCAAAGGTGACCTTGGTGATGTTGACTTTTGATCCGACGCGTACCGGTGTGTACCTGTCAATAGTAGTACCGTCACCCAGCTGACCGTGGTCGTTCCTGCCCCATGCGTATGTATTGCCGTCATCGCCGATAGCAAAAGAGTTCCAGTCGCCTGTAGTGATATTTGTTGTAGTTACTCCAGTTGGCAGTTCTACTAGTGTTGGCGTAGCGCAGATGGATGGATCATTACTAACGTTTACTGGAACTCCAGTTGGAGTGGAAGAGTTGCCGAGTGCCCCGTACCAGTTATTGCCCCATGCGTACATTTTTCTGTCGTCTCCAACGGCAATAGCGTGCCAATTACCACGGCTGAGACTTACGACTTTTACTCCTGCTGGCATGCTGAAAGTGACTTGCTGAAGTGTGGTAATGAGCGTGTCTGCACCTGTGTTACCGCTGCCGTCGCCCATTTGCCCTCTACCGCCTTGACCCCAGCTGTAGATTGTATCGCCGTATGATCCTGAATTTGCGGTGCCAGCGCCTAAATGTATGTTAGCGAGGTAGTTAACTCCAGAAGGAGGGTTGATTGAAACTGGAGCATTGCGATTTACTCGATCGCCTGTTAAGAGTTGCCCGTATTGATTACCTCCCCAAGCGTAGATTTTATTGCCTCCACTTCCTGGGTTGGCATCTACCATTACGGTTGATTGCCGAGTGCTAATCATGGAATTGTAACCAAGATCTGCTACTAGGGTGGGAGTAGTGCGGATATTGTTGTCTCCCACACCTAATTGACCATCTGCATTATTGCCCCAAGTGAATAGACCAGCATGATAGTCAGATGATGAGCCGATACTAAAGTCATTTCCAGCAATTATTCTGCCGAAGTGAATTCCACTTGGTAAAGTAATCTTTTGAGGTGTGAGACGGTCTGTAGTATCACCAAACCCAAGCTGGCCCTTGTTATTGTGCCCCCATGCGTAAGCATTTCCATTTTCGTCTCTAGCTAGTGAGTGAGCGCCCTCTCCTCCTGCACTGACTTGAGTAAATTTGACTCCTGTTGGGACTTTTACTTTGACTGGGGTCAGCCTCTGTGTTGTTGTGCCGTCGCCGAGTTGACCGTAAGTGTTGTCTCCCCATGCGTAGGTGTTGCCGTCGTCGCCGATGGCGAGGGTGTGGTTAAGGCGGGAACTGATTTGGATAAATTTAACTCCCACAACGGGGTAAGGAGTGATGGGAACGTCCGTGTCCCCAGCGGCTGAGCCATAAGCTGGCGAAATGTGGAAGTGCGAGTTGGCTTGAATCGGGTCTGCGTGGGCTGGTGTGGGTGCCGCTAGGTTAGCGTACCCCCCCCCCAGGATGGTCAAGGATAGTGCTAAGGCAGTGCTGATAGCCCGTACGTTTCGCATGTAAACCCTCTGTGTGGCCTTCTAGCGCTTTTGCGCGTGGCTTGTATTGTTTTTGGTGTCTGCTGCTCGTTTATCGCTTTAGGTGCGATTTGCTTTCTGGTTCCCCAACCACAGCACAACGAGACTTCCCTTATATACTACAAGTTCTGCCATTAACTCTAGCATTCTTCGTGCTTCACCGCCTAATCCGGGGGTAATGGCCAGAATGTGTGCAGGTTAGTTGGTGGCGGTGCTGTAGTGTTCGGGTATGCCGGTGGTTTGGTGGGGGCCTTGTTGGCTGTGTTGCCAGGCGATGGTGTTTAAGCGTTCGAGGTCTTGATCAGTGTAGGCGTGTTCTACGAGCCAGGCATCACTTTCTGGTTCGAGTGTGTGTTGGTGGCACCACCAGCAGATGGCTCTGATTGCATGTTCCAGGTTCAAGCCGTTGTGGTTTCTTAAGCATGGCGCGTAGTTGTTTGTTCCATGATTCGAGGAGGTTGTTCGTGGTGGGGATGGGGCTGTCGCAGTGGTTGGCTTGGGTGATGAAGGTGTTCATGGTGCCTTCTCTGATTCTCTTGTTGAGGAGGTTACGGGCTTTGACGAGTCTTTGGTGTTTATCGGCTTCACTACCGTCTTTATACGTGCTTTGTGTTTTCAACCATTCGTGCCATGTGGTTTCCCAAGCATTGTAAGCAACCAGCCATTGTCTCAGGTCCTCCTCACTCTTGACCTGGCTTAAGCGGATGGCGAGGTGTTTGAGTTCTTTACCGGCTTTGAGCTTGGGGTTCATGCTGGTTAAAGCGGTGACGTTCATGCTGATGTGGAACAGGCAGCGTTGCATGGCTGTGGTAGGCCAAACCTGTCGTACTGCTTTGGCTATGCCTCCGCCACCGTCACATGCCAGCACCCTGGGGGCTGCTATGCGTTCCATCAAAAGGCTCCAGGCCAGGCTGGTCTCGCTACGCGCTACTCTCCAGCCGATGACATGAGCGTCAGCTACGGCGATCAGGACCACGGCTTTGCGGTGCAACCAGATACCGTCGACTTGCACCACGTCGTAATGGTCTTGGACCAGGGGTACGGGTGGCATCAGGGACCAGATCAGTTGGTTACGCCGCTGCTGGGTACGTTGCGAGGTGGGACCATCGGCCAGTCTCCTACCCGAGAATAACCAGTCCCAACCACTTCTTAGGTCACTGGCCCGCCGTTCGTAAGCGTGGCTTTTTGATGCTCCGTACTGTTTACACCGCCATCTGGTGCGTCCTGCGCTGGTCGTGCCATTCTTCTTCATTGCCGCATTGCACGCAGGGCATACTGGTGTCGTCATACAATCCAAGCAAACCAGACACTTACTAACAGTCCTCAGCCCTACTCCCGCAAACCCTCAAAGCCGATTTTAGACACACATTTTGGCATTAACCCAAGATTCTGCCTAGTGTATGCCAGATACCGGCAAACTATCATCCGTACTCCCCCTGGGAACATATCGGGTACTGGCTGAGAGGGTGGTGATCGTTGGGATTAATATGGAAGTTACTTTGGTCTGTGTCAAATTCCGGAGCCGCCAGACGGTTTCGCCGAGGGTATGTGTGATTGCATTGCTGATAAGAAAGCACATATAAAGGCGCTGAATTTTGTTACGTGTTAACGAAGAGGTTTGCAATCGTCCGATGCTTAGTGCGGGTTGTCCAAACTGATTGTAAATTTAGGTGCTTTCCAACTTTACTGGTTGCTTTGGCTATCTGTTGCCGGTTTGAAGATGTCTTCTTACGATCTATTTTGCTATAGCTTCAGAGTGTAGGATTGATATTTTAATTGCTATCTTATGGAGACAATGTGGCTGAATGTGAATAGTGTGACGTTTGTGCTTATGCACATCTGCGTAATTCATTTACTGAGACTTTGGTTGGTGGGATGCGGCACTCCATGCCAAGTGTCGGTTATGTATTTGGTTTGCACTGTGGTTGTTCGTATGTTGCATTCCCCGTTGATAAGACGTGTTGTTTTGCTCTCTTTTTGTATTGAAGTAAGACCGCTGATTCCGCAAGGCTGGCGGTCTTTTACGTCAGAAGTATACGCCCAATTGTATGTCTGTCAGCCTGTGCTGTTGGGGTATCTGGTTGGGTGCGAACTCGTTCCAGTGGATTTCGGCGGGTGGCAGTGACTAGCTTGGGCGGTGAACGTGTTCAATGCATTCTCTGAGCGCTGTTGCCCCCCCCCCATAAGGGACTGAGAACGAACTACACTCACCTTACTAGCAAAATTTGCTATTCATAGGTGGGCTGGTGTTGAAAAACCCAGTTTGCCTCATTTTTCGTTAGAGTTATCGAGATTATGGTGTAGAATGTCCGCAATCGCTTCATCTTTTTCTGGTTTTGGCCGCGTTCTGGTCCGGTTGTCATATGAGTGTCTTCTTGCACTGTTTCAGCATGTTTGACAACGCTACTGAAGTGGCAAATTAGGTGGTACACACCTTTCTGATTCCTTGATATGTCTTGTAATAGAGAGTTCTCTATGGTTTGGGGCTGACATTTCGTGTAAATGTGTAACCTTTTTAGAAGTTGGCTGATAATTTATTCATGCAAAAAAGGTGGTTGATGAATTCCCATAAACTCTAAAAAATGCTGTTTTAAATCATCATCCATGAAATAAAACCTAACTCCATTAATACCTCGTGTCATAAGCGTGTAGTAAATACCCCGAATCTGTTTATTGAATTCCGAATAGAATCGATTAGGATCTGTTTTTTGCAACTTTTTTGGTATGATTCCCAATCGGTGCTTGTAATTTTCTGGAACTCCGACGATTGTGCCGGTACTGTTATCGTAATGAATGTCGTCAGCAATAATTACGCCCACATAATTCAAATCGATTCCCTGAACAGAGAAAATTGATGCTACCTGTTCTCTGTGCCTGTCCTCCAGCGCTTCATCAAATATGAAACCTTCCTGCTTGTCATTCCAAGCCCAACCTTGCCTTTTATCCCCTTTATTTCTTGGGGTAGTGTCGAACCATACCTTCTGCGCGAGCTTATCTTCTTCACTTAACGTCGGGTCAATGTGTTTTTTATCCCAATGTCTGGCGTATCCGGCGACAACTCTGTTATGAGATCCTGGGTGTTTTTCGTACATACTATTTACATAGTCGAATAATTCTGCTATTGAATCTACTATGCCGAAATAACTTGGATTATCGCACTCTCTCCAAATATGAGCTCCATTGAACTCACAGTGTTGGAAAGTATCTTTCCTAAATTCTGTTTTTTGTGGTTCTAATTGTAAAAAGGTTCTGATACCTGTTACGAAATCTGTGCCTTTATCGTTTTTACCAGATTCTGACAAAATTCGGTATTGGTTGTAGAGTCGATGTGTTTGGAATTCGTGTCCATGATACATGGCGATAGCTGGATTACTTGTAGTATGGAACTTTTCTATTCTTGCTATTGAGCCGCTGTATACCCATTGGTCTTCATCGTAGCAAAGGATTATACGATTGATATATCCATTATCTTTCAAAAATTCGAGGAAGTCTATGTAATCCTCAATTTTGGCACATTGTTCCTCTTCTGAATCGGTTGGAGGAGCATTAAATAATTGGCGAAGATTTGCAGCCATCTTAGGCTTATTTTCTTTAGTGTCATCTTTTGGGCGGTATTCCCATGCTCGTAGTCGGAAGCCAGAACTTGTTTTACCATATTGCTCTTTCTTAAAGCTGGGCAAATTATGTGCCTCATCAATAAATACCGTATCTACAAAAGGTTTACGTAAAGTCCCGTACAACAGCTGATCTGCTATTTTTGCTGTGAACTGTATGAGACTGTCAAGTTTGATTTCCCCATTTCCGGTCTTTTGGACTAGTTCCTTGAACTCAGCTGAGCAGTTTCCCTGTGTAACTAGATAAGTGGTTTCATCTAAATTCTTAGATATCTGATCTGCAGCATGAAGCATTAAGAGTGTTTTTCCTGTCCCCGCTCCTCCGAAGATAACATGATCGTTTTTCGTGTGTATGAAACATATATCCTTAATGATATCCGTTTGCTGAGAATCCAGGGAGATAGAAGGTGAGTACTTCTGGAGAAGAGTATTTTTAATTCCATTGGAGGTCGCGCAGTTCACATAGCCATGCCCATTTTTGTATAGTTTGTGCCAAATTGCATCAAGAATCTCAGGATAGTGGATCGATAAATCTTTGTTATCTCGGCCCACAAATTTCTGCCAATTGTCTCTCTTACGTATAAGGTTAGGATTGGTTGCTACTTCAAAGTCGTTGCTATGAGAGAGTATGACACGTTTACTTTTGTGTTGTTTTATATGGTGGGTGTCAGAGTCGAGTTCAAGGAATAAATCACTTACTAATTCCTTGTATGAAATATCAATATCCGGTCCGTAAACCACTATAAGCAAAGGATAATGATTTCTTGCTATACGCCGGTTATTACCTTCTAGAGTAACAGGATCCTGAAAATTGTGATTGAAAAATCCTTTTACTGACCCAAGATAAATATTGTCTGTAGAACCATAAATAAATACAACTCGTTGTTCTTGATTCGTTAAAATGGTTAGCAAACCATCGTCTTTATTAGCGTGCTCGATATTTTGTTTTATTCCTGCACCATCAAGAGGGATGCTTTTTACCGTATACTTTTGAGATAGATTTTCATCGTTCATAATAAACTCGTTTAGAATGTAGCTTCGGCTGTATCTCGACTTTTCCCTTTTTTAAAGGCCAAGTCACCATTGCTGTTAATCCACTTACCTTCTTCATTCAGGGAAAATTGCCAGCGGAAATGAAGCGGATTACCATTATTGTCAGATATTGCATTTTGTAGTGCGACCTTTTGATCTTTTCTTTTAATGGCACAGCCTGATGGTGCTGATTCGTCTCTGAAGACTGGGATACAAACTTTCCAACAGTTATCTTCCGTTTTTTCTGAAAACCATATGCCAGGAGGCAGAATATTCACATCCAACCTTTGCTCGTTGGAGTCTTGTTTCAGAGAAAAGTTTTCGGCTGGATAAGGGCAGTCGTTCTTGATTAAAACTCCGCAGAAATCACCTTCTAAGGACTCGGCTCCCCAAACCGATACGCCTTTCGCATCTTTCCGCTCTTGTGTAATTCTACTGTTGCGCTCACTCTTGAGATAGAAAAGTACAGTAACGATGATTGAAATTGCAGCGATTGCAGTGCTGATTACAGTACCCCAAGCCTGTAACATGTCTGCCCAACTTACCTCGGTCGATTCGGCAGATATAACTAAAAAAGGCAGGGTACCTTGCATTTCTATTCACTAAACCAATCTAGAGTTACTTACATATAGAAGATTAAGACACCTTTGCGCAAGCGCAACCGTGTCAACATTAGTATACTCGCTTTAATTGGGGTGGTTTAAAATGATCGAAGGCGTAGGGGTTCTTCGTCTTTCCGTAGCAGCTTTCCTCCACGTCTTTCTGCCCCGTCTTACTATTTCCATGTTCAGGACAACGCAGTGTTTGATATTCAAGGAAGTAGCATAAATGTGCTGGAATAGAATAGCTATTATCTGGAATTTGCTTATTATTTTGCTGTTCTTTGCTCAATGGAATCAGCGCAATACCGTGTGCGATGACTAGGATTATTCAGGTCTGGTTGGCAGGGGAGAGGGCGCTGTACTTATGCGTTATAGCACAGATATATTGCTAGATGAGAGAAATTGTATGGGGCATTGCGCGCTAGTGGGTTTACACTCCGAATGATTGCTTAGTATTTTAAAAGCAGTCTGTCAACTATTGTCTACTGTCTACGCCAATACTCTGCCGAAGACAGTGATTTCAGTCAAGTCCGTTAGAACGACGTGGGTCAAGTTACCGATGGGACCCGTCTCCATGCTACTGCTCAACGGAGCAAGCTCAGCCCAAGCCCTTCATCCCGCAATCTCAATAAAACTGCAAAATCAACGTGTTGCACCCATGGATAGAACAACAGACAAGACTGGTATAAAGAGAATACTCGTTAAAGTTAAACATACAGAAATCAATGTCGTGTTTGATGTTCGACAGTATAATTTGGAACGGATTTTAGAAGTTTGAAAATGGAGAAAAATGAAATGAAAGTAGCAAAGACACGTAAAGAGGCTTTGAGACAAATATGTAAGGCATCTATACAAGGACTGCTGGGGATATTCGTCGGGGCCGGCATGTCGAAGGAGCTGATTGGTAAAGAGGAAGTGTTGTCATGGTAACAGTTACTCAAGCATTGTTGCGATGATTTGAAGATTCCAGATAGTGAGAGAAAAATATTGTTCGGACCGGCTGAGGTTTTGGGCACTTCTAACTACGGTGATTTTCTTAACTATCCAAAGATTGCATCTGAAATTTGTAATATTCGAGCGGAAAAGAAT
This sequence comes from Bombiscardovia nodaiensis, assembly GCA_033127725.1. Classification (NCBI taxonomy): domain Bacteria; kingdom Bacillati; phylum Actinomycetota; class Actinomycetes; order Bifidobacteriales; family Bifidobacteriaceae; genus Bombiscardovia; species Bombiscardovia nodaiensis. Next base: position 1,785,271 of record AP026798.1, on the reverse strand, counting down.
AAGCATGATAAAGATGAGGATTCTGCTTTATCTAAAACTACAAGAGAGTTGAAAGAAGCCATAGCCAACTGCATCACGGCTTATTCGGACCCTAATAAATCAGCTCTTGAAAAATATCAGGAGGCGTTTGATGCCTTGCAATTTGCTTGGGTTATTACAACCAATTATGACTCAGCTGTAGAGTCTTTAATTCGGTGGGAAAGCACTTACGCAATTGTCGGAGAATATGTATACAAAAGTTAAGGGAACAACTCCCATCTGTCATATTCACGGTAGTAATATTAAGCCGGAATCTATCGTGATTACAGATGAAGACTATACAGAGTTCTTCAGAGCTGGTAATTATTGGCAATCGCGTCTTGCTTTTCTTGCCAAAAAGCATCTCGTCCTCATGATTGGTTACGGGTTCGGTGATTCTAATGTCACGTCGGCAATTGACTGGTGTGAATCCGTGTATAAGGCTGAAACTTCAGACGAATTCAATTATCCGATTTACCAAGTCCACAGAGTAGAGAAAGAATCTGGCGACTATCGCGATGGTCCATATGATTATAAGGGAGTGCAAGTAATTGACACGAACGATTTGGAAAGCTTCTTCCAAGAGCTGCTCGCTGAATTCAAGATCATAGAAGCTGAAGAAAAGGATAAAAGAGAGTGCGTTGAAGAGTATAAAAAACTGTTCAAGAATCCTTCTGAGGAGGAAGTGCGTGACGTCTTGAAAGACCGAGATAACAAGCAGACAGAGATTATCCAATTTTTAAAAGATTTGGGAAGTGAATATGGTGATATTTGGCCGTCGGCTCAGCTGTTCTTCAATGCGGTTTTTCAGCAGATAAAGGGTGTTTCTCATGAGAAAAAGAATTTTGATGCCTATAATAAATGGACGAAATTACTTATCAATGTGCTTTCAACAATTGAGTTTAGGCGGATGACAGCAACTTTCTTTCATACAGTCTGTGATAGTTTTCGAGATTTAGCTCCTTACATAGAAATAAATAATTGCGAAAGAAAAGGCTTCGCAAATGCTGCGACACATATTTGGTGGGAAAAGTCTGTAAATATTTGCGAAGAAACTAAACAGCAAATGTATCTTTTCTTCAAGGTAAATCCAGGCAAGCATATAGGGAATCAGTGTCTCTATAGGCCCAATGACTATGAACTTATCTAGAAAATGTTGCAGAATAGAACAGAGAAGCAATTAGATATTGAATTGTTGGATCGAGATGTCTGAGTGAGATATGTTGTTTCGATGCAGCTAAGGTTTATCGCGCCTATTAAGAGCGACCATCAATGTCTTGTAAACGCTATCAGAACCAGAAGTGGTATACATACTTTTGCGTTGGTATTGCACGTTGCTATTGGATGTTCAATGGGTGGTGTGCCGTTGAGAGCAGAGAAGTTTAGGCACAGATACCGCTGAATGTTGCTGCGTATAAAATACATAGAGTAGTTTGATTTGTTATAAAAATCTGCGTTTTGTCGCACGTAGGCCCCTGCTCGGGTGGTAGCAGGGGCCTACGGGTTATTGGGTTGCTGGCTAGTCGGTGATGTCGGTGGAGCGGGCCAGGTCGGTTTCGGAGCGGTATTCGGCCAGGCGCTCCTCTAGGCGGGTGATGGTGTTGCGTAGGGCCTCGGATCCGAGGACCATGTGGAGCGGAATGCTGGGGTCGTCGACGCTTTCGATGATGCGGGCGGCCATCTTGGCGGGGTCGCCGGGGGCTAGTCCGTTGGCGGGGTCCAGCATCTTGAGGAAAGCGTGAGTCGGGCCGTCGTATTCGGGCATGAGCTTGGCCACGTGGGCGCTGCCGTAGCGGAATTCAGTGCGAGCTCCGCCCGGTTCCACAATCAGGCAGCGGATGCCGAAGGGCTTGACCTCCTGCGCCACTGACTCCACGAAGCCCTCAATGCCGAACTTTGAGGCGTGATACATGGAGTTGCCTGGGTAGGCCACCTGCCCGCCGTAAGAGGAAATCTGAATAATGGTGCCCGAAGCTTGCTGGCGCAGGTGGGGTAGGGCGGTGCGGATGACCTGAATGGAGCCGACTAGGTCAGTAGCCAAAATCTGGTTGACCTGCTCGTCGCTCAGCTCTTCTGCAGCGCCAAAGAGCCCGTAGCCCGCGTTGTTGACGACCACGTCAATTGTGCTGTGGCGCTCGAAAGCCTGGTCGACGACTTGGTGAACGGCCTCCACGTTGGTTACGTCCAAAATCTGGGCATCAAGCGTATCTGGATACTGGGCCTGGAGGTCAGCAATAGCGTCTATCTTGCGCACAGTTCCAACAACGGTGTGCCCCGCGGCCAGCAGCTGCTGAGCCATTTCTCGCCCAAAGCCCGAGCTAATGCCGGTGATGAGCCATGTTGTTTGAGTTGCCATGATAGTTCTCCTTGTGATTGTTACTTATTGGTTGGATTACTGGCGGATTCGGTATCGGTTTGTTTGCCTTGTTCGCCCTGTTCCCCTTGCGCATCTTGAGCCGCTTGACGCAAGCAACGCAAAGCATTCAAACTGCGCGGGTAGCCAATGAAGGGGATGCCCTGCGAGATGACAGCGATGAGGAAATCCTTGTCGTTGCCTATGCGCAAGTTAGCCCCCGCGTGCGAGACGAGTTGGGGCTCGGCCCCTCCCTGGGCGGCCAAGAAGCAGAAGGTAATGAGTTCGCGTTCTTTGGCGGACAGTCCCTTGCGGGTGTAGTAGTCACCGAAGCAGTTGCTGGTCAGCCAACGGTTGATGTGCTGGCTGTCCTGCGGGCCCGACTGCCAAAAATTGGCCATGTTCTCGCCGAAAATACCCACCTGCGCCTCAATGCCAGAGCGCAAACGGCTTGCTTCATCCGAATTTGTGGTGGTTTGCGGCTCTAAGGGCAGGCTGATTCCGGCATCTTCCAAAGCTTGATTGGTGGCTTTGAGGAAGGGGAAGACTCGACCGATGCCCAGGTAGGCAACGGCTTGGTAGACTACTTCCTTGATTTTGACCGTTTCTAGGCCGAAATTCAGGGCCGCGGGAAGCATGGCCGTAAACTCGTCAACGCCTTGGCAACCTAAAAGCATGGCCAAAATAACCATAAACCGGGTGGGGTCGTCGAGCTCAGCCTGATGGATGACCTCGTCGAATGCGAAGTTGTCGAAGCGCTCGATGAACTCGGGGTCGGTGCGCAAAAAATCGGACTGGTAGCCCGGAAACATTCGCTCATGAAAGTCATGGGCGAACTGGGTAATAGCCATAATTCCTCCCTTACCTAGTGCCTGCATGGCGGGTTTGCCTGCATACATAGGAATGCTAGGGGCAGGAGGTTGGGCAAACAATCTCAATTTTGGCAGGAATTGATAAGTATTACTTATGGATTGCAGGGCGTGCAATTCCGTTTGTTACAAAGCCTCTAGTACGGAGGAGCTGAGGGGTGCTGTGGGCGTCGAATGGGAGAAAATACACTTTTAGCGATTATTCACTCATTTCCGGCTTTGCTTCGGCTTTTGGTCTCTATTGAACTATCCGGGGCGAACTGTTCCTTGAGGATTTGGGCGAAGGCTTCGATGTAATAGCCGGAGTTGCCTTGGAGCCAGAAGGCGTAGTAGTTGCGCGCTAGTTTGCGCTCGCCTCCCGTCAGTGCTAGTGCCCGGCCTGCCTGCTTCGAGACTTGCCCCTGGCTGCGTTCGTCGAGCAGGAGGTAGCCCTTGTTGGCGGCGACTAGCAGCTCTGCCTCTTCGGAAGATTCGGCAAATAGGTAGCGGCTGCCTAAGCCCAAAGCGTCACGGTAGTAGTCAATTTCGTCTTGGCGCTGGTCCTCGCTGGCCACCAGAATGCAGGGCAAGTCAGCTAGATCGGCGATAGAGACAGCCTCATGAGCCTGTGGGAGCGCCCGCTTGGGCAGGAGAGCAACCAACTGGCTGGAGGTCAGATATTTGTTGACAAAATGACCGGAGAGCGCCCGCCGCTGGTCGTTAAAAGCGAGATCTATTCGGCCCGAAGTGAGCTGGGAGTAGAGCTGTTCGTGGGTGCCCTGGCTGATACTCAGGTCAACCTGCGGGAAGCGCTGGGAGAAGGCAGCAATTGCCTGCAGGAGCTCGCGCGAGCCGAAGGTCTGTAAGTAGCCAACGCGCAGGGGAGAGTGTGACTGGCTGGCAATCCGGGCCGTCTCTTGGCCCAGCTGATCCACCGATTGTAAAATGGCCTTGCTCTGAGTGTAAAAATACTGCCCGGCTTCCGTCACCTCAAAACTGCGCCCCACCCGCCGCAGCAGCGCTACTCCCAGCTTAGATTCCAAGGCTTTAATCTGCTGCGAAATAGCCGACTGAGAAATCTGGCAACGCTCAGCCGCCCGCAGAAAATTATGCTCTTCCACCACAGCAACAAAGTAAGTCATGCGCTGAAACACCATCCACTCCCTCTCTGTTGGTGAAAGCAACCTCGTTCGAGAAGATTGTTGCTATCAGAATACCTGTTGAGGGGCTATGTTCGTTTGATGCCGCCTGTCAGATTCATGCGATAGCGTCAACGTAATACATAGCGTATGCTGATACGTATGCGCATTATTATTCACGCTCACGCCCGCGAACATGGGTTGAGTGATGAGCAAATTACATGTGCTTACGAAACTGGCTATACCAGCGCAGTAACCCGTAAACGAGATTGGCATGGGGAGCCGCCGCGTTGGGCCATGATTGGTTTTGACAGGCAAGCGCGAGAAATCAAGCTAGCATTTGTGCAGTTAAACGGGCAAACGGTTCTGATTTTTCATGCCAATTATGCGACCAAAGGCTTCAAACGCGAAATGGAGGAGGCAAGGCGATGAGTAGCTATATGAGCGACGACGGCACCGTGATTAGCGAAGAGATGATTGACAAATGGGCTGGGGAGGCCGAGCGTGGGTTTGAGGGGAGCCAGTTGCAGGCAGTGGATGGTCGGCCCTGGGAGGGGCGAACCGAAGCCTTGAAGCCGCGCACGATTCGCGTTTCGGATAGCCTGTGGGACTTGGTGCAGAAAGCAGCTAAGACCCACCATATGAGCGTGAGTGAGTACGCTCGGCAGGAGCTCGCGCGCGCGCTGTCGGCGTGAGCGGTTTGCGGGAGTAATTCCCCGTTCTTCTCGCGGCTATGCTCAAGGCTGCGGGGGTTGACAGGAGTAGGTATGATGAAGGGTATGAGCGAACTTTTGATGCAGTGGATGGATGAGGACGGCACTTCGCCCCTCTCGAGCCCGGACGAGGGCACGGGGACGGCGGTTTTGGAGCGGCCGGAGGTCAGTGAGCAGACCGAGCAGTCCGACACCGGCGATGCCGACCGATATTCGCACTACGTGTCGGCCGACAAAATTGCCGAGTCCAAGCTGACTGGGCGGCCGGTTGTGGCCCTGTGCGGCAAGGTGTGGGTGCCCAAGCACGACCCCTCCCAGTACCCGGTCTGCCCAGACTGCAAGCGCATTTATGAGCAGATGAAAAACGCAGGATTCTAGGGGCGCTCACTGCCTGCCTGATTCAGGGCCCAGCAGCATAGGTCTCAATACCTCTGGGCAAGTCTGGGCAAGTTTCAGCAAGTCTAGTCCAGCTCCAGCGAGCCTGAGACGGCCCTGAGCTGGTCGAACACAATCGTAATACGGTACAAGATACACGAATCCCCGCAAGCGGCCGGATGGCTACGAGCGGGGATTCGCGTATCTTTGCTAGGCCTTAAAGTGGCTCAGCCCAGCGATATCTGGTCGATGCGCTGGAGCTCCTCGCTGGAAAAATGCGTGTTCTTCAGGGCGCCAATGTTGTCTAGAATCTGCTGGGGCTTGGAGGCCCCGGCGAGCACGGAAGTGACGGCGTCGTCGCGCAGAATCCAAGCCAGTGCCATCTCTGCCAAGCTCTGGCTGCGCTCGCCCGCCAGCTGGTTGAGGGCGCGAATTTGTTCCAGGCGATGGTCTGTCAGGGCGCTCTGGTCCAGGAAGCGGTTGTCGGTGGAAATGCGGGAGTCGGCGGGGATGCCGTTCAGGTAGCGGTCAGTCAGGAGCCCTTGTGCCAGTGGGCTGAAGGTGATGATGCCTTTGCCTAGGCGGGCGGCCGCGTCTTTGAGCCCGTTCTCCTCGATAGTCCGGTCAAAAATCGAGTAGCGGTTTTGGCAGATAATGAATGGGCAGTGCAGGTCGTTCAATATTGCGCTGGCTTTTTCGAGCGTGGGGCCGTCGTAGTTGGACAGGCCTACGTACAGGGCCTTGCCGGAGCGAACAGCCCGGGTCAGCGCGCCCATGGTCTCCTCCAAGGGCGTGTTGGGGTCGGGACGGTGGTGGTAGAAGATGTCCACGTAGTCCAGTCCCAGGCGCTCCAGGCTCTGGTCCAGGCTGGCGAGCAGGTACTTGCGGCTACCCCAGTCGCCGTAGGGCCCCTCCCACATCTCAAAGCCCGCCTTGGTGGAGATGACCAGCTCGTCGCGGTGGTGGGCAAAGTAGCGGTGGAGAATCTGCCCGGCGTTGCGCTCGGCTTGGCCGGGTTCGGGGCCGTAGTTGTTGGCCAGGTCAAAGTGGGTGATGCCGTGGTCAAAAGCGGTGAAGAGCATCTGCTTCATGTGATCCATGGGTGTCAGGTCGCCGAAATTGTGCCAGAGCCCTAGCGACACTGCTGGCAGCTTGAGCCCGGAGCGGCAGCAGCGCTTGTAGGTCATCTCCTCGTAGCGCTTAGGGTCGGGCGTATAGGCTTTAGCATAGTCAAACATGCTCTTGCTTCTTCTTTCTTCCTTATATATCGTGGCCTGTGTACATCTTGCACATCGAGCGGACACCCTGGTTGCGTGCTCAGAGCATCTGTTCCAGGCTGGGTATGACGGGTTCGCCATTCATCAGGCTCATGGCGCCGATGGGCAGCTCGGCCAGGGACTGAGCCCGGTGGTCGCGGGCGCGCATGAGGGCGTCGTGGCCCAGGAACTCAGGGTTCGCTTCCCCCCGGTCCATGTAGGAGACCAGCAAGTCCCGCCAGTCGTCGGGGGCCTGGAAGGTGTTCAAGGCACCTTCGGAGCCAGAAATCACATGCTCGGCTGAGGCCAGGTTGTACTCGTAGGAGCGGAAGGCTAGCTTGCGACCGGGCACGCTCGCCTTATTCGGGGAACGCTTGGCTACGGGCACCATGGACCCGTCGGAGCCCTCGCGTTCCACCAGCTTGTAGACCATGGAGCAGGTGGGGGCGCCGGAGCCGGTGACCAGCTGGGTGCCGACCCCGTAAGAGTCAACCGGGGCGTTCTGCAGGGAGGCGATGGCGTACTCGTCTAAGTCATTCGTGACCGTAATCTTGGCTTTCCTGGCTCCCAAGGCATCCAGCTGGTTGCGCACCCTCTGGGCTAGGGAAGCCAAGTCGCCGGAGTCGATGCGCACGCCGCCCAGGTCCGGCCCGGCCACTTCCACAGCCGTTTTTACAGCTTCCTCAATGGAATACGTGTCGGTCAGGAGGGTGGTGTTCTTGCCGAAAGCCTGGATTTGGGAGACGAAAGCGTCGCGCTCACAGTCGTGCAAGAGGGTAAAGCAGTGGGCAGCGGTGCCGATGGCGGGTAGGTCGTAGAATTTTGCTGCTTGCAGGTTGGAGGTGCCGGTGAAGCCGCCTACTATGGCCGATCGTGCGGCAGAGACGGCAGCCCACTCGTTGGCCCGGCGGGCACCCATGTCCATGCAAGGTCGGCCGTTGGCGGCGGAAACCATGCGGGAGGCGGCCGAAGCGACAGCTGAATCATAGTTCAGAATAGAGAGAATCAGCGTCTCCAGCAAGGTGCACTCGGCGAAGGATCCCTCGACTTGCAGAATAGGGGAGTTGGGGAAGAAGGTTTCGCCCTCCCGGTAGCCGCGAATGGAGCCAGAAAAACGATAGCTTTCCAGCCACTTGAGCGTGGGCTGGCTGACGATGTGGCGGTCAGCCAGGAATCGCAGGTCGTCCTGGGTTGGGCGGAAGGCTCTGATGGCTTCCATGAGCCGACCGGTTCCAGCCACCACCCCGTAGCGTCGGCCAGCGGGCAGGCGGCGGGTGTAGACCTCGAACACGCAGCGGCGGTCCGCGGTGCCGTCTTGCAGGGCCGCGTCCAGCATAGTGTACTCATACATGTCGGTGAGCAGGGCCGTAGACATGTCCTGCCGCCCTTCGTTTGCATTGATGGTCATTGATAACTCCCAGCTCTGGTCGTCTTGTGGGCGGGTGCGCTTGCAAGTACCTCCGCGGCGACGGGCGCAGTTTGGCCGATTTGCCTGTCCCAGCCAGCTTCGTTCATTGCCCTCCAGCTTAGTCGCCAGCCCCGATAGCTGCGACCTTCTGGCTCTGCACATGAGCTGAAAGGCTGCTTGAAGGCTACTTGAAAACTGGTAGAAGAGGCCCTCGTTTCAGCACTTCCAGGCACTTCCAGGCGCGTACCGGTGCGTCAGATGCATTCACGCGCGTTCAGGCGCCCAGCCAGAGATTCGGATTCCTGCTGGCTGCGCTGGAAATCTAATAAAGCTGCGTTTTCCAGACAGGCAGCCCCAAAACCAGCTTAGGCCCAGAGCGCCCGCAGCCTTTGCCGCAGATGGTGTGTGAACTTGCGCATTACCCACCAGAACCGCCGCCTGTGCCCTAAGCTGGTGGTATGAGATTCTTGGCCTCGCTCTACCGCTTTCTTATTGTCGCCCTCGCGCTAACGGCGACAGCCCCGGCCTGGCTGGAAGGCATTGGCCGCGCTTGGGTGCCGCTCGACACGCAGGCCGACCTGCTGCTGGCCCTGGTCATGCTCTGGGCAGCTGCCGGCTCCCTCCTCAAAGGCATAGAGCCTCCGGCCTGGCTCAAGGGTTTCGCTAGCTTGTATGTCTGGATTGGAGCCGGCGCTCGCTGGGCTCTGGAAGGCGCTAGTGGGCTTCTGGACGGTCCGCGCATTTGGGGCATTCCGGTCAGTCTGACCACGCGCATTTTGCTGCCCGCCCTGGTCGCCCTAGATTTTCTACTCTTCGACACCCACCGCCGTTATTCCTGGCACTACACGCTCACCTGGATGACCTACCTGCCGTGCTACCTGGCATTCGTGCTGGTGCGGGCTGCTATCTGGCCCACGGCTGGCGCTGGCACGGGTCCGCAATCGCTGGTCTCGCCCTACCCTTACCCGGGTTTGAACCTGCAGACCCTAGGCTGGGAGCGCCTGAGCGTGAACGCGGCCGAATATCTGGTGGTCTGCTTTGCGGCTGGCCTGGCTCTATTCTTAATCGACAGAATTTTGCCTGCCCGCACAGGCTTGAGCGTGTCGCGCCGGTGAGGAGTTCGTAGGGCGGGGCACGTATATATTGGATTGGGCATACAAGAATTTGAAGACGTGGGCTGGGTGCGCAGGGCGCTCAGGAGCGTGGACGCAAGTGGGAAGGTAAACAAATGGTTGCAATTGCAGACATGCTGTCGTCTGGCACGGTTATTCGCCCGGACGGTAGGGCAGTGGACGAGCTGCGGCCGGTGCGTATTACGAGAGGCTGGACCCAGGCTCCCGAAGGCTCTGTGCTGATTGAATGCGGCAATACGCGCGTCTTGTGCACAGCCTCCTTTACCCCTACTCTGCCCCGCTGGCGCAAGGATTCCGGCCTGGGCTGGGTCACGGCCGAATACGCTATGCTGCCTAGGGCCACTTCCGACCGCACTGCGCGAGAGTCGGTGCGCGGCAAGGTGGGCGGGCGCACCCAGGAAATTTCCCGCCTGATTGGCCGCTGCCTGCGAGGTGTGGTCAATATGAAGGCCCTGGGCGAGAATCAGGTGCAGATTGACTGCGACGTGCTTCAGGCGGACGGGGGTACTCGCACAGCTTCGGTGACCGGCGCCTATATCGCTCTGGCCGACGCCCTGGCTTGGGCCGAGGGCAAGGGTCATATTAAGAGCGCTGAGAAGGCGCTCACCTCCCAAGTTTCCGCGGTGTCGGTCGGTATTATCGACGGCAAACCCATGCTGGACTTGCCATACGTAGAGGACAGCCGGGCCATGACCGACATGAATGTGGCCATGACTGGCACCGGCGATTTTATTGAGATTCAGGGCACGGCCGAGCACCAGCCCTTCAACCGCGAGGAGCTGGGCACCCTGCTCGACCTGGCCACCAAGGGCAACAAGGAGCTGCAAGCCCTCCAGCGCAAGGCTCTGAGCAGTGAGATGGGGCACATCGTCTCGTCTGAGCAGGCGAAGGACAAGGAATAATGGCAGACCAGAGCAGGCGCATCGTCGTAGCCACCCACAACGAGGGTAAATTAGGTGAAATTCAGGCTATTTTAACCCAGAGTCTGCGGGCTCTGGGTACTGATCAAGCCAAGCGGGCCGAGGAGTTTACCCTTGTCTCAGCCGGACAACTAGGCCTGCCCGACCCAGTGGAGACCGGGTTGACCTTCGAACAGAACGCCCTGATTAAGGCCGAAGACGTGACCCGGCGCACTGGCTTGCCTGCCCTGGCCGACGACTCTGGCCTGGTGGTGGACGTGATGGGCGCGGCTCCCGGCATTCTCTCGGCCCGGTGGTCGGGTGTGCATGGCGACGACCAGGCTAATGTGCGCCTACTGCTGGCGCAATTGCACGACCTGCCGGTGGACAAACTCGGCGCCCAGTTCGTCTGTGCGGCGGCCCTGGTGCTGCCTGCCGACATGGTGCAGGAGGCTGTGGCCGAGCAGGGGCAGCCCACTGAGTTCATCCGTACCGGTCGTATGATGGGCCATTTGGTGCATGAGCCTCGTGGGGAGCAGGGCTTTGGCTACGATCCTATTTTTGTGCCCGACGACCAGCCTCAGCGGGCCACAGATGCGGGCCTGGAGTTGACGTCGGCCCAGCTGACCCCCGAAGAGAAGAACGCTATTTCCCACCGGGGTAAGGCCTTGAAAGCTATCATGCCCATCCTGGTGGATGCTCTCTTATAGGTCTTGCAGCTCCGTAACCCCAAATACGTGCCCTGTATTTGCGTTTGCGCCTGGCTGGCTTGCTTTCGGTAGCCCCCTGTCTAAACTAGATATTAGGGCTTACGCTGGTCTGTAGCTTTTCGCCGGGGAAAGTGAAGACGGGCGCGCAGAAAGGCTGGCTCGGCTCACCAGCGAAGGGTGGAGAGGTCAGTGAAGAGCACAAAGTTCTCCTGGCACCGGCTAGTGTGCGCGCTGGTCGCATGCCTGTCTGTGTGCGCCGGACTGATGCTCCCTTATTTGCCTTCTGCGCCTTCACTAGCGCAGGCGCGTGCAGATTCGATTGATGCCACTCCCGCTGACCCGAAGCCCCAGCTCTACCAGATGCTGGCTTACAACAGCCGCATCGACACGCAAAACGACGAGCTGCGCATGGACTTCGTCCTCCGCCTGGCGCACGGGCAGATGGACCCGAATTGCGTGCCCGTAGGCCAGCACGACAACTCCGGCAAGTGCGGGCTCTCGTTCGTCTACGCCTACTGGGCAGTCAACGACAACTCCTACTGGTATTTTTCCCGGGCCAAGTATTTAAACACTATGGGGCAGGACGGTGCCGCCCGTTGGGCTGCCAACCAGGACCAGTATTACACGATTCACCAGGTGGTCAACTCCGGCAAGTACGACTATTTGACCATTTCCTTGGTGGGCGACGTGAACTATCCAGATGCTGCGGGCTCGGGCAATTACGATGGCAGCGACAGCGAGCGGGTGGATTACAAGCGCGTGGGCGGGGCCAAGCTCAACCAGTTCGTCTACGCCATAGCGGGCAGCGAGCACGCCCAGTGGAGTAAGGGCATCGACACGCTCTACATGAAGCCCGCGCAGGACTTCGACAGCCGCTATGTGACCAACATAGCTGAAGATTACCCAGCCTATGTCTATACGCCAGACTGCGGGCCTGGCAGCACCGGGGGAGCTTGCAACGGGCCTATGTCGTTCGTGGGCTGGGATGCCTACCCCTCGCTCTTCAGCGGCGGCCAAGCCAACTGGGGCATGGTGGCTGACTACGGTTTTCGCGGGCACAGCGGACCCGGCATCGCGCCACCCAAGTCCTTCTTTGTCTACTGGTACAACCCGGCCCGCAATTACGCAGGTTATCCCTGCTCGCGCAACACTTCCTTCTACTACCAGTGGATCGGGCTCAAGGACGGCAAATATTGGGAGCCGGTCAACTCGTTGACCCCCACAGCCCAGCGGGTAGACGGGCAGAACCCCATAGGCCCAGGCACGCCTCCCGTCATGACCAACACTTGGGCAGCTTTTAATGAGCCTGCAAAGAATGGCAAAAGCAACAACTTGATGGCTCCCGGCCCCGGCAACGGCGGGCAGAGTGCCCAGCTGTCCGACGGTTCCATCGACTTTGAGCTCGCCAAGCAGCAAGACCAGCTCGACGGTTACTTTAAGCTCGTCACCTGGCCTATCACCACGAACGCGGACGGCTCAAGCAGCGGCTGCACGGCGGCGGTCAACCAAGAGGCTTATAACCCGGACGCTGGCATCAGTAAGGGCATGAGTCAGGCGCAGATTGCCAGCCGAATCAATAGCGGTTGGACCATCGACACGGTGATGAGCCGCTATCAGCTTCCCCGCCCCGATCCGCCCGTCATTGCCCAGCCTGGTAACAATGGCTACTCTAGCTCCTCCACAGTGACCATCAGTGGCACGTCCCCAGTCAAGCACCAGGCGGCGTCCGGCGGCAACCCAGAGCGCCGCTACCTGCTGACCCTGTACGCCGAAGACCCCTCGCATCCGATCGTGGAGACGACCAGCCAGCAGACCAATGATTACGACAGTAGGGGAGTCAAAATTGGCGAGACTGAGGTGGACGATCAAGGCAACTGGTCCATTGTCGACGCGAATACTGTGGTTGATGGCAAGACGAACACTGACGGCAGCTCCCGCCGGTACCACGCTTACCTGACTGAGGAAAACTCCAGCCAGCGGCTCACTTCCGACTTTTCCAACATTGTGCGCGTTATCTTTTACACTTCGCCGGACCCGGCTCCGGGCGTAGGGCACTTGAAGATGCCGCACACCGTGGATGGGAGCTTGCCCGCCGACGCGCAGGGGCTAGTAGACGGAAGTTTGGCCCTTACCCACGAGGGCTCTAGGCTCGAAGTGGACGCTGTGCCCGCTGCCAACCCCTTGGCCACGCCGATTAGCATAGCCAACCAGCCCAATATTGGCAGCGCGAGTAAAAGCTGGTCTTCCACCTTCAGCAATGCCAGTCGTTTACAGCCGGTCGCTGGCGATGGGCGCTATACCTTCCGAGCCTGGCTCACGACCCGCAACGGCCTGCGCTCCATGGTCGCCAGCAAAACCTTCGACATCGATATGACTCCGCCCAGCCCTGGTATTACGCCCGCCAGCGAACACACGCTCTCGGGTCAAGCCAGGGTCAGCTCAGAGCCGGGAGCAGGCCCGCAATCTGGCGGCTACGTAGTGGTGACCTGGCCTGACGGCACGCACTCGGGGCAGGTGGCTATCGGCAGCGATGGCAGGTGGAGCGTCCCCGTGCCTTCTGGCATGACCACGAACGGCAATGTGCAAGTTCGCGCGACTGACCCGGCGGGCAACGAATCGGGGCCAGAGATTAAAGGTATGCAGCCCACCGTTAGGCTCAAAGCCATACCTCTCACAGGCGGTTCGCCGGTTGACGCGCTCAGGACTTGCCTGGGCGTAGCGGCAGCTGCCCTCATACTTGGGCTCAGTGCGGCCCTATATCAACGTTGGTACGATCGCGCACGCGGTCGCTCGGCGAGAAGTAACAAAGGAGAGAAGAAATGACCATACGCAGCGTTATGCGGACAGGCGCGGGCTTGCTGGCGACTGTCGCTACTCTAGTGGGGGTCTCCCTCTTGGGAGTTTCCACGGCTTCGGCAGACACGGAAGTGCCGAATTTGGATTTGAAAACCACCAATGCCACGATTACCATCAACGGCAGCGCGAGTGCCGTGCAGGGCCACAGTTTCAAGGCCGTGCGCATCGGTATTTACCAGAGCGCGAATGTGGACGTCTCGGGCAACGGCGGCAAGTTGACCTCTATATCGGTGGGCACCGATACCGCGGTCAAAACCATGGCTGAGAACGCGCTCAACCAGATTGACCCGTCGGCACCCGCGCCGGCGTTCGTGGGCAACCCGGTGGGCGAGGTGGCTTCCGAGTGGCTGGGCTTCAAGTCCCAGGGCACCGTCGGCGTGCCGCAGGGCGACATCACCTCCAACGATGCCAACCACGCTTGGGCAGGAAACTTGCGTGAGTTCGTGACCAAGCTAGCGGCGGATGCCGGCTTTGCTTCTCTCGTTACTGCCAGCACATACAGCGCCACCGGCTCGGGCAGTTCGGCAGTTTTCCAGAACCTGCCCCAGGGCCTGTATGTAGTCGTCGATACGACCGCTTCCGGCGGCACCAGCTCGAACTCAATCCCCATTCTCGTGGGCACGGCAGTGGGCGTGACGGCCAGCTTCCCGGGCTACACGCAGTTCAAAGGCGAGACTTCTCCCACGGCCCCGATTCTGGGCAAGGTGCAGATGAAGAACGACGAGCCGACCGTGAGCAAAAAGGCCATCCAGAACAGCAACACGGGCTCTTCCGCGTCCATCGGCGGCTATGTGCAGTATGAGATTACTGGCACAGTGCCCCTGACCACCGGCTACCAGCACTACAAATACGTACTGGTAGATACGCCGGATGCAGGTCTGCGGTTCTCACGGAGCAATGGCCACCAGGTGGAGGTCACTTCCGGTCCTGCTGGCGGCACGCAGACGACCATCAACGAGCAAAACGGTGGCACGCCTGGTTTTATTGTGGACGCCCACAGCGACGGGTCGGTCAATTTTAATCTTTCCCCGGTGATTACCGCGCTCACGCCTGGCGACCAAATTAGCGTCAAGTATTACATGCAGCTGACTGACGACGCTACCGGCGGTGTCTTGAAGAATAATGTCAAGTTGGAATATTCGAACGACCAGCTCCACCAGCCTAGCGATGACCGCGGCAACGGTGGTTCTGAGAATTCGGCCACAGCGCCCGTCACCCAGGCCGAGAACGCCTACTTCTACCGCTTCGAGCTGGGCAAGCACGCCAAGGCTGACAGCCGCGACCTGGCGGGAGCTAGCTTCTCGGTCAAGGTCAAGGGCACTTCGGCGGCCCTTAAATTCCACCAGGTGAAGGACGCACAGGGAGTGGCCATTCCGGGGCGCTTCAAGCTGGCTGCCGACCAAACTGCCAGTGGTGACGATGTGCTCTTCGTCTCCGACGGCTCATACGCGGGCACACACCCGGACCAGGCCGTACACGAGGGCCACTTGTTGATCGACGGCCTCGGGGCAGGGGAGTACACGGTTTCCGAGATTAACCCTCCGAACACCTTCTCTGGCATGTTCAAGCCCTCCTTCGATGTGACCATCAAGCCCACAGGCGTATCCAACCAGCCCAGCTTGAGCAATACGGGCGATGCCTGGGATTTGGTCTCCGCTGGCTCCTGGACCTACACGGCGACGGATCCGGTGGCGCTTTTCCCGGCTTCCGGCGTTCACGTAATCTCGGTCTTTAATGTCTCCTCCCTCTCTCAGCTGCCTATGACTGGCGGCGCGGGCATTATTTTGGCCGTCATGGTCGCTCTCGTGGCCCTCGCCCTGGCTGGTATCCTCTTTGCGCTTAAGCGTTGGCGCGATGCGAGGCAGCTCTGAGTTCCTACAAGCGTCTCTTCTCTCCATCTAGTGAGCAGGAGAGCGGACGCAAGCCACACCGGGGCAAGGTCGATTGGGCCCTGAGGGTCGCCATAGGCCTGTGCTTACTGGTGGCGGCGGTCGCTCTCCTGTGGATACCTGCGACTCAGCTGTCGCACATGGTCGCAGAGCGAGCAACGGTCAATAGGGCCAACCAGAAGGTGGCGGACTGGCCGCAGGGGAAGGTGGCTCGTGAGCTAGCTCGGGCCCAAGCCTACAACCGGGCTATCGCTGCTGGCGACCAGAGCACGCTGGGCGAGGCGGCGGACCCCTTCGTGCCTGCCAGTGCTCCGGCTGCCCGTCGTACTTCGCTCGCCAGCCGTGACCAGAGCTACCAGCGGGCCTTGAATGCGGATAACGGGTTGATGGGCTCGGTTCGTATCCCTAAGATTTCGCTCAATATGCCCATCTACCACGGCACTTCCGACCGGTCTCTCTCCCAGGGCGCGGGCCACCTGTACGGCACCAGCCTGCCGGTCGGAGGGCCTTCAACGAACGCCGTTCTCACTGGCCACCGGGGGTTGCCGGGGGCTCTACTTTTCACTCGTTTGGACGAGCTCACTACAGGAGACGTTTTCTACGTCAACACCTTGGGCCGCACGATGGGCTACCGAATTGTGAGCATTCATGTGGTCAACCCCGACGACACCCACTTGTACACCGTGGTACAGGGGGAAGATTTGGTTACGCTCATGACCTGCACACCCTACGGAGTCAACACCCAGCGCCTGGTTATTACCGGCCAGCGGGCACCCATTCCGCGCAGTATTCCTGAGCCTGAACACGCGCCAAAGGATGCGCTTCTTATTGCTTTCGTTGTGGGGTTCGGGGTGCTGGTGCTCGGCTGTCTGCTGTATATGTGCTCGCCGAGGGGAACGCAGCTGGTCCGACATCGGCGGGCTTGAGTTTCAAGCAGCTACTAGCTGTTGCTGGCTGATGAAAATGTCTACTTATTCACATAGTTGAATAAGAAAAAGTTGAATTAGTATTGTATATTTAATCACATTGTATTTTTTTGAAACACCGTAATTCCAACGTTTATTCTA
Source organism: Bombiscardovia nodaiensis (assembly GCA_033127725.1). Classification (NCBI taxonomy): domain Bacteria; kingdom Bacillati; phylum Actinomycetota; class Actinomycetes; order Bifidobacteriales; family Bifidobacteriaceae; genus Bombiscardovia; species Bombiscardovia nodaiensis. The sequence goes on along the minus strand of AP026798.1, from coordinate 1,768,607 downwards.
TTTTTGTACAACGTTATACAGAGCTTAATGCATACAGATAGTTGATAAAATCCATAAATTATGTTTATCTAATCCTACTTACTGTGGCATCGGCTGATAGGGCCCTTGCCAAGGTTGAAGGTGTTTCGCGTGGCATGGATAGCCCTAAGGCTCATGCTCTTGCAAAAGTGGATAAACGGGTGATGGATATTCATAGGACAGTAAAGTGGTCGGCTGCTGCTGTGCCGGTGGTGGCGCTAGTATTGATTTTCGTAGTGAACTCAGCACTGCCATCTCGGGCCGTAGCGCTTCCCAGCAGGCAAGCGGCGAGCGCTGCATCAGCACAAGCAGCAGCAGTATCAAAGCCCAAGCTCTACCAAATGCTGGCCTACAACGACCGCATTGACACCCAAAACGATGAGCTGAGGATGGATTTCATCTTGCAGGTGCCGCATGGGTCAGTGAACCCTGACTGCGTGGCAGAAGGCGCTACGAGCACGTCAGGGGGAGATGGCTGCGGTTTAACGTTTCTTTACTCCTACTACGGTATCGGCGACCGGGCCACTCAGTACAACACCATGGTGTACTTAAATACTCAGGGCTCAGATGGTAAAGGCGCTGCACGCTGGGCCCGCAATGTCGACGATTACTACACGATTCACAAAGTCATTCACTCGGGTGCCAACGACTATCTCAACATTTCAATCGAAGGCAATATCGACTACCCCGACGATGCCAACCCAGATCGCTATGACAGGGGGGCTACCGATCTGGTGAGTATCAACCGGGTTGGTGGTGCGAAGATCAAGCAGTACGTCTACGCGATCATCAGCGACGGGAAACAATCCTGGGCTAACTCAAGCAGTCATACGTTTGATGCGGCAACAACTCTTGATCCGGCGAACTCCACTAATATCGCCGAAGACTACCCGGCTTATGTATACGCGCAAGCGTGTTCGCCGACCGCCCCCTACCCAGCCTGCAACGGCCCTATGGCCTTTATCGGTTGGGATGCCAATCCGGCCCTGTGGTCGGGCGGGCAGTCCAACTGGGGGCTGGTGACAGACAACGGATTCGACGGGAGAAGCGAAAAGGCAGGCGTGGCGCCGGTCAAGTCTTTCTTCGTGTACTGGTATAACCCGGATGCAAACCGGAGTAAGGCCTGCTCGCAGAACACCTCCTTCTACTACCAGTGGCTGGCCACCAAATCCGGCAAGTGGGTACCGGTTTCGGCGCTTACTCCGCAAGTTCAGCGCGTCGATGGGCAAAATTCTGCCGTAGCAGCTGTGCCGCCCGCAAATTCCAATACCTGGTCGTCGTTCAACGAGCCGGCCAGCAGCAGTAAAACGAATGTGCTGATGGGCAACGGTCCCAGCGACGGCAGTCCTTCCGCGCAGGCGAGCGACGGCTCTATCGACTTCAAGCTGGCCAAGAGCGCAGACGGTCTCGACGGCTACTTTAAGCTGGTAACCTGGCCTATCACCACCAATCCAGACGGCACTACCACGGGCTGCGATACTAGCGATGTGAAGGATGCATACAATCCTGAACCCGGTATCACAGCGAACATGAGCCAGGCGGATATAGCGGAGCGGGTGAGCAAGGGTTGGACGATTGACACTGCCTACTACCGGTACGACATTGCTCGCCCTGCAGCGCCCGTCATCAACAGCCCGAAAGATGGTTCGTATGTCAACACGTTGACACCCACGATTTCGGGTACTGGCACCCCCGGCGACCTGCTGAGTTTATATGCGGAAGATCCGGCTCACCCAGTCGCTCAGTCGGATGTCAACGCTCCCGATACCAAGGGTTTCCTGATTGGGCAGGTGCGAGTGGCGGACGATGGCAGCTGGTCCATCCGAGACGACAATCAGGCTTCCGTGGCGAACGCGGAGTTGGGCACTCGCCGCTATCACGCTTGGCAGATGGAGACAGATAGCGGATTCGACCTGACTTCCAATTTTTCCAATATTGTCGCCGTGCGCTTCCTGACGCAAACCGATCCCGCACCCCAGGTGGAAGCGGTCACTGTGCCGCACACCGTTGAAGGGCAGCTGCCAGCGGGCGCGAAAGTCCTGGTGAAGGGCTCAGTAGCCCCAGTGCATCCGGGCAGCACGCTCAAGCTCTATGCTCTGCCGCAGGACAGCACAAACGCTACCGGCAGTCAGAGCCTGAAGGGTGATTCGAGTGGTCAGGTCGGCAAGGGAGAAGCAGGGGAGTTGGAGAAGTCGAATGATTCGAATGATTCGAATGAGCCGAGTGATTCGAGTGATTCGTCTGCTACCGCCGCCGAGCAGCCTTTAGCCGCATCCCGTTCGCCAGAAGCTGATAGGGCGACCGCAGCTTCTCCTCAGAGCAGCCAAGGTGCCCAAAAGGCTCAGCCTCTCGATTCTCCGACGGACACTTTGGAGCCCGACGAGCTGGTCTACACGCAGGACCAGTTGCCTACTGGCAGTTCGTCTTGGCAGGCGCAGGTGGACCCGCAGTACTTCTTGGCTCACGAGCCGAGCGACGGGCGTGGGCAGAGCTACCGTTTCATAGCTGTCCTAACAAATGTGGCCAATATCGACGCTATCTCTCAGCCCTTAGATGAGTTGATTGACATGTCTGCGCCCTCGCCAAGTGTCAGTTCGGGCGACGTGACAGGCGTGGAAGGAACCGTGCTGAGCGGTCAGGTGCAAGTGGCCGAAGCGGGCGACAGTATCCACTTTTTATGGCCCGATGGCACTGAAAGCACAACGATTTCGCAGGCCGACGGATCCTGGTCCATCATCCCGCCTGCCGGGCTGGTGCCGGGTGATGCAGTGGTCTGGGCCGTCGACGATCAGGGCAACCAGTCGGTTAAAATCCACTACTCTTTGAAATATCCTGCGCAGGTGGGCTCCTTGCCTTTTACCGGAGGATGTGGTTGGATAGGATACGCTAGTTTGCTGATGGTCTTCGTGTGCACTATCGTTGCCCGGGCCGTCTATGGGCGAATTAGCACCCGGTAGTGGCGGGCAGGTTGTAATCGGGGGATGCGCTGACCGCCCTACCGGATTGGACTTTTCCTTTCCTAGCTATTCGCATGCTGTCGCATGGTGTGTACTCCCCGGGTCCTGCGCGACTCCAGCAAGGCTCAGCTACGTTTTTCGACCCCTGGTCGTGCTACATTAGTTAAGCGGCTGTGGCCGCACCTGCGCACGTGGCGGAATTGGTAGACGCGCAAGATTTAGGTTCTTGTGACTTCGGTCGTGGGGGTTCAAGTCCCCCCGTGCGCACGCTGTAATAGCCTCGCTAAAAGCCGGTATTCCAACGTTTCCGCTACCATAATTCGCGCACAAAACCATTTCTGAGCACTTGTTGAGCGCACTTCTTTTACGATGAAGGCTAATTTGCAAAATGTTTTGGAGAGCAAATAATCCAGCGTTTGACCGCGCAATTTGTAAGGGAAGAGAGCCACTTGACAGAATCGAACTGTCGACCTTCTCATTACGAGTGAGACGCTCTACCAACTGAGCTAAAGTGGCCTATCTGGTTGACCGCAGACGCTACCGGGGCAGCATCTCGTCAAAGAGACAACATACAGAATTGTAGCGTGCGGGCGGGATTTGTCTAGCTGGGCGGGTTGCTGGCCGGCATGTACGGGCACCTTGCGAGAATGGAAGCATGACTTTGGATGATTTTTACGCCATTATTCCTGCCGGGGGAGTGGGTACACGCCTGTGGCCGCTGAGCCGGAAGGCCCGGCCCAAGTTCCTCTTTGACCTGCTCGGCCAGGGGCAGACCATGATTCAGAGCACCTTTGCTCGTTTGGCGTCAATCTGCGGGCCTGAGCACGTAGCGGTTTCGACCGGTGCTCAACATGTGGATGCAGTGCGCCAGCAGTTGCCGCACCTGGGGGAGGACGCGGTCTTTGCAGAGCCCATTCCGCGCGATTCCACGGCGGCTATAGCTCTGGCTACAGCGGTACTGGCCCGGCGGCATGGCGACCAGATTGTGGTGGGCTCATTTGCGGCCGACCATGTGGTGCGCGACGAGGGCGCTTTCACCATGTCGGTTCGCCAGGCTGTGGCGGCTGCGCGGGCAGGGTATGTGGCCACTATCGGCATCGCGGCTTCCCGGCCCTCCACCGCTTTTGGCTACATTCACCAGGGGCGTTCGCTGGCTGAAGATGTGCCGGACGCGCCGGACGCTCGCCTGGTCACTGAATTCGTAGAGAAGCCCGATGCAGCAACGGCTCAAGCGTATTTGGCTACCGGTGAATACCGCTGGAACGCGGGCATGTTTGTGATGCGCGCGGACGTGGTCTTGGGCTGTTTGCAGCGCTACAAGCCGGACCTGTACGAGGCTGTGACGACCATCGCTCAGGCCTGGGATCAGGGGCTGGAGCCCCGGCAGGCCGCTATGGACCAAGAGTGGGCGGGGATTGAGAAAATCGCCTTTGACTACGCGGTGGCTGAGCCTCTGTCGGCGGCGGGTGGCGTGGCCGTGGTGCCCGGCGGCTTCGGCTGGGACGACATTGGCGACTTCAATTCGGTGGCTGCCCTTCTGCCCTCCTCGAATCGGCAGAATATCAAGATTTTAGGCGACAGCGACCAGGTGTCCTACCTGGATTCGGCAGGGGATGTGGTGGTGCCCGCTGCTGGCCGCGCTATCGCCCTGCTCGGTGTGAACGACATGGTGGTGGTCGATACGCCCGACGCCCTGCTCATCGCTCCCCGGTCCCGCAGCCAAGAGGTTAAAGACATGGTCTCGAAGCTCTCTGAGGACGGGCAGGAGAATATTTTGTAAGGCCTTGTGTTGGGATTGTAGGCCTGGAAGGTCGTCAATCGAGATGGAGTGAGAAGGTAGGGTATGAGTCAACCGGCGCGGGCCGCGCAGCCAGAGGCAGAGTCAGGTCTTGAAGGTGAGAGCGAAAACCCGTCTGCCCAAGTTGTGAGTGCGCCCAGCAAGCGTGTGCGCAATATTCGCGTCGAAGCCCTACGCCTGGCTGCAATCGTTGGCATTTCCGTTTTTCATGTGTTCACCCCCTGGTTCTTCTGGGCCACACACCCCTCCATTGCCTTGAAACCTGCCGGGCTCGACCTGGCTCCGGGCTTTATTATTATGCTCACCAACGCTGGCTGGCCCCTATGGGTTCTGGGCTTGGTGGCGCTGCTGGGCGCTTGGGGCAACCACATTTTCTATATGATTTCCGCTTTTTACCTGGTTCCAGCGATGGCGGAGCAGGTGGGGACGCCGGGCTACTGGCGCAAGCAGTGGAAGGCCAGTCTCCATCGTTGCGCCGCTGTGCTGGCCGCTGTGGTCTTTTACGCGCTGCTGGCCTTGATTTTTAGCCGACTGGTGAGGTCAATTCCCGGAGTTGGTTCCTGGGATTGGATCGGGCCAGGGCTTGAATTTATCTGGCTTTACCTGCTCTTCATCCTGCTGGCACCGGTCTGGGCCTGGCTGGTCCGCCGCTGGGAGGGGCAGGGTTGGGCGCGCGGGCTCTTGCTGCTCTTCGCTGGTGCGGTCTATGCGTTGAACTTTTATATCGCTTTCATTTCCCAGGGCGACACGGGCCAGCGGGGCTTACTGGACTGGCGTAAGCAGATGAGCGCCGTCACTTACTTGCTCTCATTCATGCTGGCAGGAGCCCTGAGCTGGCGAGTTCGGCGGGCGTCAGCGAGGGGCGAGTCCAGTCGCTGGGCTTCACCGCGGGCCTGGGGTTACGCTTTGAGCGTCATCTTGCTTGTCACTGTCGTGATTACTGGCGTCTTGGTCTTGGGCCGACTTCCTGTTGTTTTGTATGATTTGTCTTTCAAATCCACCTCCTTGCTGGCCTTTGTACTGGCGCTCGCAGCTCTCTTCTGGTGTGCGCTGAGCGCCTCTGCTGCTGCCCAAACCAGCCGTGCTCAAGCTTGTGTCCAAGCCCGCGGTCGAGTTCACGGCCAGGCGCAGAGTCGCGGCCTTGTAGGGCGGACGGTGACGGCTCTAGCTTCTGGCATTTTGGGCTTCTATATTGTGCAATCCCTGACGTATACGCTCTGGGACCCCTTCTGCGCAAGGCTCTTGACCTGGGCTATTCGCACGGGAGCCAGTGTTCGTTTGCTTGCAGTGGGCGCGTTCTTTGCTCTAGCGTTTGTGCTCGTAGTCACGCTCTTCGACCGCCTGGTCCGCCAGCCGCTCATGCGCAAGCTGGGCCTTTAAGATATGGGTTCAAAGGCACAGGAGTGGCAGGGCTTGATAGGCTCAGTAGTTTTGCGTTTTTGTGTTTTTCTGTCCTCTTTTGTGAGTATCTTGGTAGCTGTACCAACAGGTTGACCTGAGTGCGGGCAGCCGCTGAATGACGTATGGCGATGAAAGGACTTTCTATGGCCATCAATCCTCCCATTGATGCAACGAAGACCCCGGCTTGGGCCCTCTTGCAGCAGCATTTTAATGATTTACAGGCTGAGGGCATCAACCTCCGCCGCTGGTTCGACGTCGATCCAGAGCGCACATCCAAGCTCTCTTTCGAAGCTGGCGACCTTCACTTCGACCTTTCGAAGAACCTCATCAAGCCTGAGACCCTGCAGCTCTTCGCTCAGCTGGCCAAGGACGTGAAGCTGGACGAGCGCATTGAGCAGATGTTCACTGGCGCCCACATCAACAACACCGAGGATCGTGCCGTTCTCCACACCGCCCTGCGCAGGCCCGATTCCGACAAGGGCCAGCTCATGGTCGACGGCCAGGACGTGGTCAAGGACGTGCGAGACACGCTCGAACGCATCTACGCGTTCGCTGACAAGGTGCGCTCTGGCGAGTGGAAGGGCGTGACTGGCAAGCGGATTACTACCGTAGTCAACATCGGCATCGGCGGCTCCGACCTGGGTCCGAACATGGCCTACGAAGCCCTGAAGCCTTATGCGGACGCCGGAATTTCGGCCCGCTACATCTCCAACATTGACCCCAACGATCTGGCTGAAAAGACCCGCGACCTGGACCCGGAGACCACCATGTTCATTGTGGTCTCCAAGACGTTCTCTACGCTCGAAACGCTGACCAATGCCCGCGAGGCCCGCGCTTGGCTGCTGGACCAGCTCCAGGCCAAGGGCGCTATCGACGGCTCCGACGCCTCCCGGGCCGAGGCTGTTCAGCGCCACTTTATCGCCGTTTCCACCGCCCTAGACAGGGTTGAGGCTTTCGGCATTGACCCCCAGAACGCCTTCGGCTTCTGGAACTGGGTGGGCGGCCGCTATTCGGTGGATTCCGCCGTCGGCACGTCGCTAGTCATCGTCTTCGGACCCCAGAGGTTTGAGGAATTCCTCCAGGGCTTCAACGCCATCGACACCTACTATCGGGCCACGCCCTTCGAGCGGAATGTGGTGGCGTTGATGGGCCTCATGAACGTGTGGTATGTGAACTTCTTCGGCGCTCACTCCCACGCGGTCCTGCCCTACGACCAGTATTTGCACCGCTTCCCGGCCTACCTCCAGCAGCTCACCATGGAGTCCAACGGCAAGTCCGTGCGCTGGGACGGCACTCCGGTCACCTCGCAGACTGGCGAAATTTTCTGGGGCGAGCCCGGCACCAACGGCCAGCACGCTTTCTACCAGCTGATTCACCAGGGCACCCGCCTGATTCCGGCCGATTTCATCGCTTTTGCCAACACGCCCAACCCAGCCAAGGACGGCGACCAGGATGTGCATGAGCTCTTCCTGGCCAACTATTTCGCGCAGACTAAGGCCCTGGCCTTTGGCAAGACTGCGGAAGAGGTTCGCGCCGAGGGCACGCCCGAAGCTATCGTTCCGGCCCGCGTCTTCACGGGCAACCGGCCTACGACCTCCATCTTCGGCCAAGCCCTGACCCCCTATGCGTTGGGCGAGCTGATTGCTCTCTACGAGCACATCACGTTGACCGAGGGCACGGTCTGGGGCATCGACTCCTTCGACCAGTGGGGTGTGGAGTTGGGCAAGAAGTTGGCCCAGGAGATTACGCCAGCCATCTCCCAGGACGACGCGGCTCTGGCCACCCAGGACCAGTCCACCAAGGCCCTGATTGACTTCTACCGTTCTCACCGCCACTAAGCCCACCTCTGCCCCATCGGCAGTAGTCCCAAGGGGCGCGCCCACCATCCCCGGTAGGTGCGCCCTTTTTCCGTGTCTGGATGGAAGACCGCCGGCCCTAAGACGCGAATCGAATCGGACCAGGTTGACAGAGTAGATAAAACGATTTATCATACTGAGTAGGATCTAGCTTATATATCAGCGTGGATCACCATTGAAGCAATGACAGGCTTCATATATGGGCTAGAACAACGGTTGGGTTTTTACTCTCAATCTGATAGGGAGGAGCGCATACAGAGTATCAGTATCTGCGGCTGTAACTTGCAGATTCGTTACAAGAATGTGGATTAGCTTGGGGCACGTCCAGAGTCGGACACAGCCTTTCGGCGAAGGCATTCAAGAACTCAAGGGAGAGAATCAATTGGTCAGAGATATGAAGACAATACTGTGCGTCGATACAGGAGTCGATGACGCGCTTGCAATCTGTTACGCCTTATCACAAGAGCAGCTTGACCTCATCGGCATTTGTGCGTCGTACGGCATGGCTACTGTGCCGCAAACGTATTCAAATACAAAACACATCGTTGAAAGCATGGGCAAAAGCCTTCCGGTGTACATGGGCAGTGAGCAGCCTTTGCAGCGCAAGCGTGAATATTCCGGGACCTTCCACGGCATGGATGGCCTAGGTAATCAAAATTTGCCCGATGCCAGTGCCGGCGCGCAGCCTGAAGAGTCCATAGACTTCATCATTGATTGCATTCAACGTTATGGCAAGCAGTTACAAATCATCACTACCGGCCCTATGACCGACATGGCGAAAGTCCTTCAGCGCTTTCCGCAAGCTGCCCAGCAGGTAGGGTCCGTGGTAAGTATGGCGGGAGCGGCTATTACTCCTGGCAACAGCGGGCTGTACGCCGAAGCTAACGTCATCGTTGACCCCGAAGCGGCGAAAATTTGCTGTGAAGCTGGCATGAATCTCACCATGGTTGGCCTGGATGTGACACGAAAGACGCTGCTGACCCGCAAGGAGCTGGAAGTCTGGCAAGGTTATGGGACGCCAGCTGCCACAATATTGAGCCGGGCGGTCGATTTTTATCTGGAAGCCTACCGGGTACACCACCCCTACTTAGCGGGTTGTGCCCTGCATGACCCGTTGGCGGTCGGAGTTGCGCTTGACCCTACTCTGGTCACTACTATTCCCATGAATATGACTGTTATCGTTGACGGCGAAGCCACAGGCGACACCGTTGAGAATCTCGACAAAATCGCCGATCCTCCCACAACCCATCTGGCACTCACTGTAGATGCCGGGCGGTTTATGGACGATTTTTACAGTCACGTCAATGCAGCCTTGCAAGCGTAAGAAGGAGCCGAAAATGGCAGAACAAACTCAGGAACAAAGGGAGGAATCGCTGATTCTCAAGGCGATGCCCTTTATGATATTCATCTGCTTCATGCAGGTGTTTAGCGACAAGATGTTTGGCATTGTGTCCCCAGACATCGCTAAAACCTTCGCCCTCACCCCTGCGCAAGTGGGCTGGCTCACCACTATTGCCTCGCTCGTGTTCGGCGTGGGAGGAGCTATTTACTCCACGCTTTCAGACGACGTGTCGCCCAGGAAGCTGTTTACCGTTGGAACCCTTATGTTTGGCCTGGGATCAATCCTGATGGTGGCCTTCCAGTTCTCCTTCTGGCTCATTATTGCAGCGCGCTCAATCCAGGTTGCCGGTGCTGCAGTCATACCGGGCTGTTTCGTGGTTTTTGTGCGCAAGTACCTGTCTTCGGACAAGCAGGCGAAGTATTTAGGGTTCAACACAGCCATGTACCAGCTCTCCGCTGCTTTGGGTGCCGTATTTGGTGGTGTGGTCAGCAAGTACATGTCTTGGCAGCTGACCATGATTGTGCCCGTTATTGTGCTGGTTGCTCTCCCAGCTTTGCGCAAGTTCCTGCCAGATCAAGCTAAAATCACTGGTAGTAAGCCTGCCGAGCGTTTGAACATTGTTTCAATTGTGATTTTCTCAGTCGCGTTTGCGCTCATTTTGCTGGCTATCAACAAGAATACTTGGCTCTGGTGGGGTATCGCTCTGGCTTCCGTGGTGGCGTACGTCATATGCTCCAAGCTGGTGAAGAATCCTATTATCGATATATCACTCTTCAAGGTGCCTAAGCTGATTTCGGGCTCTCTCGTCGGCGCTATTATCTACGGCGTGCAAATGTCGTTCTTCTTCGTCTTCCCCTTCCTTATTAAGGCTAACTACGACGTGTCGAGTGCCACAGTCGGCATGATGTACCTGCCAGCCAACATCTGCGCATTCCTTTCGGGCATGTCTTCCGGTTTTATCACCAGCAAGATTGGGGCCAAGCGAGGCTTCCAGCTGGGTGCGCTCGTCATCTTGCTCTCACAGCTGATGTTCGCCTTCTGCCTAGGCGGCAATATCATCTTCATGTGGATTGCTTTGGCCCTCTTCGGCGTAGGCTATACCGTGATTTATCCGGCTTACAATTCGATTTTGCCCAACGCGCTGCCCAACGAGGTAGTGGGCCGGTGCATGGCGGTCAATAACTTGCTCACCCGCCTGATCAACACCGCTATGATTGCCGTTTCAGGTGTGCTTATTTCCGGCTCGGCCCTAGGCAAGGAGCTTCTTCCCTCTCTAGGGAAGAGCAAGAGCGCATTTACATATTCTAATGTGTGCTATATCTTCGCTCTGGTAGTCGTTATCAGTATGGTTGCTTACTATTTTGTCTTTAAGAATGTACAGGAAGACAAGCAGGCTGCCTGATATTTGCCTGGGTCAGATCGCAGAAGTTGAATACATGTTCTGCAATCTGACCCCAGGTCAGTACAGCACTTGTGCTGGGCAAGGAGGCTCAGAATGCGAGAGTTAGCAGAACAGCATGATGGTAAAGATGGCAGAAGACAGCCAGACATTCAACGCGGGATACACTATGATTTTTCTTTGCTGGCGCTCTTACTGATTCCAGTCGGGGTGTCCATCAATGTTGCTGGCTACCAGCTGTCGTCGATTTTGAAGTTTCCCATTTTCATTGATCAAATAGGTTCAATTTTTGTCTCGATGATTGGCGGGCCATGGATAGGCTTAGTCACGGGCTTAATGGGCAACGTCTTTAACGGTATGCTCAACCCGGTTGCTTTCCCCTATGCGCTCGTTGCCATGACCACTGGCTTCGTCTCCGGGTACCTATCGAGGTGGAAATGGTATACCAATATTATTGGTACGGTGGGGGCTTGCATCGTGATTAGCGTCTCCACGGCTATCGTCAAGGCTCTGGTCACGTTGGCGGTATTTGGTGGTGTGACCGGCGCAGGCAGTGACTTAATTACCGCAGCCCTACTGGTGGCGGGTACGAGTTTAATCAAATCAGTGTTTTCTACCAGCATGTTCACAGCCATTGCATCTACGGCGATTGACGTGGCTGTCAGTTGGATTATGCTGCGGAAGTTACCTGACCGATTCCTGGTGAAGCTCAACTATGGCATGCCCTATGTGAAGGCTCAGGAGGTGACGGCATGAAGAGCGCTATTGGCAGACTGTACCCGTCTTCAAAATTCTGTTTCATGCTGCTCATTATTATTATCACTATTTTTACTCCCGGATACTGGCTCCAATACGCCATGTTCCCGCTCTTTGTGGTCTTGAGTTTGTTCAGCCGCACTGGGGTCAAATTTCTCAAGGCTTTTCTCGCTTCTATTGCGCTCGTCGTGGTCGTCATTTTCCTGGCCCAGGTGTGTATTGTGCACTATCCCGATACGCAGCACTTGTGGGCATTCGTTGGACTCTCTCCAACTGGATTGAGTAAAAGTTTGGGCATCACTTCAAAAATTGTTGCTAGTGCTGCGGCCATCATGTGGTTCTTCCAGGTTACGAGAACCAAAGACATGGTGTATGCGATGGAGGCTGCGCATCTGCCCAAAAAGGTCACGTTCGTTACCATGTCAACGTTGCAAATGGTCCCGCAGGTGGCTTCTGCTTCCAAGACGATTATGGAGGCTCAAGAGTCGCGGGGGATTCAGGTCGATGGGGGCATATGGAAGCGTATGACTTCGTTCGTGCCCATGCTGGGTCCTTTGATTTTTTCCTTGGTTCAGCAGACTGAGGAGCACGCATTAGCCTTGCAGTCGCGCGCTTTCCTGTCAACTGCGAGAAAAACTTCGCTCTACAAACTCGACAAGCACAGAGTTGATTGGCTGATTCAGGGCCTGTGCTTGCTGGGTTTGATAGCTTATCTAATCTGGAGGTTACTGTAGATGACCAGCATACGATTGCACAATGTCTCGTATCGGTATCCTCTGTCGGCAGTAGACGCGGTCCGAGAGCTATCGTACGAATTCCAGCAGGGCACTGTGTATGCTCTGATCGGCGCGAATGGCTCTGGCAAAACGAGTATATGTAATCTCATTCGGGGCTTTATTCCGAGCTTTTACAAGGGTAGCGTGCAGGGGAGCGTGGAGGTAGACGGCCGTGCTGTCACCGATTACGATGACGCTGAACTGACGCAGATTATAGGGTACTGCTTTCAAAATCCCTTTACGCAAATGTCGGGAGTCAAAGACAATGTGCGTGAGGAAATTGCATATGCGTTAGAAAATTTAGGGTACCCGCGGGAGGAAATATTTCGTCGAGTAGATGCCATGATAGATATGCTGTCGCTGTCCGACTTGGCCGGTAGTGATCCTTTTGAACTCTCAGGCGGGCAGCGGCAGAGGGTGGCTATTGCGGCAGTGCTGGTGACTGATCCACAGGTAGTCATTCTCGACGAGCCTACCTCTCAGCTGGATCCGCGCAGTACGCAAGATGTTTTCGACATTATTCGGCAGCTGAAAGAGCAGGGGAAAACTGTGATTGTAGTGGAGCATAAGGTCGATCTTATTGCTCAGTATTGTGACCAGGTATTGCTGATGGAAGAGGGGCGGTTGGTCTTGAGCGGGGCAGTACACGAAGTGCTGTCGGATCCAGCTGTCTTGGCTCACAGGGGCCAGCTGCCGCAGGTGGCCCGTTATTATTTGGAGCGCAATCGTCTGTTGGGCCGACACGATCGAGTGCCAGTCACCGTTGATGAAGCCCTAGCCTGGTACGCTCCGAAGGAGGGAAACAATGGCTTATCTTGAACTGAAGCATGTGAGTTTTGCCTATCCTCAAGGGCCCAGTGTGCTGGACGATATTTCCATGAACTTCGAGCTCGGGGAATCTGTGGCGCTGATTGGGCAAAATGGTGCGGGCAAAACTACCACAGTCAAGCTCATGAATGGGCTCTTGAAGCCCCTTACCGGCACGGTGAGCGTAGATGGAGCGTCAACGGCCCAGTTGCAGACTTCGCAGGTGGCAGAGAAGGTGGGCTATGTGTTCCAAAATCCGAACGATCAGATTTTTCAAGACAGCATACGTAAAGAAATTGCCTATGGCCTCGTGCGCAACAAGGTGAGCAAATCGTTGGTAGATGCCAGGGTGCAGGCGGCGGCGCAGCTGTGCGGATTGGCTGATGAGCTGGATACGCACCCCTATGATTTACCGTTTTCGGTGCGCAAATTCGTCACGATTGCAGCAGTGTTAGTGATGGACCCGCAGGTGCTTATCCTCGATGAGCCAACTGCCGGCCAAGATGCGCCCGCCACTGAGCGCTTGGGCGAGATTGTCCAGACGGCTGTGGGCCAAGGCAAGACGGTCATTACCATTACGCACGACATGGAGTTTGTGACGAGTCAATTCAAGCGAGCAATAGTTATGGCTCACAGGCGTGTGTTGCTGGATGCCGCGGTGCAGCAAGTCTTCAATGACGATGCTGTTTTGAAAGAGGCAAACTTACAGCGCCCGTATATAGCGCAACTGGCTCGCCAATTGGGTGTGCCTGAAGCGTTGACTGTAAGCGACTTACTGAGCCACGATATGAAAGGTGCTCCACCTGCAAATACGCGACTTGAATAGCTGTATTCTGCTGGTCTGCGCGCTGGCCTGAGCTACAAGCCTATTTGGAGCTGTTTCAAGCGAGCGAAATTGGGCGCGGGCGTCGCGTGGGGGGAGTAGAATGAAAAGTTGTTATGCCAGGAGTTGGACTGCCGCATAGGTCCGCTTCCCTTGGTCCAGCCGGTGAAACTGGCGGATTGGCGGCCTGCGCGGGCTTATCTGCGGGGTTTGTATACGGGTGGGTCAGCTGGCGAGCTGGCTTGCTCTTGACCATAGCGCTGGTATGCGGCGGCGACGGAGGTAGACAATGAACGCTATTGAAGAATTTGACGCCAAGCACATGAAGCCGGCGGAGGCTATTCCTGCCTTCCGCGCTGGCGACACCATCGAAGTCAACGTGAACATCAGCGAAGGCGATCACACACGTATTCAGACCTTTACCGGCATTGTTATCGCAATTTCCGGCCAGGGCGTGCGTGAGACCGTGCTCGTGCGCAAGGTGAGCTTCGGCGTGGGTGTTGAGCGCCGCTTCCCCCTGCACTCTCCGCAGATTGACTCCATTAAGGTCACTCGCCGCGGCCGCGTGCGTCGTGCCAAGCTCTACTACCTGCGCAACCTGCGCGGTAAGGCTGCCCGTATTCCAGAGCGCCGTGAGGCCAAGGAAGATCAGGCTCAGAAGTAGCCCGGCTCGCTCAGTCGGCAGCAATTGCAGGGTGGGCGTGCAGTGCGGAGTGTTCAAGGTCCGAAAGTCGGCAAGGCTTTCGGACCTTTTGCTTGCCTCGTGTCGCTGTAAGAGCACATGATTTTACCTGCAGCACATGAAAAAAGCGCGGTGCGGAAAACGAGTGCTCACGGTCAAAAGAGCGCAAAAGCGTAAGAGCGAAAGAGCGCAATGGCGAGAAATTCTAGCGTTGAATTTGTGTCGGTACAGCTGGTGCCTGGTAGCTAGTAGTGTGGAACTCGTAAACTGTCAGTAGGACTGCGCAGCTCAGTGCTGTGCGAAGCGTATTGGGAAAGTTGTTACCGAGCTCTGGTTCGCAGCAGCTCAAGGAGGGGCCGTATGAGGCAGACAGACGATAGTCATCGTTCGCGCGGCTCCGCCCGCGAGGCACGGGTCAGGCCCAATTCGGGTGATGACATTCGCCAGGTGTTCGCCGAGCATCCCCGTCATGCTTCCCGTATGTTGCTGTCTATCGGCGCGCGCTACGAGACTAGCGAAGTTATAGTCCACATGCTCCTGGCCTGTCTGTTGCCCATCCTTCTGGTTCTCGTCGCCCGAATCTTCTTCTTTGGCCAGTATTCCATTCCCTCGGGCTCAATGGAGGACACGCTGGCCGTTCATGACCGCGTTTTCACTACGCAGAAGTTGACCCTCAATTTGGGGAATTTGCAGCGGGGAGACGTGATTGTTTTTCATGATCCAGCCGGGTGGTTGGGTGCGGAGAGCAGCGAGTCCAACGACAACGACGATTTTCTCATTAAGCGTCTGATCGGTTTGCCGGGGGACCATGTGCAGTGCGAAGGCAACGGCAAGCCCATTCTCATCAACGGGCAAGCAGTCAATGAGAGCTCCTACCTGAAGCCGGGCGTATCGCCCAGTGCTTTTCCCTTTGATGTGCATGTGCCCGCCGGTCACCTGTTCGTTTTGGGCGACAACCGTGCAAATTCTGCTGACTCCCGCTACCACCAGACCGATGGAGCTGACGGTATGGTGCCGGTGGCGAATGTGGCAGGAGTGGCCCTGGTGACCTGCTGGCCGGTGAGCCACTGGAGGCGCTTAGACCGCCAGCATGAGCCTTTCGCCAACGTGCCCGATGTGGCCAGAGACCAAGAACAGAGCCAGCAAACTCGCGCTGGTGGAGTCCGGTGAGCGGGCAGCGGGTGCGACCCAGCTTGGACTTGGAAGGCCAGCTGGCTGCCCAGGGCTGTACCTATATTGTGGGCTTGGATGAAGTGGGCCGCGGAGCTCTGGCAGGTCCGGTCATGGTGGGGGCTGCTGCCATCCCTGCTAAGAGCGTAAGCGATTTAGTGGTTCCCGCCGGTTTGGCGGATTCGAAGATGCTCTCTGCGACCAAGCGTGAAAGCATGGTCGAGAGCCTCAAAGCCTGGTCTGCCGCCTGGGCTGTGGGCGCGGCTTCCAACCAGGAGATAGACGAGTGGGGGATTGTGCCGGCGCTCGGACTGGCAGCTCTGCGGGCCCTACAAAGAGTAGAAGAGCAGTTGGCTGTGCGCGCTGAGTCGCCGGATGAAGGGCGAAAGCCAGTCTTGGCAGCCATTTTGGATGGTCCGCACGACTATATTTCTCCGGCAGCAAACACGCTGAACGCGCCGGCCTTGTCTGTCCTGCCCCGGGTCACTACGCAGATTAAGGCCGATGCCTCCTGCGCGTCCGTGGCCTGCGCTTCGGTCATTGCCAAGGTGACGCGAGACCGCCTGATGGTCGAGCTAGCGGGGAGCGACCCTGCATTGGTGCCCTACGACTGGGCTCACAACAAGGGCTACGGTTCGCCCCAGCACCTGGCTGCCATTGAGGAACTGGGCCCGACTGCCTACCATCGCGTCAGCTGGCACTTGACTTCCTCCCGCTCCTGAGGGCTCGGGCGGCCCGAATGGGGGATGGTGAGCAGGAGTGTCGGTCCCTGCAGCTGGTCTTGCAGATAGGGGCAGGCGGAGTATGCTCGAAGAGTCTGTAAGCGCTCGTGTACGTATGCTGGAGAGGTGAGGTGGTAACCGGTGGCAAATCAGAAGGCGAAGGGCCGCAAGCGCCCGTCCATGTTCGAGGTGGCCAACCTCGCTGGCGTCTCCCACCAGACGGTTTCGCGCGTCATCAACCATTCGCCGGATGTCTCCGATGCTACTCGTGCTAAGGTTTTAGCGGCCATCGACAAGCTCGACTACCGGCCCAGCAACTCCGCACGCGCCCTGGCCTCCCAGCGCTCCCGAACCATCGGTCTGATAGCTGGGGGAGTGAACTACTTCGGTCCGGTCTCTTCGATTACATCGATAGAATCCATCGCCCGCCAGCACGGACTCTTTATGTCGGTCATGATGGTGGATGAAACGAACTGCACCCAGAGCGATTTCGAGGCCCTGTGCGAGAACTTTTTGCAGCAGAGCGTGGACGCTTTCATTTTTCTGACTCCCACCGATGCCATGTTTGAGGCGGCTTGTAAAGCGCAGGTCAGTCAGCCGCGGGTGGTGGTGACTTCGACCCACGGTGCCTTGCGCGCAGACGAGGCCTTGAGCTCGGCGTCGGAGACTTCCCGCCTGGCCTTTACAGGCATCGACCAATGGGGTGCGGTGCAGGAGGTGGCCCGGCTGCTGGCCATGCGCGGGCACCGGACGGCCCTGTACATGGCGGGCCCCTCCCAGTGGAGGGATGCGACCACGCGCTTGGATTCTTGGCGGCAGGCGGCTCGGTCTTACCGGATTCGCACAGCCGTGGTTCACTCTCGCACTTGGCAGTCGCGCGAGGCCTATGCGCTGATGAACCACCTGATTGACGAACGCGGCATGACGGGTACGGCCTTGCCTTCTGCGGTGGTGACGGCGAACGACAACCAGGCTGTGGGCGCGGCCCGGGCCCTGCATGAACACGGTCTGCGCATTCCGCAAGACATTTCGCTCGTGGGCTTTGACGACATTCCCACCGTGGACAACATGTATCCGCCGCTGACGACGGTGCGCCCCCGCTTTGCTGACCTGGGTGCTGCCACCATGCGGCAGGTCCTGGCGCTGCTGGATCAGGGGCAGCCGGCCCGATTTGCGGTCAGTCGCCATGGCGTGGGGCTGATTGAGGCCGATATCGTCATGCGCTCCTCCCTGGGTCACGCTTCCCGCCTGCTCTAGGGCTCCTTCTGTTGTTGCCCCTGTTTCTGCTCCTTTCGGTGTTTCCCCGCCTTCCACTCCCTTCACTGTTTCCATCGTTATAAGTTCCGCCTCGCCCAAGACTCATGAGCTTGCCTCTTGCTCGTACGCAGGCTACAATTACAGGTAAGAATGTGAGCGCTAACAATGCTCTCCTGAAGAGCTTTTCAGGTCTCCGCATTGAGCAGGTAGCGCGCGCATGGCAAGCAAGCAAGTAATGAGTACTGGCGGTCGGTCACAAAGGAGTTGCGCACATGGCGAATGCAGAGGAAGCGATCAACGTGGATCAGGCGGCGCAAGATATAGCAGCGGGCCGCACATCTCTGGGCATCGAATTTGGTTCCACCCGCATCAAGGCGGTGCTGATTGACGAGAGCTACCGGACCCTGGCCTCGGGCGATTTTGGCTGGGAGAATCACCTAGTAGACGGCCTGTGGACCTATCCGTTGGACGAAGTGTGGCAGGGGCTCCAAGCGGCCTACGCGGCGTTGGCAGCGGATGTGAAGGCCAGCTACGGCCTAGAGCTGACGCAGGTGGGCAGCATGGGCTTCTCGGCTATGATGCACGGCTACCTGGCTTTTGACAAGAGCGGCGAGCTCCTGGTGCCCTTCCGCACCTGGCGCAATTCCAACACCGGTCAGGCGCACGAAAGGCTCTCTCAGCTCTTCCAGTTCAACATTCCCGAGCGCTGGTCTATCGCCCACCTCTACCAGGCGATATTGAACCATGAGCCGCACGTGCCCCAGGTGGCTTTCTTCACCACGCTGGCCGGATACGTGCACTGGAAGCTGACCGGCCGCAAGGTGCTCGGCATCGGTGACGCTTCGGGCATGTTCCCGATTGACTCCACAGCGCGCGAATTCGACAAGGGTATGCTCGACCTCTTCCGGCAAATTCCCGAAGTTGCTGCCCAGCCCTGGGACATCGCCGACCTCTTGCCCCAGCCGCTGGTGGCCGGGCAAGATGCGGGAGTGCTCACCCCCGAGGGCGCCAAGCTCCTGGACCCCACGGGCACCCTGCAGGCTGGTGCCCCCCTGGCTCCTCCTGAGGGCGACGCCGGTACCGGCATGGTGGCCACGAACGCGGTGCGCCCCCGCACGGGCAACGTCTCTGCGGGCACATCCATTTTCGCCATGGTGGTCTTGGAGCAGCGCTTGCAGGCCCTCCACCCCGAAGTGGACCCGGTGACTACTCCCGCGGGCGATCCGGCTGGCATGAGCCACGCCAATAACTTCACCTCCGACCTGAACGCCTGGGTGGGCATCTTCGCTGACTTCGCCAAAGCCACGGGCGCATCCATCTCCACGAATGACCTCTATGCCACCCTCTTCCGCTCGGCGCTGGAAGGAGACCCGGATGCGGGCGGGCTCATCAACTACTGCTTCTATTCGGGCGAGTTCTTGGCGGGGCTGGATGAGGGCCGTCCGGTCTTTGCGCGTGGGCCCGAGAGCCGGATGAGCCTGGCGAACTTCATGCGCGCCCAGCTCTTCTCCGCCTTCTCGCCGGTCAAGATTGGCATGGACGTAATGACCAAACAAGAAGGTGTGCAGGTGGACTCCCTGGTGGGCCACGGCGGCATTTTCACTACTCCGAAGGTGGCGCAGAAGATTCTGGCAGCGGCCTTCAATGCTCCCATTAAGGTCATGTCTACGGCTGCCGAGGGTGGCGCTTGGGGCATGGCGGTGCTGGCGGACTACCTGCGCCACCGTGACCAGGAGCTGGCTGCCTACCTGGATCAGCAGGTCTTCGCCCAGGCGCAGTCCACCACGGAAGAGCCAGACCCCAGCGATGTCAAGGGCTTTGAGGAGTTCTTCGCCCGCTTCCAGCAGGGGCTGCCTATCGAGCGGGCGGCGATTGCGGCCATTCCGTTGGAATCTTGAGGAGTCCTGAGCAAGGTTTCTTGCGCGTAGATACAAGATGTACTAAGTCAAGTAATTTGGTAAACGGTATAGGAATAGAGATTGGAGTAGCGATGGCTACGTTGGCTGATTTTTCGCCTGAGGTGCGTGCTGAGGTGAAGCAGGTGCGTGAGCAGGTGGCGACTTTGCATGAGCAGTTGTTGAAGTGGAATTTGGTGGTGTGGACGGCTGGTAATGTCTCCCAGCGGCTGCGTACGGCTGACTTGATGGTGATTAAGCCCTCTGGTGTACGCTACGAGTATTTGACCCCGCAGTCGATGGTGGTTACGGACCTGGAAGGCAATGTGGTAGATGGCACTGAGGCTCCTAGTTCGGATACTGCTTCTCACGCGTATATTTACCGGCATATGCCCGACGTGTACGGCGTGGTCCACACGCATTCTACGTATGCGACGGCTTGGGCGGCGACGGGGAAGAATATTCCGTGTGGTCTGACGATGATGGGTGATGAGTTCGGTGGCCCAGTGCCGGTGGGTCCCTTCCGGTTGATTGGTTCGGAGGCAATCGGCAAGGGCGTGGTGGAGACGCTGGAGCAGTATCCTCATTCTCCGGCGGTACTCATGCAGAACCATGGGCCGTTCACGGTTGGTAAGGACGCCGAGGCAGCGGTTAAGGCTGCGGCTATGACCGAGGAAGTAGCGCACACCATGTGGGCGGCCTCCCAGCTAGGCAACATCATCGAAATCGACCCAGCTGATATTGCCAAACTCAACGACCGCTACCAAAACGTCTACGGCCAACACTAGAGCTAGAGCGCATGAGGCGCTCCTGTATTACTTGCATTCGTAAACTATTAACCCACCCCCTGCTGCACTTGTGGGCAGGGGACCACAAGAAGAAAGTACAACGATGAACAATCCCTTTGAAGGTAAAGAAATCTGGTTCGGCGTCGGTTCGCAAGACCTCTACGGCGAGGAAGCCCTGCGCCAGGTAGCCGAGCAGTCCACCGAAATCGTAGACGCGCTCAACAAGACCGGCAAGATTCCAGCCAAGCTCGTCTTGAAGCCCACCTTGAAGTCCTCGGACGGCATTAAGCAGTTCATGACTGAAGCCTCTTCCAACCCCAACTGCATCGGCGTAGTGGCCTGGATGCACACCTTCTCTCCGGCCAAGATGTGGATTCGCGGCCTCGAAGTCCTGACCAAGCCCCTGCTCCAGCTCAACACCCAGCACCATTTCGAGATTCCTTGGGATACCATCGATATGGACTTCATGAACCTCAACCAGTCGGCCCACGGCGACCGCGAGTTTGGCTATATTCTTACTCGTTTGGGCATCCCGCGCAAGATTGTCGTCGGTCACTACACTGACCCCGAAGTGGCCGAGAAGATTGGCACTTGGGCCCGCGCCTGCGCCGGTTGGGATGCCGCTCAGACCATGCGCGTTATGCGTTGGGGCGACAACATGCGCAATGTGGCCGTCACCGAAGGCGACAAGACCGAAGCCGAGCGCGTCTTTGGCACCCAGGTCAACACTTGGGCCGTCAACGAGCTGGTTTCCTACGTAGACAAGGTTAAAGACGATCAGGTCAAGGCCCTCATTGAGGACTACAAGGCCAAGTATGACGTGGCTCCTGAACTGCTCGACGCCCGCTACGATTCCCTCTTTACCGCCGCCAAGGAAGAGGCCGGCATGGTGAACATGATGAATGACTACGGCGCAACTGCCGCAGTCGACAACTTCGAGGACTTGGGCACCTTGAGCCAGCTGCCCGGCGTTGGTGCTCAGCGCTTGCCTTCCGAGTACGGCTTTGGCTTCTCGGCTGAGGGCGACTGGAAGACTTCGATGCTGGTGCGTATCGGCGCAGTTATGGGCGCAGGCCTGAACGGTGGCGCTTCCCTGATGGAGGATTACTCCTACAACTTCGTGCCCGGCCATGAGGAAATCATGGGCTCGCACATGCTTGAGGTCTCTCCCTCCGTTGGTTCTATTGCTAAGCCCAAGCTGGAGATTCACCCGCTCGGCATTGGCAACAAGGCCGATCCGGTCCGCCTGGTCTTCTCTGTGGCTCCCCACAAGGACGCGGTCGTGGTCTCCATGGCCGACATGCGCGAGCGCTTCCGCCTGGTTATGAACGTGGTCGACGTGGTTGAGCCCGACGGCTCCCTGAAGGTGCTGCCCACCGCCCGCGCCCTGTGGAAGCCCCAGCCCTCGCTCAAGGTGTCGGCTGAGTGCTGGCTGCGTTCCGGTGCTGCCCACCACACTTGCATGACCACTTCCGTAGGCCGCGAGACTTGGGAAGACTTCGCTCGTATGGCAGGCGTTGAGCTGGCCACCATCGACGAAGCCACCACGCCTCAGCGGTTTGAGAAGGACCTGATGATGGAGGAGATCTACCACCGTCTGGAGAACCAGCACTAAATAGCGCTGACTAATGTCTTAGGGTCGGGGCCGGCATCGTGGCCACCGACCCTTTGTTCTGCTCTGCCGGTCGTGTCCAGGGCGTATTTACATGACTTTTGTCACTATACGTGTCGGGAGTCGGGAAAATGATGCTCGATTGAAGGGTATAAAAGCCCGCAATTGCAGGCCTGAGCCACATTCGACCACATTGCCCGCGCAGCTTGCGCCCAGTGGAGGGGCAGCTACTAGAGTGAGAGATAGGAACATTTAGCTCGGCGCAGGAGGTAAGGAGAGAGCATGGCAAGCGTACCCAGCATACAACTCAGTGACGGTCGTAGGATCCCGCAGGTTGGGCTCGGCGTCCTGCGCGTGGAGTCGAGCGAGACTGGCAGCGTGGTGCGCTCGGCACTCCAGGTAGGCTACCGGCATATTGACACGGCCGCTGGCTACGGCAACGAGGACGGCGTAGGTCAGGGGCTCCTAGAAGCCGGATACGCGAGCGGCCAAAAGCGCGCGGACTTGTGGCTGACCACCAAGCTCAAAGACTCCGAACAGGGCTACGATTCGGCCTTGCGTGCCTTCGACCGCCAGCTGGGACTGCTCAAGAGTAACTACGTAGACCTCTACATGATCCACTGGCCCACGCCCTTCGACTGGCGGGCCGACCAGACCTGGAAAGCCTTCACCCGCCTGCGCGAGGAAGGGCGCGCGCGCTCCCTGGGCGTCTGCAACTTCCTACCCGAACACCTGGAGCGCTTGCATGCGGAGACCGGCGAATATCCGGTCATCAACCAGATTGAGCTCCACCCAACCTGGCAGCAGCGGAAGACAGTGGCCTACTGCCGGGAGCATAACATCGCCGTGGAAGCATACTCTCCCTTGGCCAGAGGAGCAGACTTGGAGGCCGGGGGAGACCTACTGGGCCGCATCGCCCGCTCGCACAGCGTGAGTGTGGCCCAGGTGATTTTGCGCTGGCATATTGAGAACGGCACCATTATCATCCCCAAGTCAGTCCACCGGCAGCGGCAGGAGGAGAACCTTGACCTCTTTGGCTTTGCACTGACCGCCGACGAACACGCGCTCATCGATGGGCTCGACGGACCCACCCGGGCCGGACACGACCCCCTGACCTTCACCTACGCATGAGCGGGCGCAATCGCAAGTACCGCCCGCGGGGGAGTGCGGATGCTCAGGGGGCGCTGGGGATACTAGGGGAGGGGCCTGGCCACAGGAGCCGCCGGACTTCCAGGAGTCCAGAGCGCCTGGGCAGTCCACGCGCTTCCGCTCCTCCTCACTAACCGAACGCATACTCATCCTGCTCGTCATTGCAGCCGTGATCGGCATCACCATCGGCCTTATTCTGCCGAGGGTCAGCCCGCAGGTTTCGCGTATGACCGGCGGCTACACAGCCACCGGCGACGCGGCCCAGACGCTAGGAACCCTGCAAGTAGTAGACCGCCCCAAGATTCACCGCCACTACAACCGCGACTCCTTCGGCTTTAAGGAGACCGACGACGACGGCAACGGTTGCAACATCCGCGAAGACGTCCTCACCAGAGACTTGAAGAACGTGACCTACACGCAGCCAGGCGGTTGCAAGGTCAAAAGCGGGGTGCTCAGCGATCCCTACACGGGCAAAAGCATCCAATTCGTACGGGGTGTCAAAACCAGCGCACAAGTGCAGATAGACCACGTAGTAGCCCTGGAAAACGCCTGGCAGTCCGGGGCGCAGGACTGGGACACCGCCAAACGCTACCAGATGGGCAACGACCCCTACAACCTGCTCGCCGTAGACGGACCCTCCAACCAAGAGAAAGGCTCAGCCTCCGCCGCCTACTGGCTGCCGCCGCGAGCCGAATATCGCTGCGACTACGTGTCCCGGCAAATCGGAGTGAAAGCTAAATACGGCCTGAGCGTAACCAGCCAGGAAAAAGACGCCATGCTCGGCGTGCTCCACTCCTGCCCAGGGCAGCCTTTGCCCAAGCAGTAAGTGTTGAAAATCAGCTGATCTTTCGTTCTCGCAGTTTCTGGCTCAAGGCTTGAGAGTGGCGCTCGCTCCTCGCGTCTTCTGTCAAACGTTTATGGATTTAGCGGCTTCTGAAGGAGTATCCCAGCTGGTAGAAGAACAGGAGAGGCCCTGAACTACTTAACTATTTCAAGTAATTCAGGGCCTCAACAACAGCGACATCTACCAAGCAGAGTAGGCTCATCAGTCAGTGTGCTTAGGATCAGCAGGCGTGTTGATGGCCGGTGTTGTCATCTGCACAGCCGCCGCCTTCTCCTTCTGCTCAGCCTCTTCCTTACTGCTCGAAGAATGGTGCGCACTAGCAGTGCCAGGCACATGGACGAAGTGCATATGACGCATCACCATGCGAGACATAGCACGACCAGAACCCGCATCCTCGCCGCGCACCCCAAAGTAAACCAAAGTCAACATGCCGAAGCAAATGAGCGCCGAAATACGCAAAGCCCACTGGACACCGAAAATGTCAGCAGGAATGAGCGTAGAAGCCCCGCCGCCCAAAGACTGATGACGGTTGGCAGCGAACGTCTCCATCAAAATCACCAGCACCGGCGCGCCCACAGCACCAGCAATTTGTCGGGCCGTATTCGTGACGGCCGAGCCCGCAGACAAGTCCTCAGATGGCAGATTGTTCAAGGACCAAGTTGTCAACGGCATCAGCGTAAAGCCCATGCCAATCTGGCGGGTAAACTGCAGGATAGAAACCATGCCAATCCATGTAGTAGAGCCAATCATGCTCATGCCCACAGTGCCAATGAAAAGAATAGTGCAACCTGTCAACGCCACAGGCCGCGCCCCCATCCGATCCAGCAAACGCCCGCCGAAATACTGGGCAATAGCCGTGCCAATAGCACCCGGCAGCATCACCAGGCCCGACATAGTCGCCGAGAAACCGCGGTCATTCTGAATGTAGAGCGGCAGAATCACTGTCACCGAGCTGAAAGCGAAGAAAGAGAGCGAAGCAATAGCCGTGCCCACCGTAAAGTTCTTGACCTTCAGCACCCGCAAATTCAGCAGAGGCTTAGCCCGGTGCAACTGGCGCATTACAAACCAGACAATGCCAATCAAACCAACCACCATCGGCAGCCAAGTCATCGGGTTCGTAATCGGGTAGGTTTCAATGTTGGTAAAGCCAAACATGAGGCCGCCGAAGCCGAAAATCGACAGGGCCACAGAGAAGAAATCCGTCTTAATTGACTTGTCTGTCTCGCCAAAATTGTGTAGCCAGAGCGCAGAAGCAATCATGCCAATCGCGCCCAGCACCGCCAGCGAAAGGAAAATTGAGCGCCAGCCGTGCGTATCAGTCTGCCAGCCGCCAAAAGTTGGACCAATAGCCGGAGCCACGCTCATGGCCACGCCCACCGTGCCCATAGCCATACCGCGCTTAGCCAGCGGATAAATGGAGAACACCGTAATCTGCAGAACCGGCCACATAGTACCCGTGCCCACAGCCTCCAGAATACGGCCGATCAGCACAAGCGTGAAGGAGGTGGACTGCCAGCTCAAAATAGAGCCGATAGTGAAAATAGTCATCGACGTGATGACAATCTGCCGGGTGGAGAAACGCTTCGTCAGGAAGCCTGTGAGCGGCACCATTACGCCCATCACCAGCTGGAAAACCGACGTGAGCCACTGACCGGCAGTGAAGGAGATGCCAAACTCTTTGACAATAGTGGGTAGCGCGCTAGCCAACTGCAGCTGGGTGAAATTGCCCAGGAAGGTGATGGCAGTGAGAATAGAGAGGGAAATTAGTGCCGGTCGTGTCAGGTGACCGTCCTTGAACGAAGCCTCTCTACTGAGCGCCTGCTTGCTGGCAGTCAGCTCTGGTTTGCGCATGCACAACCACTTCCTCTTTCTTATCCCGCCTGGCAGCTATACGGGTGGCCAGCTCAATAGCTGTACGAACCCGTTTTCTAGCCTATGCTCAGGGCATTGTTCCTCTAGATGCAGCTGGACCGATCGCCAGAACTTTGCCGTCAGGAGCGGAGAAAACGAAGGTATTCCTGCCCTGTCTGAAACAATCTGAAGAGATACGTCCAACCTACTTACCATAGTACGCCCATTATGCTGACAGCAATGGTCCCCCGCTCATGCTCCTCCCCAAGATTTCCACTCAGCCCAAGAGGCGATTGGTCTGGCTCTCTGTTGGGTTTTCGTTTTGATGCTGTGTTGGGTGCTGGGGGTGCTGTTGGTGGGGTTGCTTGTTCAGCAAGGGGAACTTCTTATTGCTTCACAACCAACCCCACCAACAGCTCGCTTTCGCATCGCAGGCTCGCGCGCTTCACTCCGTCGAGCGTGGCCGGGGCATTGGATACTTTGCTCCGGCCTTGACGGCTGGCTTGGGTGTGAGCCGAATACTTAGCTTCAGTTTGAGTGGTTAGGGCGGGGTGAGCCTTGGCCTTGCTCGCGTTTGCGGGCCTTCGACAGGTGGTGGCCTGTGAGAGATACTGCCGTGATAATACTTATGGCGAGTAGGCTGCTGCCGCTTAATCGGTGGAGGGGGATGGTTCCGGCTGCGGGGAGGGTGCGGGAGGTGCCGTAGGTATAGGTGAGGGGGTAGTTGGTTTGGGGTACACCAGCTAGACTCCAAGCGATAGAGACTGGTACGGTGCCTTCCGCGTGAGGGCGGGTAGTAATCTTCCAGGTGCTGTCGCCTGGGTCGTAGGTGGGTCCGGTTTGAGGAGTCAGTCCGTCTACGGTTACGCCGGTGATATTCAAGCGCACGGGTATCAAACTGACTGGTGTGAGGCTATGGTCGCCGGGGGAGCCGCCTTGGTTATCACCGAGCTGGCCGGAAGCGTTGTCGCCCCAGGCGTGGATGTTGCCGCTGGTGTCGATGCCGATGGTGTGTTTCCAGCCGGTGATGAGTTTGGTGAAGGTGGTGCCGGGTTTGGGGTTGACGGTGATGGGGCTGGTGGGGGTGGTTTGACTGCCGGTGCCGAGTTGTCCTGCCCCGTTGTAGCCCCAGGCGTAGATTTGACCGTTACTAGCGATACTCATGGCGCTGTCTGAGTTGGTGTTCACTTGGGTGAAGGTGAGGCCGGCGGGGAGGAGGGCTTCGGCTGGTAGGCTCTGGTTGCTCATGGTGCCGTTACCTAGTTCGTAGTCGCCGTTGTACCCCCAGGTGATGATACGACCATTATCACCAATACCGATAGACCAGTCAACGCTAGCAGTAGCCTGCTTAAACTTACTCAAGCCAACAGGGAGTTGGACTTCGACGGGTACAAGGCTCTTATCACCAACGGTAATGAGTACACTGCCGAGTTGCCCGTACTGGTTGGAACCCCACGCGTACGCCAAACCATTATCACCAATAGCCAAGGAGTGACTGGACCCGGCCGAAACGCTGGTGAAATGGAAGACACCAGCTGGAATCTGTACTTTGACTGGGCTGAGACTGTTAACGGTTGTGTTGTTACCGAGTTGCCCGTTGGTGTTGGCTCCCCATGCGTAGGCGATACCATCATCGCCGAGGGCGAGGGTGTGGTTTTCTCCCGGGCTGACCTGCGTGTACGTGTTTACTCCGGCGGGCATGCTGATAGCAACGGGAGTGAGCTGGTTGGTGGTGTTGCCGTTGCCGAGCTGTCCGCTAGTGTTGGCTCCCCAAGCGTACCAACGGTTATCACTACCCAAGGCAAAAGAGGTGTTAGGTCCAGCCACGACTTGCCGGTATTTCACTCCGGTTGGTGTGTTCTTCACGACCATGGGCACGACATGGTTATCAGTGGTGTTGTCACCTAATTGGCCTGCATCGTTTCTACCCCAAGCGTAGATGCGACCGTCTGATCCTAAGCCCAGGGTGTGGTACCAGCCCACACTGATTTGACTGAACTGGATAGCTGACTGCTTCGGGTTGGGAGTGATAGCGACCGTGGTGCCGCCTGCGGTGCTTCCTGAGCTGGGGTTGAGTGAGAACGTGTATTGCTCCCAGTGCGCGGTCAAAGTAATCGAACGAGTGACGGGCTCGTTGAATGTGTATGGTTTCCCATCCACATACCAGCCAGTAAACAACTTACCACCCCATGTGGGTGTGGTCGGCCACGTTGCTTTCGACCCCTCTAGCACGCTCTGCGTGACGGGCGGGCTACCGGGAGCACCATCAAGGTCGAAACTGACGGTAAACGTGTCTAAATACCGGTATTTGAGTGTCTCACTCGGCTGAGGAGCACCGTTCAATGTCCACTCCACAACCACATCCACATCACCAGGAGCATGAGGCAGCGTAATACCAGACCAGATGCCAGAAACCGCATTCACCGTGCCTGTAGTCACCCGGCCTCCAATAGTGACTTTTGTAATGTTAATAACACCACCCACGCGTACGGGAGTGTTGCGTTGAATGGTGGTGCCGTCGCCGAGCATTCCTCCCTTGCCGTCGTTAGTGTCGTTTTGCCCCCAGCTGTAGGTGTTGCCGTCACTGCCGATAGCAAAAGAACTATAGAATCCTGTGAATGCGCTGATGAAGGTGACTCCTGCTGGCGCTTGTATGGGTTTGGGCGTTGGATTGTTAGTGGTGGTGCCGTCACCGAGCTGACCATAACCGTTAAAACCCCAAGTGTATGCTGTCCTGTTGTTGTCGCTGAACGCGATAGTATGAAAGCATCCGAATGTGAGCTGAGTAATATGTACTCCAGCGGGCAGGCTAATCGTATTCGGGGTAGGCTGCGTGACATTACTGCCGCCAACTATCCCGTTGCCGAATTGTCCGTATTGATTGCCGCCCCAAGTGTAGAGTTTTCCGTTGGTGCATTGTGCGAAACCGGTCCAGTCCTCTGCGTCAACATGGGTAAACTTGTATCCTACAGGGGGGTTGATGGCAACTGCTGAGCTACGGAAAAGGGTATCGCCTGTGCATAATTGCCCACCATAATTGAGTCCCCAGGCGTAGATGATTCCGTTGTTTCCCAGCGCCATAGCAGTTCTGCTAATTGCGCTGAACTGTGTGATTCGAACCGTAGCAGGTATGCCTACCACCGGGGTGGGCATTGATCGGTGGCTAGTATCGCCAACACCAAGTGCTCCTTCTGCACTTTCCCCACCGTTGTTCCGGCCCCATGCATAGACTTTACCGTTGTCTCCTAGAGCGAAGCTGGCATCCCATCCTGCTGTAATAAAAGTGAAACGTTGTACGCCTGTAGGAAGAGGAACTTTTTGCGGTGTAGTGCGATTGGCAGTGTCTCCTAAGCCCAGCTGTCCAACATCATTGTAACCCCAAGAATAAGCGTAACCATCAGTGCCCAAAGCTAGAGAATGATTACTCTCTTTGCCACTGACAGCTACTTGTGTGAAACGAATCCCAGCCGGTGTTCGTACTCGTGCTGGAGTTAAGCGTCGAATCATAGAACCGTCGCCAAGCTCTCCATACCTATTGTCTCCCCATGCGTACGTATTGCCGTCGTCTCCAATGGCGAGTGTGTGCGCCCATTTTGTTGCGATTTGAGTGAACTTCACTCCGCTTACAGTGTAGGGCGTTATGGTGGCGGCGGTGCCACCGGCGGCGGGGCCGGAGGTGGGGTTGAGGCGGAAGTGGTTGGAGGTTTCGTCAGCGTGTGCTGGAGCGGGATGGGTCAGTGAACTGGTGGACCCCCCCCCCAGGACACTCATGGAGATAAGCGCCAGTATGGCGCTTACTGTGCGAAACCGTCGCATATCTATACCCCTTAAGCCATATACGGCACTCTGTAGCGCCGTTCAAAGTTCTTGTGTGTCTAACCGCAGCCCAGCCGTTCCCCAACCGCAGGCGCGTTAGTCCCTTGTTACTTATGCCGTCAGTCTAGCATTGTCCGCACTCGGATTCCATTGACCCGAAACTACAAACCTGTGAATCGGTGGCTAGCTTTGCTTGCTGGGTATGATGAAGCGCTGCTCTGCAGGCCGTGCGCTGCGACTGTGTCGTGTCGTTTGTGCGGTATATAGCGCAGCTTCTAATCTATGTCGAACAAAACTGAGCGGGTGAGGTTGTGCTTACTCTTGTTGCATGTAGTAGGCGTCGTGCTTGCGTAGGTACTGGCGTAGGTAGGGGATGGCGAAGTCGACGCGACCCCAGCCAGCGTTTTTGATGACGTCGTCTTCGAGCAGGCGGGCACGGTAGGTGTTGGCGTAGGTTTGGCTCTTCTTGAGGCGCTTGGCAATTTCGGCCGTGGAGGAGGGGCCGTCGTCTTTGGCCATGGCGAGGAGATAGGTGCGGTCAACCTGCGATAGGCCGTCGAGTTCGGGGCCGTGGGCAAAGATGCAGCTGTGTGTTTGGCTAATTTTGGCACTCCAGTGAGGCTGACATGGGAAAAGCTGGGCGGATAAGCGGATTCAAGAATGGCCGTAGATGGGATAATGTATTGCAATTTATAAAAAATTAAAAAAAGTATAAAAGCTGGGGTTGGGCGAGGAATTGCGACTGGGCGCGAACATGGGGAACTCATCGGTGGATACGGTTAAGCTGGTAGTCAGCTGGTAATGCAGACGAGTCGAGGAAACGGCATGTACAAACCTACCTTCGCCCGAGGGGCGGCTTTGGTGACCGCCCTGTCTCTCGCGTTCGGCCTGGCGGCCTGCGGGGACAACGCTCCGGCGACTCCATCGGGCGCGGGCGCGGCTTCGGGCTCGGCGGCAGCGGGGGAGCAGGCTTCGGCTCCGGCTGGCAGCGCTTCCCTGAATGGCGAGTTCGCAGGATCGGGCGCTTCCTCCCAGCAGTCGGCCAACGAGGCTTGGATTGCGGACTTTCACGCCGCCCACCCCGGGGCGCGTATCTCGTACGATCCGGCGGGTTCGGGCGCTGGCGTGACGGCCTTGCTCAACGGCTCGGTCATCTGGGCGGGCACCGACGAACCGCTCAATAGCGCGCAAATAGAGCAGTCTAAGGCGGTCTGCGCGCGGGGCACGGCCTTTGAGGTGCCGGTCTATGTCACTCCGATTGCTCTGGCTTACAACCTGCCCTCGGCTGGGCTCAACGATTCGGGCAAGCACCTGCGCATGGACCCGCAGACGATTGCGGCGATTTTCCAGGGGCAGATCACCCGCTGGAACGACGCCCGCCTGGCCCAGCTGAACCCTGGAGTTAAGCTGCCGGACCTGCCGATTACGGTTGTGCACCGCTCAGACAAGTCGGGCACTACCAAGAGTTTCTTAAAGTACTTGAAGGCTGCGGCGGGACCGGCCTGGCCCTACCAGCCGGGCGAAAACTGGCCTAACGACCTGGGGCAGGGCGCTAAGGGCACGGCGGGCCTGGTCATGACGCTCACGCAGGCCGAAGGCACCATTGGCTACGCGGACGCAGCTCAGACTTCCGGGCTGGGCACCGTGGCGGTCAAGGTGGGGCAGTCGTATGTGGCGGCGAACGAGCAGGGCGCGGCCAAGATGATGGACAATGTCAAGTATGAGCCGCAACCGGAGGGCTCCCTGCGCCAGCTGGTGAAGGTGGATTACCAGACCCAGCAGGCGGGCGCGTATCCGGTGCTCCTGGTCTCGTACGACGTGGCCTGCCAGGCCTATCAGCGGGATTCGGATGGTTCCAAGGCGGCCTTTGCCAAGTCTTGGCTGACCTATGTGGCCAGCGAGGCCGGGCAGAAGCAGGCGGCGGCGAACGCGGGTTCGGTGCCGCTGACTCCAGGAATGCGTGAAAAAGTCATGCAATCGCTTCAAGCAATCGAGGCCTCATGAGTGACGTTTTGACTCCCCAGGGTGGCGGGCAAGCCGTTCGTACGGTGGAGGAATCGACAGTGCCTGATCCAACTCCGGCAGCAAATGATGCCCCTGCAAGCGCGGCGGGCTCTGGGCGAGTGGCCGACAAGGCCTTCAAAATTTGTGCTTGGGGCGCGGGCATTCTCATCTTCTTAGCCCTGGCTGCGGTAACGATTTTCCTTATTTTGCGCGCCCTGCCAGCCTTCACTGGCGACCCAGCTGCCCGCACATCTGCCCTAGAGTCGCTCTCTGGCGGACGGGCCTCCTCCTTCGCCGCTTACGTGGGCCCCCTCCTCTTCGGTACGATTCTGATTGCCGGATTGGCTCTGCTCCTGGCTTTCCCAGTCTCCACGGGCATCGCCCTCTTCATCACCCACTACGCCCCCCGCAAGCTCTCCACGCTCCTGAGCTCGGTGGTGGACCTGCTGGCGGCCATCCCCTCGGTGATTTATGGCCTCTGGGGGGCGCTGGTATTGGTGCCCGCTATCACTGGCTTTTGGGCTTGGGTGGCTCGCTACCTGGGCTGGATTCCCATTTTCTCCGGCCCTGTAGCCGCTCCGGCCCGCTCGGTGGCCACGGTCGCCCTGGTGCTGGCTGTGATGATTCTGCCCATTATTACTTCCGTGGCCCGTGACATTTTCGCCCAAGCCCCGCGCCTGCAGCAGGAGGCAGCTCTGGCCCTGGGCGCCACCAAGTGGGAGACGATTCGCCTGGCGGTGCTGCCCTTCGCGCGTTCAGGCTTAATTTCGGCCTCGATGCTGGGCCTGGGCCGCGCCCTGGGGGAGACGATGGCGGTGCTGATGATCCTCTCGCCCGGTTTCTCCTACTCCCTGCGCCTCCTGCGCGCCTCCACTAGCCAGACCATCGCTGCCAACATCGCCTCCCAGTTCCCGGAGGCTGACTCCATGGGCGTGGCCACGCTGATTGCAACAGGTCTTGTGCTCTTTGTCATTACCTTCCTGGTGAACTTCCTGGCTCGCCGGATTACGGGGAAGGGGGCCGCCAAGTGAGCGCCGCCGATTTGAGTTCCCTGGCTCGCGCTGCCCGGGCGAAGTCCAGCCGGGGCGAAGCAGAGGGAGAGGGCCAAGCTGGTCGGTCGGGCCAGCACAGCCAGCCTAATCAGCCCAGCCCGAAACCTGTTATCGACTTTGACCGCTTCCGGCCCACGCGCTCCTCGATTCGCGCCCGCAAGCGCCACAACGCGGTTATGACCGTGCTAATTGTCATCTCCTTCCTCATCGCTCTGATTCCGCTGGTCTCGGTCCTCTGGGTCAGCCTGTCGAAAGGCCTGAAACGCCTCAACTGGGACTTTTTAAGCCACAATATGTCGGGCGTCGTGGGTGGTAATCCCACTGCAACTGGCGGCCACGGCGGCATTCTTCACGCCATTATCGGCACGCTGGAAGTCACAGCTGGAGCCATGATTATCTCGGTGCCTATCGGCGTCATGTGCGCTGTCTTTTTAGTAGAATACGCTTCCGGCGGCCGCATGGCTCGGGCAATTTCCCTGCTGGTCGACGTGATGAGCGGCATCCCCTCGATCGTGGCCGGCCTCTTCGCTTTCTCTATGTTTGCCACCCTAGTAGGCCCCGGCACGGTCAACGGTTTTTCCGGCTCGGTAGCCCTTTCTTTGCTAATGATTCCCACGGTCGTGAAAACTTCGGAAGACATGCTGCGCATCGTGCCCGGCGACTTGCGCGAGGCGGCCTACGCACTGGGCGTGACCAAGCAGCGCACGATTACTAAAATCGTCTTGCGTACCGCCCTGCCTGGCATCGTCTCCGGCGTGATTCTTGCCATTGCCCGCGTGATTGGCGAAACTGCGCCCCTGCTCATCGCTTCGGGTTTCATTGCCTCCACCAATCCCAACCTCTTCTCCGGCCGCATGACTACGCTGCCGGTCTACGTGTACAACGAGTATTCGCAGGGCTTGGCTGTGTGTGGTCCGGGCGCGCCTGCGGGCTGCGTGGCGGGCATTCGCATGGAGCGGGCTTGGGCTGCGGCGCTGGCGCTTATCGTGGTCGTATTGGTCTTGAATCTCTTGGGCCGCTTGGTTTCCAAGGTCTTTTCGGTGCAGGAGAAACAATAATGATTGCATGTGTACACCATTGCGCCCGGCCTATCCCGGCGCAGCCAGCCAGCCGAATGTGCCAGAGAGTGAGCCACTAAATGGGTCAGCGCATAGACATTAACCACTTGAACGTGTTCTACGGCGATTTCCTAGCGGTCGAAGACGTGAACATGACCATTAAAGCCAACAAGGTCACCGCTTTCATCGGGCCTTCGGGCTGCGGCAAATCAACGGTTTTGCGCACCCTCGACCGCATGCACGAGATTACGCCCGGCGCCCACGTCAAGGGTCAAGTCTTGCTAGAAGGCCAGGACTTGTATGGGGCGGATGTGGACCCGGTGGCCGTGCGCCGAGACGTGGGTATGGTCTTCCAGAGGGCCAATCCCTTCCCGACTATGTCGATTCGCGAGAACGTGCTGGCGGGCATCCGGCTCAATAACAAGCATATTTCCAAGTCTGATGCCGACGATTTAGTTGAGTGGGCCCTGCGCGGCGCCAACTTGTGGAACGAGGTCAAAGACCGCTTAGACAAGCCCGGAATCGGCCTCTCAGGCGGCCAGCAGCAGCGTTTGTGCATCGCTCGCGCGGTGGCAGTGCACCCGCAAGTGCTGCTGATGGACGAGCCATGCTCCGCGCTCGACCCCATTTCCACGCTGGCCGTTGAAGATTTGATTAACGAGCTCAAGCAGGACTACACCATCGTGATTGTGACCCACAACATGCAGCAGGCCGCCCGCGTCTCCGACTACACGGCCTTCTTCAACCTCAAAGCCGTAGGCCAGCCCGGCCACCTGGTCGAGATGGACGACACCACCACTATCTTCTCCAACCCCCACGAGGAAGACACCGAACGCTACATCTCCGGCCGCTTCGGCTGAGTTGTGGTTGCGGAGTAGCGGCTGCTGTTTTCTGCGGCTAAGCCCCGTCGATTAAACGAAAAAATGGGCTACAGCATCAGATGCTCTGGCCCATCTTGTTATATAAAGCGCTCGCTTTTCGCTCTACTTTCGCTCTTCTTCCTGCTCTTTGGTGCGCCCCTCGCGCCTGCGCTCTTTATTGACGGTAGCCGCCGCAATGCGCTCCGCAGTCTTCTCGCTCTGCCCGCGCTCAGCCTCGCTAGCCGCCACATGCTCATACTGCTTCTGGTCTTTCTCCGACCAATACTTGTTGGCCCGCGCTTTCGCCGCTTCCTGCTCGTTTCCTGCCATCATGAGCCTCCTCGCCGTACGCTTGGCCGCCCGCGCCCTGCTGGCAGCCTCTTGCACCTCCTATTGTAAACTGCTGGTGCGGGTAAGGGTCACTCAGTGCCTGCGCTGGCTGCTGCGCCTGCCTGCCAGTCTGCTGCTGGGTGCGCTGAGCGGGCGCTTGCGCACGAGCAGATACGCTCCATACGCTCCGGCGCTCACAAGACTCACCATGAGCAGCGCCCCGCCGCCTAGGTGTTCCAAGGGTATGGCCCCGCTCTGTGGCAGAGTCCTGAACTGAGACCAGCGGGCGGTGAGCGTCATTGAGGTGAGGACGGGCTGGCTGAAATTCCAGGGGCTACTCGCGCCTGCCTGGAACCAGCCGGCGAAGTGCCAGTCCGCACGGACGGGGTCTGGTGGGCGGGCAACGGCCGTGTTGGCAGCTACCGGACGGGTAAAGGTCGGCTGGCCGTTGGCCGGGTCGAAGGTCACTATCGAGCCGGTCACATCCTGTATGAAGGTGCCCGAAAAGGCGTAGGACTTTCCGGCGACAGTGAGCGCGCCCGAGTGGGCGAAAGAATACGTGTGCTCGCCGGGCAGGGTGGTGGACCACACGGCTTTGGCACCAGGCGCGTCGTAGGACCCGTTCGTCGCCGGTGCCAAGGGCTTGGCCGGGTCTTGCGCGGCGAGGAGGGCGGGTGTGGCGGGCGGATTGCCGGAGTTCACGGTGCCGGGCCCTAAGCTCATGGGCTGCCCAGGGTTCAGGGTCAGGTCGGGCAGGCGGATAATCTGCTTGCTGATGTCCAGGGTGGACAATTTGGTCAGCTGGCTCAGGCGCTGGGTAATCGGCGTCATGTCGGAAATCTGGTTGCTGGACAGGTCCAGGGAGGTGAGCGAGGGGAAGACGGTTACGGCCTGGAGGGCGGTGATGTTGCCCATCTTGTTGCCCGACATATTCAGTGTTGCCAAGTCGGTCAGGTTGGTCAGGCTGTCCAAGTTGAGCGCGGCTGGGTCGGTGATGCCGTTGTTGGAGATGTTGAGCTCTATGAACTTGTTCATCCAGGGCCAGACTTTGTCTTGCGGCAGGCCCTTCAGGGGGCTTAAATCGGTGACGTGGTTGTCGGAGATGTTGAGCGTGTCCAGGTAGGCGAAGTTCTGGATGCCGTTGATGCTTTCGATGCCGTTGCCGGAGAGCCAGAGGAAGGTGGTGTCCGCGTCGCTGTGGGTGAGCGGGTCGTTCACGCTCTTGTTGCCCAGAGTGGCGATAGCCTGGGCAAAAGCCGGGTCCGGCAGGCAGGATTTGATAGGCGTAGAGCCCAGCGTGCAGGGCGGTTTGACCGCTATGCCACGGGGGCTGATCTGGGGGTCATTGACACCCCTGCCGGTGAGTTGGTTGCTGCTGCTTCGGCTGACGGGCTGAGGACTCTGCCCTTGGCCAGTTGGTCCTGGCCTACTCTGAGATGTGCCGCTCAGCTGCGAGAGGCTGGATTGCGCACCTGTGGACTGGATTTTCTGCTCAGTGCCCCGGGTTTGCGCCTGGCTTGGAGTTTGGCTTTGGCTTGGGGCTTGCTGGGTTTGACCACTGCCGGGTTCAGTTGTGCTCGCAGTCGGCGGTAGTTGGGGTTTGGCCTGGTCGGTTGCGCTCGCTGTGCTAGGGCTGTCCTTCGCAGAAAGAGCCTGTGAGCTCAGTCTTTGCTGAGCAGGCGGTTGCGCAGGATTGGGCTGTGCAGAGGGAGTTGACGCGCTCTGCTGCCCCGATGATGCTGCTGGCCCAGGAGCAGGGGCGGTTGCGAATGCGGAGGAGGCCGACGCGAGGCTCAACCCCACCGCCAGTGTGAACATGCCGGTGCGCGCAGCCCATTTTTGCGCCCAGTGCGCCAACGTGTATCCCATGAGACCCTTCCCGTGCATATCGCAAGGAAGGAGTGCCCACAGCGCGGCTTCCCAGGCGTGAGCCGATTCCCCAACCAATCTCACACAGATAACATTCCAAACCTATGCGCGCCCCCTGACCATTACCCAAAAATCGTGTCTATTCGGGCCACCGTCCGCGCCGGTTCCTTCCGCGTCAAGAGCCGCAGATCAGCAGGAATTCGTTGAAAAGTGTCGCCTTAAGCATGAGCAGATTCGTCATCAATAAGCCGTTTAAAATAAGTACGTGCTTCTTGCTGGGTGTGGAGTCTCACGTCTGCTTCGCTGGATTCGGCGCTAGCTAAATAGCGGTCATACTCTTGCAGAAGAGATGCGAGAGACGTGCCCTCCGAACGCTTGAGTTTCTTAATAAGTTGCTTTATCTGCTGGAGTCTTGGGGCTGCTAGCTGCTTGTAGAATGACTCGCCATCGCCGGGGGTAAAGCCGTTGTGTTCGGCGAAGGGGGAGAGGAGGGCGATGAGTTTTTCTTGATTGTAGGGGGCTTCGAGGGGGAGCTCGCTGAACATGTCGGAGACGAGAGAGAGGTCAGCTTCTGCTTCTACTAGGTCGGCTACGGTCTGCTCGAATGAGGTGACAGGCAGGCCCTGGCAGATTTCCAGCGATTCTTTCGGGTACTGTTTGCGATACAGGCGTAGTTCTGGGCGCTGGGTCTGCCGCCGGGCAGGAGTGGCAAAGCGGTAGGGTTCTGGAACGAATGTGCCATAGCCCAGTAGCCAGGCCGCAGTTTCCCGGCATACCACAGCGTCGGGTGTAGGGCTAAAAACGCGCTCCTCGGAGCTCTGGCTTGGATTCAAAGAAAGCCAGGCGCCTCGCAGGTAGTCATACTGGCTACTGGGCACAGCTGTATCTCGGTAGACTCCTTGCGCAAGGCGCTCGTATTTGCCGCTTTGAGCCAATCTGGTAAGCGCGATTCGAGGCACACCTGCGTCCCCGGCCTGCGCTGTGGTAACAAGGCCCCATTGAGAGGCGCAAATTTCCCTCAGTCGTTCACCCGCATTACTGCTCTTCATGCTTGAATTGTAACATAGACAGAAACAATTCAAGTCCCATCTGCACTGATGTTATCAATAATTTTTTGAACTGAGACGAGAGTGACCGCAAGCGAATAGCCTGTTTCATCTTGTTTTCATCCTATGAAGGCTATGTCTTATACCTGCGGTTACTGATGTGGGTCACTGACCACGATGATCTGCTGGCGACTGTGCCGCTTCAAACAGTGCTTCTATCTCCTCATCACTCATGGCTGGGGCGTTTGCGCCGCGGTATACGGCAGTGCCGGGAATTGGCCGGAAGTGCTCTTGCTCGGCTTCGTCCGCCAGCCGCTCGTCCTTGGCCCTCTCGCGCTCTTCGATGCTTTCTTTCATATTTCCTCCTTTGTTTCAACAGTTTTGGAAGTTTCACCCGCTGGGTTCGCTGGTTGGTTTCGTACTGTAAGCAGCGAATACGGCTGTTAGTCAGGCGGAAACGAAACTAGGGAATACTGGTGCTCTTCATCATGCCACTTTTTGACACTTATCACATGCACACCTCGCCGGAGCTCAGGGGGCCAAGCTGGGAGAAGGAGCGCGATAGGATGGGGGAGTGGTGTGCGCGGTGCGGGTAGAGCTTAGGGAGGCAGTGGGGTATGGGAGTGTTGGTTCAGCCTGCGGCTCTGCTGCTCATTATTGTGGCCGGATACCTGCTCAAGCGGGTTGGGGTCTTTGGGCCGCGCGACTATCGGGTGGTGCAGGCGGCCGAGTTTGACCTGGTGCTGCCGGGCGCTATTATCTACTCTTTCGCCACGAATCCGCACCATTTGAGTCTGCTCCTGGTCTCAGCTTTTGGCCTGTTCGCAGCGATGATCCCGCCCCTGTGCGTCTACGCTGCCACCCGCCACACGCCCGTAGCTCGCCGCGCTTTCCTTATGCTGAACGTCTCGGGCTTCAACCTGGGCTCTTTTTCCTTTCCTATGCTCCAGGCGCTGATCGGGCCGGGAGCCATCGTCACGGCGGCCATGCTCGACGTGGGCAATACCACGATGGTGGCGGCTGGCACGGTGGTCATGACGCAGTCGCTCTTGCGCATGCAGCCGGGGGTTTCCCTGCCAGACCAGCACCCGGGCCCCGAATCGAAGCTGCCCAAGGCCCGTTTGGACGACCCCGATGCCCGTCGCCTCCACCGGCGTTCCATGATTCGCGGCGTGCTCAAGGGTTTCTTCGGCTCGCCCTCCTTCGACGTCTACCTGCTGATGGTGGCGTTCATGCTGGCGCAGGTGAGTCTGCCCGCTTGGGTGGCGCAGATTTCCAAGCCCTTCTCGGGGGCCAACGCTTTCTGCTCCATGCTCATGGTTGGCATGCTGATGGAGCTGCCCGGCAGTAAGCAGGATTTCAAGGATGTCTGCCAGGTCCTAGCCTGGCGTCTGCCCTTCGGCATTGCTTTTGCGGTTATTGCCTGGTGCTTCCTGCCCTTGGATCCGCTGGTCCGCCAGGCCGTGGCCCTGTGCTGTCTATCGCCCACGGCCATTTTTGCCACTATGTACACCGACAAGGTTCTCGACAACGCCCGCCTGGCCGGTTTCACCCTGGCTCTGACCGCCGTGGTCAGTACCTTCATGATGGTCGCCGCCCACTTACTCCTTGCTGGGATCTGACTCCTGCTTGAATTTTATATAATTATGCGCTTTACGCATTTGTTGGGGTGGGTGTAGGTGAGTTTGGCTGGGTCTGATGGAGTGGGTATTGGGCTGAGTTCTCGCTGAATAAATTACTTTCGTGTGGTACAGATGTGCGGTTGTGCGTTCTGGTCGTGTATACTAAAATTTTGTGACCGGGTTGGGGAATTCGGTTTTGCTTATGGGTTTTTCTGGATTGGTTTTTGTGAGGGGTGATTTTTGTGGCTCAGCAGCAGTCTTGTGGCAGGCGGGTAGTGACCGTGTTGGCGGCTTTCTGCTTGATGGGTGCTGTGGTGGTGCCGGTGGCTGTGGCTGGTGTCTCTGAGCAGGGGCAGGGTGCTGCGTCTGCTACTAGTACTGTGACCCCCCCCCCAGGACTCTCAGTC
The DNA here is from genome assembly GCA_033127725.1 of Bombiscardovia nodaiensis. NCBI lineage: Bacteria > Bacillati > Actinomycetota > Actinomycetes > Bifidobacteriales > Bifidobacteriaceae > Bombiscardovia > Bombiscardovia nodaiensis. The sequence goes on along the minus strand of AP026798.1, from coordinate 1,728,640 downwards.
TCTAACATCTAGTCCTTCTACCGCTAGTAATGGTGCTAGCGCGCCTGCAGCGAACCCTGCGGGTAATAATTCAGCTGCTGTAGCTCAGCAAGCGTCTGAGCAGGCTTCTGCTTCCTCTGATTCTTCTTCTGCCGGTATTACACCGTCTGCTTCTACTGCTACTTCTGCTGCTCCCATGTCTTCTGGGTCGACTGGCTCGTCTCAGATGGCCGCTATTACTCCTGACACCAGCTGGCTGGGGGGTTTGAAGTCCGCTGTTCGCTCGTCTGTTGCTTGGACGAAGTCGGCTGCTACTACTGCGGCTGGCTGGGCGAAGTCTGCTTGGACTGCCACTGGTAATGGCGTGCGCAAGCTAGCTGATGCTATGAAGAACACGTTGACCCCTCGTATCGAGGCGGGTACACGAACAATAGCGATGGCAATAACTTCTGACGGTACTCCTACGTTTGACGCGGATGATAATCCGGGCAATGATTCTTCTGAGCATAACGGTATTGTGCGTGTGAATGATTTAGTGCAGTATCGGCTTGATTATGGTGTCTCTGGTGTGGAGTCGAAGAACACGACAGTTAAGATGGATCTGCCTAAGGGCATGATATTGGATGAAGTGCCTCTGTATTGTCAGGTGACTCCGTCCGTTGTGCCTAGTCCGGCACCGCCTTATACGGCGAATTCGATTAATGAGTTGCCTGAGCAGACAGTGTCCTGCAATATAGGCACGAAGGTGGGGGCTGCTGAGTCGTTTACTTTGTCGGTTCGTGTGAGCAACATGGTTCAGAATGGCTCCGTGCTGGCTCCTAAATCCGTTGTCTTGAAAGGTGATGGCTTAAGCGATGTCGCAGTTCCCAGTATTCCGAGTGTGAAAGCTTCTTCGGCTTTGAAATGGAACATCTCAAAACAGGGAATTAGCGGTAATCAACCCATTGTCTATTCACCGGGAAATTTTCCTTGTCCGCAAGACACTAGTAAAAGATGTATGGCAATGAATTTTCCTCTTACTTTTTCTGCTTCTTCTGATGGTAAGGGTGTCATGCCTGTCGTTGGTGATTTGACGTTTACTGATGACTTGTCTCCAAGGAAGTTGTTCCCTGGGTTAACCGAGGCGCAATACCAGCAGATGGAAGCTAATCCTCAAAAATATGGTGTTGTTGCCTCCTGGGCAGAAGACGGTGGAACCATTGACGGAACTCCTTATTCCAAAATTGGCATTGTCGGTGCTGCTACAGCCGAGAATTCTGTGAGAGACTCTGGAAAGCTGACATTTAGCCAGGCTGGGCCTGGGAAACCGGCATACTTTACGTTGAAGGGTACTGATTGGTCATTAAATACGACACCGACAAAGAGCTGGCATGATGTTACTCTGCCGACCGGTTATGGTTACGCGGTTTCATTGACAATAGGAACATTTATACCGCTTGACACGATTAAGGACTTTGGTTTTAGCTCGGGTGGATCGTGGAGCCTTCAGGAGAAAAATACCTATACCGATTTGAATATCAATGGTTTTACTGCCAATGACCACCAGGGTACAGCTGATCAACGGATAGACGACGATACGAATACCGCTAGTCTATGGATCGGCTATCTAGGCAACTTCGATAATGCATTTTACGGGGTAACTGGTGTGTCAGAAAATCAGTCAAGAGCTACGTATGACCGTGATGAACCTCGTAGAGGAGAAGGGATGCCTGGTAACTCGACAATCCTTCATGATGGGCATAGTTGGATTGGACAGGAGCAGGAGGTGGTCTCCGAGCTTGCATTCTCTGGTGCGTGGGGGGAGATGCTTACTGATGAGACGCATGTTGCTTGTAATGTGTGGGACAATACCAAACTGCAGTTAACTGGTTTGGAAGCGAAAGGTGTTCCCAACACCTTCAATGCCTTTCCCTCGAATAAGCGCCCAGTTTGGCTTTCAGGTTCAAGTATAAATGGTGCTTTCCTTTCTTCCGAGGCCAACGCTTCTCCGATTCAGGTGGAATATGCTGGCGGCGCTGTTCCGTCCGGTGCCGACGCGAATAATTGCTCGAATCCTGGTGTGACTTGGTATGATGCACCGGAAAAGGTTCCTGGGAATGATCCAGGGAAGATGAATTTGAATCATCCGATTTACACAGCGGTTAACCGAGTGCGTGTTCGTATTTTCATGCCGTCTCTTAGCGCAAGTGCTGTGCAAATAGGACTCACTTCTGTAGCTGGTTTGGCTAATGGCACGATTCTTCCCATGTGGGCCGCTGATACTTGGCATGTGGGTGATATGTCCCTTGATGATGTCTTACATGCTAGTGATAGTGCTGTTTTCCCCACAAGTTATGATCCAGTCAATAACCGTTATCAGCATGGTGATCGGTTAACGATTGCGTTGGCGCAGTTGAATTTGATATCGGGTGCGCGTAATGAGACGAGGGATCCTTCGAGTGTCTTTAAACCCGCGGTGGCGGCGACTGGTGATGATCATTTGCGGTTTAAGATGCACACGACGTTGACGGGTGGTAATAGTCAGCAGGTGCATAAGGTGTGGTTGGAGGATTGTTTGCCAGGGGCTTTGGAGTATGTGCCGCCTGATGGTTCTGGTGGGGGGACGAAGCCTGCTCCGGCTCTGGTGTCGGCTTCGACTCCGTCTGATGCGAAGCGTCCTGCTTGTGCTCCTGGTGAGACGTATGTGCGTTGGGAGTTTAACCAGCAGCATTCGGGAGAGGTAGTGCCGGATGTGGTGTTGGAGGCTCGTGTGTCAAATAGTGCTGCGAATGGGTCTTACACGAATTCGATGGTGGCGTGGTCTGACGCGGATTTTTCTGATGTAGTTTCTCGTACGTCGACGGTTTCTGTTCGCGTGAACACTATTGAGGGTATCGCGATTGATAAGCGGAATCTCACGGCCACGGTTGAGGTCAACAAGATTGGCAATGCGCAGATTGAGTCGAACATCTGGGAGTTGAGTTTGCATAATACTCAGCCTTCTACTGGTGGTCTGACTGCTCCCCAGATTGTTGATGTGTTGCCGGTGTCTGGTGTGGCTGGGAGTTCGTTTTCTGGTTCTGCCAAGTTGCGGTCGGTGACGGTTACGGCTGGTGATGTGGCTGGTAATCCGGTGGTGGTGGAGTATACGAAGGCGTCGAATGTGCCTAGGGATACGGCGACGCCTATGCCTGCTTCGGTGAAGTGGTGTAAGCAGGCTGATTTGGGTTCGGCTGGTTGTCCGGCAACGGTGGGTGAGTCGACGGCTGTGCGCTTGTCTCGTCCTGGTGTGTTTGCTTCTGGTGAGTCGATTACGGCGAAGGTTGCTGTTGACGTGGTTGGTGATAAGGCCGGGGACCTGATCTCGAATGAAGGCTATGCGCGGATTACGGGGTTGAGGGATCCGGTGGGTCCGGTATACAGAGCTCAGCAGGTCGTGTCCTCTAGCCTTTCTGGTTTGGCTTGGTGGGATTTGGATGGTGCTGGTGTTCGTGATGCGTCTGAGCCGGTGGTGAAGGGTCTGCCGGTGAAGTTATCTGGTACGGATAACTTGGGTAATCCGGTGAACTTGACGGCTTCGACGGATGCGGCTGGTAAGTATGCGTTTACTGGTTTGCGTTCGGCTCAGGGTGCTTATACGGTGACGTTTGATAAGGGTCAGTCGGTTGGGTTTACGAAGCAAACGCAGGGTGCTGACCGGTCGAAGGATTCGGATGTGGATGCGAACGGTGTAGTGAGTGTGCCGTTGGCGGCGGATACGGTGAGTGGTTCGGCTGCTGATGCTGGTTTGTTGGCTGGTGCGTTGTCGTGGAAGAAGTCTACTGGTCCCACCTCTGATGGTGTGAAGCCGTTGTCGGGTTCGGAGTGGCGGATTACGGATAGTGCGGGTGCTCCGGTGGCTGACGTGTCTGGTAGTTCTCTGAACTTGGTGCAGGATTGCAATACGGCGGGTGGCGTGTGCCAGGCGAATCTCATTGACGTGGATGCGGCGAACGCGGCGTTTAAAGTGATTGGCCTGCCTGCTGGCTCGTACCTGTTGAAGGAGACGAAGGCTCCTGCTGGGTATGTGCTGTCGACGCAAACCTATCCGTTTACGATTGACGCGTCTCATACGAGTGTGGACTTAGGTGAGATTGTGAACGTGCAGCATGAGGTGCCGGGCCTGCCTTTAACCGGTGGTATTAGCGTGTTCTCTTACCTGTTGTTGGGTTTGGGCTTGCTTTTGGTGGGCTCGCTGTTGGGTGTGGGTCGGTCTCGTAGGCTCTTAGATGGTCTGGTTAGGGGCAGGCATCGTGGCTAACCAAATCATGCTTGTGCCCGTGTTGTCTCGTCCGATGGTTCTACCGACGGCTCTGCTAATAACCCTGTTAATGGTTTTGCTGGTGCTGGGTGGTTCGTGTGGTGCTCATCGGATTCGTGAGGGTCCATCCTAGTTGGATTGGCTGTCTTGGCTGATTGGCTGATTGGCTGTCTGCCATCTGTCTACTGGCTGATTAGCTGGCTTGGTATTGCTGGCTTGGCTGGCTGGTTTGGTTTGACTTGCTGGTTGCTGGTGGGGGACTGGCTGTTGGCTGGCTGGGATGGCTGGTGGTTGTTGGAAGTGTTGTTGTTTTTTAGTAAGGAGAGTTGAATGAGAGTTCATAGTATGGTGCGTGCTGCTGGGGGGCTGATAGTGGCTGCCACGGTGGCGTCGTTTGGTTTGGTGGGGGTGGCTTCGGCTGCTCCTTCGACTCCCTCGTTTGGTGATATTGATCAAGCGAAGAAGGGGTCGTTGATTATTCATAAGCATGAGCGTCAGAATGGGACGAATGCTGTGGCGGAGCCTGATGGGAGTGCGAGTATTAGTACTCCTGGTATTGATGGGGTGAAGTTCACGGTGTTCCCGGTTGCTGGTTTGGATATGACCAAGCCTGAGACGTGGGATATGATTTCAACGTGGTCGGCTCCCGCGTATGTGGATACTGTGAATGCGTCGACTATCCAGTTGGGTACGGCTCCTAATGTGCATGGGTTGGATACGGCTGGTAAGAAGGAGGTGACTACTGCTGGTGGTGGTCTGGCGACGGTGTCTGACCTGCCGGTGGGGTTGTATTTGGTGGCTGAGACTGAGCGGCCGTCGAATGTGGTGGATATTGCTCAACCGTTTTTGGTGTCGATTCCTTTTCCTGATCATGGGAATACGAAGGGTTGGCTCTATGATGTGAATGTGTACCCGAAGAATGGTGTGGGTTCTATTGATAAAACGGTGAGCGAGCAGACTGGCTTGGGTTTGGGGTCTGTGGCGTCGTTCCCGGTGACGGTGAGTGTGCCGAAGTTGGCGGATAACGCGAATTTTAAGTATTACATTGTGCATGATCCCATGGATTCGAGGTTGAAGAGTTTGGGTGTGGCTTCGGTCGTGCTGGAGGATGGTACGCCGGTGCCGGCGGCTAATTATACGGCGACGGTGACGGGCCAGGATGTGGACTTGTCGTTCACGCAGGCTGGGTTGACGTGGTTGAAAGCCCAGGCTGGTAAGAAGATTACGGTCACGTTTAAGGGTGTGGTGGACTCGCTGGGTAATGGTGTGGTCACGAACCAGGCGTTCCTGTACTCGGATACGGATACGTCCGCGACCCCTCCCGTCACCCCTCCGGTGACGCCTCCTGCGAACCCGCCCACCCCTCCGGAGAGCCCGATTGTGCACCAGAACTGGGGTGACCTGGTGATCAGCAAGATTGATTCGGGTGATCATGCGACGGGCTTGTCGGGTGCGAAGTTTGAGGTGTACGCGGCTCAAGACCCGTATGCGGCTGATTGTTCGAACGCGCAGTCCACGGGCACGGCGTTAACAGTGGGCTCGGATGTGTCGTTTGTGACGGGCGCGGATGGCAAGGTGAAGATTGCTGGCCTGTTTGTCTCGGATTCGAAGAACGCTCCGGTGGATGCCACGCAACGCTGCTACGTGCTGAAGGAGATTCAAGCACCTACCGGATACGTGCTACCCACGGGTGCGGCTGCGTTTACGCCAGTAGCGGTGAAGACTGGGGTGACTTCTGGCGTGGATGTGACCATTGAGAATAGTAAGAACAACATGCCTCCTCTACCGTTGACTGGTGCTGCTGGCCTGGTCGTACTCACCGTAGCTGGTGTCTTGCTACTGTCTGGCGCCCTGTTCCTGGTGATCCGCAGGCAGACTGCTCACTCAGGGCAGTGAGGTTTTTGAACCAGTGTGCTAGTGGTTGCTTGGCTGGGATGCTGGTGTGATACTACCGTGGCCTTTTTCCCCCTAGTATAGGGTCACGGTTTCCTGGCAGGAGCCTGGCTGGATCTTCTCTTACCCAACCAGACTCCTGCACTCTTATGTAATCAACAAGGGGAAGCGTGGGTGGTTTAGGGGTGAACACTTGCATTGGTTGGATCACTATACGCTGCTAGTGATGGTAGGAATGTCCTTGTTTATACGATAGGGGAGAGGAGTGAGTTGTGAGATTAGGCAAGCGATGCAACCCACGCCAGCTACCCTCTAACGCTCCTACGACCCCTACTCCTAGCTGCAAGCCTTCCATTAGTCGAGAGTCTTCCATTGGTCGAGGGACTCGTATTAACCGTAAGTCTCCTCCTAGCCGACGGTCTTCCCCTGGTCGGGTGTCTCACGCTGGCCGGTTTCGTCGGCTTGTGCGTGGTGAGCGGGTGAGTGCGGTTCTGGTGTTTGTTCTGGTGGTGGCGGGGATAAGCGCGTTATTGTATCCGTCGGCAGCGTCTTGGGTGGCGCAGTATGAGCAGTCACGGTTGATTGCTCACGGGGTGCCTGACACTAGGCAGGCTTCAGCGAAGGAAGACCGGCAGCAGATTGCTTTGGCGCAAGCCTATAATCAGGCGTTGCATGCGGGTGCCTCCTATCGGGCGAACACGAACCAGCCTTCCAGTAAGGAGGGTAAGAGTTTGCATGAGCAGTATGAGCAGGCGTTGGACGCGGGGCATGGGCTCATGGCTCGTATTCAGATCCCCAGTATCCGCCTGGACTTGCCCGTCTATCATGGGACTGGTGATGATACGCTCCTACAAGGTATAGGGCATTTGGAGGGTACGAGCCTGCCGGTAGGGGGTATGGGCACGCACGCGGTGTTGACTGGGCACCGGGGCTTGGCGCAGGCGACGATGTTTACGCATTTGGACCAAGTCAAAGCGGGGGACCAGTTCACGATCTCCAGTTTTAATCATGTGGTCACCTACCAGGTGATCAAAACCCAAGTGGTGGACCCTGATCAGACGAGGAGTTTGAAACCGGTTGAGGGTCAGGATCTGGTGACGTTGGTGACGTGTACGCCCCTGGGTATTAATACGCAGCGTATTTTTGTGACGGGCCAGCGTATTTACCCTACCCCGCAGAAAGCCAGGCAAGCCGCCACGGCTAAACCCACTATCCCTGATTTTCCCTGGTGGGCTCTCATCTGGGGTAGTGTCATTCTACTGGCCAGCCTATGGTTATGGCGCAGCCTACGCAAAGCCCACCTGCACCAGCGCACCCAAACCCGCACTTCCCGCCAGTCGGGTATGTCAACGCAACCAGATGCCACAAGCACCGCAAACGCTATAACCGGCACGGCGACCATGAGAGCCACTCGTTTACGGCATAAACGCACACGGGGCAAAGAACCAGCCCACAAGGCTCGTCACTAAAGACTGACGCTTATTCTAGGGACTCACTGCTCACAGCATGGCTGAAGAATCTACTGAGCCATGAGCAAGCAGTGCAAGAAGATCGTTCCCAAGGCTTGGAGAATCAGCTGACTTGCAGCCGCATATTTGGGCGCACCACTCACCCTGGAAAGGTCGGTAATAAAGGCGCTAAAGGCACCGGTATCATATTTCGGAAACGTAACGAAAGAAAAGCCTGGGCTCGTGATATTCTTCTGTATGTCGGATCGCCAAATCATGACATACATAGGAGAACTATGCACGAGCTATTCAGGCTTAAAGAGAATAATACCACAGTTTCTACCGAGGTGGTTGCCGGCATCACCACCTTCTTTGCGATGGCCTACATCATCGCAGTCAATCCTTCGGTCCTATCCTCGGCTGGTATGCCGTGGGGGGCCGTTTTTATTGCCACTATTATCGCCGCCATCATCGGCACATTGATTATGGCGCTGGTAGCGAACGTGCCCTACGGCGTGGCTCCGGGCGTGGGGCTCAACGCCTTCTTCACTTTCACCGTGGTCAAGGGCCTGGGCTTTACCTGGCAGGAGACCCTCTCCATGGTCTTCATCTGCGGCATTATCAACATCATCGTCACGGCCACTAAGCTGCGCAAGATGATTATCCGCGCCATCCCCGAATCCCTCCAGCACGCGATCGGCGGCGGCATCGGCGTCTTCATCGCCTACGTGGGCCTCTTGAACGTGGGCATCATCAAGTTCAGCCCGGACAAGACCTCAGCTTCCGGCGCCAACCCTGGGCTCACCACCTTCAACACGCCGCAAACCATCCTCTTCGTTATCGGCCTGTTCATTACCATCGTTCTTTTGGTCTGCAAGTTCAAGGGCCGCTGGTCCTTCCTGAACAAGGGGGCGTTCGTCATCGCCATCATCGCTGTCACGCTCATCGGCATCCCCATGGGTGTCACGAGCATGGCCAAGTCGGTGAACCTGGGGGAGTCCTTCTCCCAGCTGCCGCAGACCTTCCTGGCTATCTTCACGCCCCAGGGCTTCCCGGCCCTCTTCTCCGACCCATCCAAGCTCCCGATTGTGCTGGTGACCATCTTCGCCTTCTCCCTGTCCGACACCTTCGACACGATTGGCACTTTCGTGGGCACCGGCCGCCGCTCTGGCATCTTCTCCGACGATGACGAGAAGGCGCTGGAGACCGGCACCGGTTTCTCCTCCAAGATGGACAAGGCCCTCTTCGCCGACGCGACGGCCACCTCAATTGGCGCCCTCTTCGGCACCTCCAACACCACCACCTACGTGGAGTCTGCATCAGGCATTGCGGCGGGCGGGCGGACGGGCCTGACCTCCGTGGTCATTGCCGCCTGCTTCGCGCTCTCGGCCCTCTTCGCGCCGGTCGTCTCCGCAGTTCCGGGAGCTGCCACGGCTCCGGTGCTGGTGATTGTGGGCTGCATGATGATGTCCACCTTCGGCGAGATCAAGTGGGACGACCTCTCGCAAGCTATCCCCGCCTTCTTCTCCGCCATCTTCATGGGCTTCTCCTACTCCATCTCTTACGGTGTGGCAGCTGGTTTCATCACCTACTGCCTGACCATGACCTGCAAGGGCAAAGCCAAGGAAGTTCACCCGATTATCTGGGGTGTGGGCGCCCTCTTCATCCTCGATTTCGTCCTCCAAGCCCTCTTCTAAAGCAGGTCTGAAGCCTCTCGAAATACAAAGAGGCCACCCGGTTGCAATCCCCGGGCGGCCTTTTCGTATGAGCGTAGAGCGTGAGCGAACAGGAGCTACTGGATTCAGCCTATCGCCTGGCGAAGCTCATGACGCATAAGGCCAAGGAGAGCAGGGCCTGCAGGGCAAAGAGTAGGAAGCCAATCCACAAGAAACCCTGCTGCCCGCTGTCGAAAACGGTGAACAGATCAGGGTGCTCGTCGGCAAAGGTGCCGCCCCGAATCTGCAAGAAAGCAACCAGCGCCAATCCGCCTATGCTCAGCAGCAAGATGCCGGTGCTCAGCACCCGTGCAGCGACCTTCATCGTAAGCTCCTTCGCTCGCTCAGACGACATAAAAAGTCCCCATCACCAGTATAAGTGATGGGGACTTGTCCGCCGGAGCTTACAGCTCGAAGCGATGGATTTAATACCAGCCAGCTGACTGAGACTGCGACCAGGCACCGCAAGGGCTGCCGTAGCGGCCTGCTATGTAGCCCAGGCCCCAGGTAATCTGCGTAGTTGGGTTGTTCTGCCAGTCAGGGCCTGCCGAAGCCATCTTCGAGCCGGGCAGTGCCTGAGGGATACCATAGGCGCCGGAAGGATTCGCGGCGTTCGTGCGCCAGCCAGACTCCTTGTTCCACAGCTGCACTAGGCAGGTGAAATCGCCCTCGCTCCAACCGTGGGAGAGCACCAAGCCGTGGGCAATGCTCTGCGAGTCGCCCACAGGGGCAGTAGTGGCAGAGGCGCCAGCGGGTGCGCCGGGGGAGGTGGAGCCAGTGCCCACCTGAATGACCTTGTTGACCGGAGCTTCCTTAACGAATGAGGCGAAGACGTTGCTGGACAGGTTCTTGGAACCGGCCTTGGTGACCAGGCTCGTGGTCTCCATCACGCCTTCCTTGCCCTCAGTCTTCACTTTCTGGGTGCCAGAGGGGAGGGAGTCGGTCTTCTCTTCGATAGTGTTGAAGGGGATGGCAGAATCTTCGGTCTGAACCGTGGAGTCAGCCCGTTCAATCTTGATAGTGGTGGATTCGGAGACCTTCTCGTCCAAGGAGGGCGTGATTTGGTCGTCCGGGTCCAAAGTAATATTGCCGGCATCGAGCACGGACTTGACCGTGGTGAAGTGTTCGCCGAGCACCAGCTTGTTGGCACCATTAATCTGCACGCGCACGTAAGAAGTTCCAGCACTTGAGCCACCTGCGCGGTTGCTCAGCGCCTGACGCACAGACCCACGCGAGACCTCTTCCTGCTCCGGCTGCGTTGCCGAGAAAGCGGTGGCCCCTGGATGCGGGGCAGCGTCTTGAGCCTGGTAGTAGCCACGAGAGGCAAAGCCAGCACCAATGACCATGGTGATGACCGTGCATCCTGCTGCTAGCCGCAGCCACTGACGCTTGGTCAGGGCCTTGAAGGCTGCTGTTCGCTTCCTGCGATGGGACGGCATTGCGCTCCTCTAACTCAATCTACAGATCCTCGGTGATCTTCGGGCACGTAACTGACTGACAGTTTCCGCACCAGTATGCGGCTCTCCTCGGAACTGCTGGTAGGGAGAGCGCCACCGGAAACACACCAATCTTCATTTTACTCCCAAAATCTCCATATGTACAGCTGAGCGCAGGTAATCAGCCTCCATACGTGAGCGGGGATAGGCGGTAATCCTTGCGATTACTGGCCTATCCCCGCTGGGGAATAGCTACTTCGCTCACTGCAAAAGGCGCTGGTGGTCTATCGACAGGCAGGAGTACCTGCTAGCACTGCAGGCCCGTGCGCTCCCACTTACTCCTGGGCAGCGGCCGTGGCGGGCTCGTCGAGCTTGACTTCGCGGGCCTGACGAATCACGTCGTCCAAGTCGGAAGCGCGCAAGGCGCCTGCCTGCTTGAAGATAATCTGCCCTTGCTTGGCGATCATGAGCGTGGGAACCGCCTGAATGTCCGCAGCGGCAGCCAGGTCTTGGTTCTGGTCAATATCTATCTTGCCAAAGACGATGTCGCTGTTGGCCTCGGAAGCCTTCTGATAGATAGGTCCGAAGGCCTTGCAGGGGCCGCACCAGGTGGCCCAGAAGTCCACGAAGACCAAGTCGTTCTTCTCTATCGTGTCTTGAAAGTTCTGTGCGTTGAGGGTTACTGTTGCCATGATTGCTCCTTCATTTCCTTAGATCTCATCTACCCGGCGTTACAGGGTCAACCGCTTTGTTATCTCTAGCATTCCACGAGCGTTGGAAGATATGCTCTTGGCGCAGGATTTCGGGCGTTTTGCGCTCCCCGGGCAGCGGGCTTGAAAGCGGGGGCCAGAAGCAGGATAATAGGGCTATGCCAGTCTTACATGACGAGATACCCGACGACGCCGACTTCGACGCGGGTCGTGCCCGGGGCGAATTCTCCAACATCACGCCCGAAGATTTTATCCGCGGCTCAGGCCACGGCAATCCTCCGGGCTGGCTCAGCTCCCAGGAGATTGAATGGGCCCGGCGCAAGATGCCCATGCCATACGTGGAAATAGTGCCAGCCAGAACCGATACCTCCGGCGCGGTCACGCAGGTGGGCACCCTCCTGTGCGTGGACGACGAGGGCAATATTCAGCGCACCCTGATTACTGGCCGCATCCTTTACCACGAGACCATCCGCGAAGCCATAGCCCGCAATATCTCCAAGGACTTGGGAGAGCTGGCACTGCCGGTACTACCGCCCAGCCCGCAGCCCTTCACGGTGGCCGAATTTTTCCCCACTCCCGGCGCGAGCGAGTACTACGATCCCCGCCAGCACGCCATTGCCTTGTGCTACCTGGTGCCGGTGGCTGGTGACTGCAAGAGCCAGGACGAGACCTTGGATGTGGAGTGGGTGGAGCCGCATTCGGACATGCTGGACGTGTTCGCCAGCCAGATGCCGGGCGGCCACGGCAAGCTCCTCAAGCAGGCCCTCCTGTGGGCAGGTGTCCTGTAAGGGCTCGTAGGGTCTTGTAGGGGCTTTGGCCCACAGCATTTTGTAAGAGCGAGCGCCTAGAGTCGAAGCTGCGGGCGCCCGCTAGGCTCATGCGGACGGGCGAGTGCGGCTCGTGGTCAGTTGGGTGCGAGCTGTGGATGTTGATGTTGATGTGGATGTGGATGTGGATGTGTGAGCAGATTCGAGGGAACGATTTATGGACATTGTCAATCATGTGTTGAGCCAGGGGCAGGGCCTGCCGCTGGTGTTGCTTCACGCTTTTCCCATCGATTACCGGATGTGGCAGGAGTGCGCCCAGGAGCTGGTCCGGCAGGCCAGGGAGTCGGGCCTGGAGCCCTTCCCTATCTACGCGCCCGATATGCCCGGCGCTGGGGATTCGCCCGTGCCTTCTGCCGAGCAAACCGGGCCGGTTGCCAGTGACGGCGCCTACCCACAAGCTTTGGATCGCATGACGGAGGCGTACGCTCAGTGGCTCAAGGCCACGGGTCACGAGCGGGCTATTTGGGTGGGTCTTTCAATGGGCGGATACCTGGCAGCGGCTATGGTGCGCCTGCACCCGCAGATGGTGGCTGGCTTGGCTCTGTGCGATACCACGGTGGCCGCTGACACGGCCCAGGGGAGGGTCAACCGCCTGGGCGTAGCGGCTAAGGCCCTGCAAACGCACAGCGTGGAGCCGGTTATGCACTTCGCTCAGGCTGGCCCCAAGGACTCCAGCGTCAAACGTTCGCCCGAGTGCATTGAGACCTTTACTAACTGGATTCAGGACCAGAGCCCTGAGGGTCTGGCTTGGCGGGAGCGCATGGCTGCCGGGCGGCCGGACCAGAGCCAGGTGCTGGCGGGCATCACTGTGCCGGTTGCCGTTGTCTCGGGCGAGCTTGACCCCTCTAGCCCGCCCGCCGCCATGCAGACCATTGTGAACGGGTTGACCTCTACGCAGGCTTCGTTCACCGCCATCGCCGACTGCGGCCACTTCAGCGCCGTTGAGCACCCGGACCAGGTGGCGGCTGCCCTACTGGATTTGGTCCGCCGCGTCAACCACCAGTAGCCCCATTTGTGTACTTGTTCGTGTACTTGTGAAAGGTTTTTCAGTGGAAGCTAGTCAGTCCTACTTCTCCCCGCTCGCGCTCGCCCAGGTCCTGCCTTTCTTGCCCCTGGCCCAGTCTCGGGTGGACTATCATACAGAGCTGCGGCAAGTACATAACTTATTGAAGCATGTGTTGGAGGATAAGCAGGCGGGTGCGCGGGTCTGCCTGGTTCGCTCAGGGCAGGTGGCTGTGCCGCTTAAATCGCTGGAGCGTTCCAAGCTGGCTGGCGGCCCTGTCCGTCTCGCTATGCTCTCAGGTGAATATCTTCCCCAGCAGTTGCGGGGCAGTCAGGAGAGCTGCGATGCGCTGTATTACTTGGGGGCGAGCGGGAAGGAGCATTTTTTTGCCCTGGACCTGCAGGCTGCCGACGCTCTCTTGAGCGGAGACCAGGGCAGTGAGCGGGCTCGGCAATTTGTGCAGGCTGCTGCGAACCGTTTTGACTGGCTAGATCTAGCGGTATTGGCCGCCCGGTGCTCAGCTCGTGATGCGGGTCTGGCCACCAGCGCCGTGGCCTTGAGCGCCTGGCAGGGCAGTCAAGACTACTGCCCGAGTTGCGGGGCTCCCGTACGGGCCGACGGCAACGGCTGGACTCAGTATTGCAGTGAGGAAGGGCGGGCGCGCACGCTTTTCCCGCGCATCGAGCCCGCTGTGATTACCGCCATTGTGGACAGCCAAGACCGCCTGCTCCTCGTGCACAACGCCAGCTGGCCGACTGACCGGTACGCTATGTGCGCGGGCTTCGTAGAGGCAGGGGAGAGCCTGGAGCACGCGGTGAGCCGGGAGACCATGGAGGAGTTGGGCATTCCCCTGGGTCAGATGCGCTACATAGGCTCCCAGCCCTGGCCCTTCCCCGCTTCGCTGATGATGGCCTTCAAGGCCCAGGCCCTGAGCACGCAGATTCGTGTGGACGGGCAGGAAGTGTCTGACGCGCGCTGGATGACTCGAGATGAATACTCGCAGGCCATAGATCTCGGCCAGATGAGCGCGCCGCGCAAGGCTTCGGTGGCCCACTCCATGATTGAGCAGTGGCTGGGCCGGGAGCTGTAGGCAAGGGCAGGGGTAGGTGTGGCCAGAAGCATCTGTGAATCCCACCGATGTATTTGCTGGTGCGACAGAAAGTGCCCCGGCCTTCGCGGCCTTAGTCTATAGTTGAATAAATTGAGTAGATTGTGAAAGGTGAGCTATGACCAACGAAGAGTATGGTAATGGGCAACTCCCTTCATATGCGGCGGGAGATGCATACTCGGGACTGGGCTCCTATGGGCAGTCCGGGCAGGCCGAGCCCGAAGATGCCACCCAAATTATCCCTCCGCTTGCGGCTGGTGCTCGACCGGCTGCTGGGAGCTGGGGCGCGCCAGAGGCCGGGCAGCAGTACGCCGCTTCGCCGGTCGATCAGATGCAGAGCACGTTTGGGCAAATGCAGGGGCAGTTTGACTCATATGAGGCTCCAAGTGGCCAGCCTGGTCAGGCCAACGAGGATATGGCTGCCTATGCTCGGCTGATGAATTTGCAGTCCGCAGAAGGCACAGAGGGCAGTGGCGAGGCAACATATCCAGCTTCTCATGTGGCCCGGCGGATCAATCGCCACCATTGGGGGCTGATTATTTCATTGTGCCTGCTGGCCGCGGTCATCGTGGCTCTGATTGTCGGTTTCTTTGGCGCTCGCTCCTACTACCAGGACCGGGCTGCTCCAGGGGTCACATTTGCAGGCCAGAGCGTGGCGGGTCGAACCCCGCAGGAGCTCGAAAAGATTGTCTCCTCGCAGGTCGCAGCTTCGGGCTTTACCGTAACTGACAACAAGGGCGGACGCACGAAGGCGAAACTGACGGATTTGGGCGTGCAGGCCGATGTCAAGTCGACTGTCAACAAGATTGTCTCCGCCAAGGATTCCAACGAGTTCGCCAGAGTCAATCCTTTCCAGAAGCAAGTGGTGCCTCTGACGCTCTCCGTTGACGAGGCGAAGATGAACGACTACCTGACGAAGACCTTCATTGGTGAGGATGCGCGGGCCGTGCCTTCTTCCGTTCACTACGACGAAGGCTCGCATCAGTTTGTTGTGCAGGAGGGCAAGCGAGGTCAGGCTCCCAAGATTGAAGTCGCCAAGCAGGCCGTCAACGCCTTGGCTAGCAGTCCCGGCCAGCAGCGCACACTCACGCTCACCTACAGCGACGTGGACATGCCTATCAGCAAGGATGTGGCCGCCAGCACGGCCGACCAAGCCAACCAGCGACTGGCCCAACCCCTGGTAGTGGGTAGCGAAAAGGGTGGCAACTACACGGTCCCCAAGGATCAAGTGGCCAAGTGGATACATGTGGATTCTGATTTGCTCAAGGGCCAGATGAACCTGACCTACGATGCGCAGGCTATCAAGGCCTATGCCGACACTGAGCTACCTAAGCAGCTCAACCAAGACATGGTGCCTGAGAAGAACGTGAAAGACAGCAAGGGCAACGTTTTGGGCGTGACGACGGCTGGTGTCGATGGCATCAAGGTAAAGAACCAAGATGACATTGCCCGGCAGATTACCGACCATCTCAAGTCCGGCAAGATTGAGAACATCCAAGCCGCAGTAGATGTGGAGCCCCATAAGGTGGAGACGCGCACGCTGCGCACCGACGTGCCCGACGGCGACCTGTGGGTGGAAGTCAATTTGAGCACGCAGACCGCTACTGCCTACAAGGGTACGACGGAAGTCAAAAGCTTCCCCATCTGCTCAGGGCTGCCCCGTGACGGCGACGAGTCGGATTTGGGCACCTTCTTCATCAATATTCGCTACGAGATTCAGACCATGCGCGGCCCTGGGTACGTCTCTCCCAACGTCAAGTGGGTCTCCTACTACAATGGTTCCGAAGGCTTCCATACCGCCGATTGGAACTATGACGCCATCGCTCACGGTGACGCAGCCAACCGAGGTTCGCACGGCTGCATCAACATGTACGAGCAGGATGCCAAATGGATTTACGACAACTGCCCTGCTGGAACCATGGTTCGGGTTGTTGGCGAGCAACCGACCCACGCAGTCCGCTAAGAACGAGGGCGAGTGGTCAGGCTTAGGACCAGCTTCTAAACCTCAAGCCCGCAGAATAGGTAAAACAATGACAAGTGAATCCCAAAACAACGCAGAGCGGTTGAGCATTCCCGACCAGCTGAACTATTCACAGGACCACGTTTGGGTTGACAAATCCGACTCGCCAGCCGTGCTCGGCGTGACCGAGTACGCGACCGAGCAGCTGGGAGACTTAGTTTTTCTGGACTTGCCCGAGACCGGCACCCACGTAGATGCGGGCGACGAGATTGTGGAACTCGAGTCTTCCAAGGCTGTCGAACCGCTCGTCTGCCCAGTGTCTGGAACCATTACATACGTCAATCGTGCAGCTTCGGACGACCCCAGCGTCATCAACGCCGACCCCTATGGCGAGGGTTGGATTCTCAAAATGGACTTGGATGACGACCAGCCTGACCTGCTCTCTGCCGACGACTATGCCAAGGTCATTGAGGCAGCCCAATAAGGCGGTACCACTGCGGGCGGAAAGGCGAGCATGAGTGAAGATGAGCGCGGGAAGAAGCCAGGGCACAGGCATGCAGCCATACGGGCAAGGCATGTGGCTACCAGCTTTGACGCTGCCTCGCCTCACGAGCGTTTGGAGCGGCAGACCTTGCCGGTACGACTGACCCGTGTGGGGGTGACCACCGGCTTTGACCTGTGGGCCCGGCTCTCTGCTGCCCTCTGCCGCAGGCTGGGCTGGTATCCGCGCGTGGAGCCCTACGTAGGGTACGGCACTGAGCACTACTCCCGTCTGATTTGCCGCACAGTCCTATCGCCGCCCGGCCCCCAGTCCAGCTCCGTGAGCCGGGGCATTTGGACAGCCTTGACGGTGCCAGCTGCCCACACTCGCGTGGCGATCGCCATCGACAGCGTTCCCATTGAAACCGTGCAGGTGGGCGACTCCGAATTCTACGACGCCCCCGATACCCGCCGCAATCAGAGCAGCAAACTGGCCCTATCTGACCGCTCGGGCTTTCTGGACCTTGTGGCGGAACACCAACTCGAACCTGGTCCGCACCAGGTGACCTACCACGTTTCCCGGCGTTCGCTGGCACCGGGTCCCCTGTACACAATTCCTTCTTCGGCCCGCATTGGGGTCATCTCAGACATTGACGACACTATTTTGGTCACGCAGGCTCCCAGCCTCCTCAAAGCTGGATACAATCTCCTGCTGGCCAATCCCACCAAGCGAGCCTCGGTGCCGGGCATGAGCGTGCTCTACTCGCGCATTCGCAGCATTGACCGCAATATGCCTTTCTTCTACCTGTCTGCCTCGCCTTGGAATGTGGAGGCAACCATCCGCAGGTTCATCAACGACCACGGCTTCCCTGCTGGGCCTATCCTCTTGCGCGACCTGGATCCCAGACCGAAAACGTTTATACCCTCCACCGTGCAGCACAAGCAAGAATTCATCCAACAGCTCATGGCCGATTTCCCGCGTATGCGTTTTATTCTCTTCGGCGACGACGGGCAGAGCGACCCGTCCACCTACGCGGAGGTGGTGCGCCGATACCCGGGAAGGGTTCTTGCCATTGGCATTCGCCAGCTAATCCCGCGTGAGTCTGGCCTGCCTTCGGTCAAGCGCACCAGCACCCAGCCCGCTCCCGAGATGGACGTGCCCGTTTTCTACGGCACTACGGGAGCTAACTTGATGAAAACCATGCTGCCCTACCTTGAGCACATTTGCCGCCACGGTGGGCCTATAATCGGCTCATGACCTTCCAGACTGCTTCAAGCATTTTTCCTGCACCAGCGAGCCTGCGCCCGCCCCAAGCCGAGCAGCGCCCCCACTTGCGCCAAGTCCACGGCGATAGCTTTGTGGACCCTTACGAGTGGCTGCGGCAGAAAGATAGTGAGCAAACTCGCGCCTATATAGCGGCCCAAAATGGCTACTGCCAGCAGCGCTTTAAGCCCCTGGAGGCCCTGAGAAGTACGCTCTTTAACGAATTCAAATCGCGCATTCAAGAGTCCGACATGTCGGTGCCCACCCGCATGCACGGCTACTGGTATTTCACCCGCACCCGCGAGGGATCCCAGTACGCTATGCAGTGCAGGATGCCGGTTACAGACCCCAACGATTGGAACCCTCCCGAGATAGACCGCACCTCCGCTCCCGGCTCAATGCCCGGCGAGGAAGTCTTCTTCGACAACAATCGTGAGGCAGAAGGTCACGATTTCTTCCGGCTCGGTGGCCTCGACGTGAGCTCAGACGGGCGTTGGATGCTCTACTGCGTTGATACCAATGGCGATGAACGCTACGACATTCGCCTGCGAGACTTGGCAACGGGCGAAGACCTTCCCGACCGCATAGACCAAGTGTCATCCGGTCCTGTGCTCACGCCCGATGCTCAGTGGGTTTTCTACGCCAAAGTTGACCAAGCCTGGCGACCTTACTCTGTCTGGCGTCACAAGGTGGGCACTCCCACTAGCAGCGACGTGTGCGTCTTTACTGAGGAAGATGAGCGCTACTGGGTGGGCGTGGGCCTGAGCTTCGACGAGCGTTCAGTAGTAATCGGCAGCTCTTCCAAGACCACGAGTGAAGTGCTCCTGCTTTCGGTAGACGAGCCAGAAGGCACTTTCAAGCCCTTCATCAAGCGCCAAGATGGTGTGGAATACGACGTATCCTTTGCCTCCCTGCCCGCTCCCGAAGGCGGTGAAGGTGGTGACGGACAGCCGCTTCCCGTGGCCGTGGTCTACCACAACTTGGATAATCCCAACTTTACCGTGCGCCTTATAGACATGCGAAGCCACCAGCCGCCATTCAGCTTCGACGAAGGCGTAGTCATAGCTCAAGGCTCGCCCTACGGCTGCGAAGAGGCCGGCTCCGACCAATCTATTCCTCTCAATGAGCCCTATTATCAAGCAGACAATCCCGAGATTTTGCAGGGCGCTCGCGGGCTCAGTATCGAGGGCATGGGCATTTACCAGCATTTCGCCCTGCTCAGCTACCGGGCCAACAGCCTCATGCATTTGGCGGTTATCCCTACTGCTCAGGCGGCGCAAGACCTGCAAGCTGGCCGGCCTTGGTCCTTTAGGGAAGTGGAGCCTGCGGGAGGCAATAGCAGCCGGATCTATGCCATAGCAGCGGGCGACAATGCCTCCTACGAAGCGCCAACCATGCGCTATTCGTTTGCCTCCTACACCGCTCCTGCCGAGCTTCACGAGCTCAATGTGACTACCGGCGAGGACCGGTTGTTGAAACGGGCTCAAGTCTTGGGCGACTTTGACCAGGCCAACTATGCCGAGCGCAGGCTCTGGGTGAAGGTGCGAGACGGGGCTTGCGTGCCGGTCTCTCTGGTCTGGCGGCGGGGCCTGGTACCTGCCCTAGACGGGGGTGACGAGGGCCTAAGCAGTCAGTTCTTGGAAGCTCCTAGCGATATTGCTGCGCTGACTTGGCCCGAAGCTGCCGGCCAAGAAACCGCTGCTCCCAGCTCCGGCTCTCCCTGCTTCATCACCGGCTACGGCTCCTATGAAATAGCCTCCGATCCGGGATTCTCGGTGGGCCGCCTGAGCCTGCTGGACCGCGGTATAGTCTACGCTTGCGTCCACACGCGCGGCGGGGGAGAGATGGGTCGCGCCTGGTATGAGCAAGGGCGCAGACTCAAGAAACTCCACACGTTTGAGGACTTCATAGACTGCACGGCTGCCCTGCAAGAAGCCGGTTGGATTGATCCCACTCGTACGGTGGCCAACGGCGGTTCGGCAGGTGGTTTGCTCATGGGCGTTATCGCCAATATGGCCCCTCAGCTCTACGCCGGTATCGAGGCAGACGTGCCCTTCGTGGACGCGCTCACCACAATTTTGGATCCCTCCCTGCCACTGACGGTGACGGAATGGGATGAGTGGGGAGATCCCCTGCACAACCCGGAGGTTTACCGGTATATGAAGTCGTATACGCCGTACGAAAATGTGCCTGACGCGGCCCAGCGCCTGACTCGTTTCGGCAGCAGTCACTTCCCGGTGGTCTTTGCCACCACGTCGGTCAACGACACTCGAGTCTTCTATGTGGAGCCTCTCAAATGGGTGGCTCGCCTGCAAGAAGAGGCTGTGGCTGCCGATGCCATGGTCAAGGTGGAAGTGGACGCTGGGCACGGGGGATCATCTGGCCGCTACCGGCAGTGGGAGGAGCTGGCCCTAGAAAATGCCTTCTGTATATCGCTGATGAAACCGGACGATCCGGACCTTCAGACGGGTGGAGTGGCTTAGACTGACAGGGCACAGGCTATAGTTGTATGCAGATAGACACGCGGCCAGGGGGAGGCAGCTGGAAACAGTAGGTTGATGTCAGCTGAGCAATCAGTTTGGCAGCAGCGAAGAGGTTGGAGAGCACAGTGAGCGATACAAATCCTGACCAGAAGCAGGCAGGGGACGCAAACCAGTACGGGGCGCCCTGGCAGCCGGTGCAGCCACAGGAGCCTGCTGATAAGGCCGTTTCTGGCTCTTCACCAGCGCCCGGGCAGCCCGTAGCAGCCGGTCAGCCGGTCCCAGGGGTTCCCCTCCCATATGGGTCTGACGCCTCGTACGGGTCGGCCACCCCTTACGGCAGCTATGAGCCAAGTAGCTATACCTATGGGCAAGCGTCAGTAGGTGCGCCAGCTAGCGGCCAAGACTTGGGCCAGCAGAGCTCAGCTTCTGCGTCGTCATCTTGGGTATCTTCCGCGGCTAACAGCGTTTGGCAGGCGGGTCAGCAGTCCGATTATGGTCAGCAGCCTTGGCAGAGCGCTAGCAGTGCGGGCAGCTGGCAGGATGCAGCATCCGCCGGCAGTGGTGCCCCGGAGCAAACCAGTTTTACGAATCCGAGCGGTCAGGCGAGCAGCCAAGCGAGCGGTCAATATGGGCAGAACCCATACTCCTGGTCGCCAGAGCAGTCTGCGAGCCCGGCCCCGAGCTACGAGAGTCCAGCTTCGAGCTACGAGAGCCCGGCCAGTAGCTTCCAGTATGGCAGCCCAAGCCCGACAAGCGCTTCGGATTCTGCCTATCAGCCGGGTGCCTACCAGTCGCCAACGCCTTCGAGCGCGTCCGCTGCTTACAGTTGGAGCGCCGATAGTGCCGCAGCTCCCTCGTCTGCTTCTAGCGACCCAACGCCTGCTCCCGCGCCCGAAGATACTTCGAGTGCGACCTACAGTGCGGACTACTCCAGTGGTACTTCAGCTGGGGATTCCAGTGAAGATGTTGGCCAGAACTCCGCTTATTTCAACGCCTACAGCAGCCAGTGGTCCTCCTCGCAGCAGGAACAGGGGCAGTCTGCATACGCAGCTTCGGGCCAAAGCCAGCCGAACAGTACGGGTTCGAGCCAGAGCCAACCAGCGTACTCAGTTTCTAGCCAGGGTCAGCCCGATTACGGGGCTTCTAGCTCAAACCAGTCAGCCTATGGGGCTCAGACCGGTCAGTCGGAGTATACTGCCTCCGGGCAGGGTCAGCCGGGATATGTGGTTCCGGGCCAGGGTCAGCCCGAGTACGGGGCTCCGAGCCAGGCCTATAGTCAGACGCCCTACCAAGTGAATCCAGTGAATCCAGCAGACCAGGTGAATCCAGCGAATCAGGCGACTCAGGCAGGTCAGGCCAATCCTGCAGACCAGGCACCAGTAGACCAAGTGAGTGCAGCCGGCAATCAGTACGCGCCGGTCACAGCTCCCAGCCAGTTCTCTGGCTCGGCAGCTCCTCAGGCCGCACCCGTGCAGCAGTCTGGCGCTCCAGCTGGATATGCTCCAGAGGCATACAATCAGTCTGTCAATGCTCCAACTGCATATCCGCAGGGATCTACTCCGCAGGCCACGAACCCGCAAGCGAGCTACCAGCAGGGAGTTGCCGGTGCAGCCGCTCAAGTTGTCGGTCAGTCGGCCGAGCAGCGCAAGCCCCACAGCAAGCTAGTAGCTGGACTCCTGGGCATTTTCCTGGGGGCATTCGGTGTGCAAAACTTCTATTTAGGCAACACGGGCAGGGGCATGGCCCAGCTGATGATTAGCTGCATCGGCGCGTTCTTCTTCTTCATCGGTCCCGCAGTCTCGTGGATTTGGGGGATCGTGGAAGGCATTCTCATCCTGTGCTCTAAGCCCGGTAGCTCGCGCCACCAAGATGCTTACGGTGCGGAACTGACCGATTGAAAGCCGATTACATGCCGGGGGATATGCAAGGTAGCCAACAACTCGTGCGCGGCGAGTGCAAGATGCCGGGAGGCAAGCTGGTCGCTGTCAGTGTGACCATCAGCTGCGAACCAGCGTCAGAAGTCTCAGCAGTTCGCATGGTGCACTGTCAGATTGATGGCGACTTTTTCTTGGAATCCGTCGACAGGCAAGAGGACCTGGTTGAAGATCTGGATCAGTGCATAGTGAGCATGACCTTCCCCCTCGAAGCTCCAGTAGTGGAAGGGGCACTCGCCAGGGTTTTGCAGGAGCATAAGGGTGTTGAGCTCATAGGGGCCAGCGCTCGCACGTTGACACTTGCCCTTCTGCGCGCCCTGGAGCAAGCTGATGTACCGGCTGGAGCCATTCGTGCTTACGGGCCCTTGAGCCCTCTGGCTCAGGGGCAGCAGGCCCCTGAACTATACAGGGACCTTGACCAAGAGCACCGCCATGTTTTTCAAAAGCGCTGGCGGGCCCTGCCCTTGCAGATCGTGGTGGATCGGCCCCGGCAGCCAGCCCAGGAGGTGGCGCTCGACGCGGCCTTAGCGCAAGCTGTCTGTGAGGGTCGTGAGCCAGCCACGCTGCGTATTTGGAACTGGGCCAGCCCGGCGGTGGTCATCGGCCGCTTTCAATCCTTGAGCAATGAAGTACACCTCCAGACGGCCGAACGCCTCGGTTTTAGTGTGGTCCGGCGCGTGAGTGGCGGCGGTGCAATGTTCGCTCGGCCCGAGCATGTCATCACCTACTCTCTTTACACGCCCGCTCAGTTCGCTCAGGGCTTGAATCATCTGTGGACATACCGCCTGTGCGACTGGTGGCTGATTGAGAGCCTCAATCACTTGGGGATTGAAGCTGGCTGGTCTGGTATGAACGATATTGCCTCCTCGCAGGGCAAAATCGGCGGGGCAGCTGAGCGCCGTTTCCCTGGCCGGGCAGGCGAGCCAGGAGCCCTCCTCCACCACGACATGCTCTCCTACGATATTGATACAGATACCATGATGCAGGTGCTCAACGTGTCCCAGGAGAAGATGGCAGATAAGGCCGTGCGCTCGGCTCGTTCGAGGGTGGCTCCGCTCAAGGGGCAGACGGCTTTGAGCCGGTCCCAACTACTGACCGCCCTACTCGCCTACCTGCCGACTCTGGCCCCGAAGGCGCACCTGGCTAGGCTGGGCGAGCAGGTTGAGCAGGCGGGCCGACAGCTCGCCGCCGAACGCTTCTCCCAAGTACAATGGACAGCCGATATCGTATGATAAGTACGGTCAAATTGATGCAGCTGTTTCACTCGTAAGCACAATACGCTAGATGCTGACCCTCAGAGTGCCCAGGAATTGGTGACGAGTCGCAGGAGTTGGGGGTCGAAGATGACTCGTGACACGATGGAGAAAGTTGGATGGTGGTGGTTCGTAAAGCTAACGAAGGTCCGCAAGAGGACAATGCTCTGCTGCAAACCGCGCTCTTCAAGCGTGTCCCCAGGCAGGAGGCAGGTCAGCTCTTAAGCTCCCTGAAGGAGTACCGGCTGGACAAGGGCTCGACTATCTTCCGGCAGGGCGACACCGACCATCGCATGTACCTGCTGGAAAAGGGTCGAGTCAAGCTGGTCCGCCAGTCCATGGATCACCGCGTGCAGCTGCTGAGTATTCACGGCCGTGGCGAAATTTTGGGGGAGATTCCCGTTTTTGACCCTAATGGCGGGCCCCGTACAGCCTCTGCCGTGGTGATGGTCAGCGGCACCCAGGTGGCCTCCCTGGAGCGCGACGACCTGTTCGCCTGGCTCAATCAGCACCCGCGGGTGGCGGTCGATATGCTCGAAGTGCTCGCCGGGCGCTTGCGGGCCAACAACGAGCGCATCTCCGACCTGGTCTTTATGGATGTGCCAGCCCGCCTGGCCAAGACGCTGATTGACCTGGCCACCCGGTTTGGTGAACCCTTCGAAAAGGGGCTCATGGTGCCGCACGACTTGACTCAGGAGGAGCTGGCCCAGCTGGTGGGTGCCTCCCGGGAGACGGTCAACAAGGCGCTGATGGACTTTTCCAACCGCAAGTGGATTTCTCGTAAAGGTCGCACCATCATTATTTACCACCCAGGAGCGCTGATTCGGCGCTCTCGCATGTAAAAGGGGTTCTAGCTGGGAGCTTGCTGGTAGTCACAATTGCGCTGACAGGTAGAGCGGCAGTTCTAGAATAGGGACATGCCTGAAAACAAGAAGTCGATGACCGTTCACCGCTTTCTCACCCTCCTGCTGGCTTACCTGATGTTCTGCGTGGCTGGCGGTGTGGTGGTCTCTGGTTTCCTCCTGCCCGGCGTGTATGGAGCGAACGCGGCGGCTAAGCACTTGCTGCCCAGCCTGTCCGTGGACAACGTCGATTTCAATGTGAACGACCTGCCCCAGCAGTCGCGCTTGTACGCCTCCGACGGGCACACGGTCATCGCTACCTTTTACGCGCAAAACCGCATTGTGGTGCCCCTGAAAGATGTCTCCAACACCATGCAAAAGGCCGTGGTGGCCCGGGAGGACCGCCGTTTCTTCGAGCACTCAGGCGTGGATATGCAGGGCGTTCTGCGCGCGTTCATTCAGACCTATGTGAAGCAGGGCGACACCCAGGGAGGCTCTTCCCTGACCCAGCAGTACGTCAAGAACGTGCTCATGACCCAGGCTGAGCAGAACGACGACCCGATCGCCGAGTACCACGCGCGCGAGGAGACCATCGCCCGTAAGATGCGCGAGATGCTGATCGCCGTGCAGATGGAAAAGCAGTACTCCAAGGCTGAGATTTTGCAGGGCTACTTAAACATTGCCCAGTTCGGCGTTAAAACCTATGGGGTGGAGACGGCGGCCCGCCGCTACTTCAACAAGTCAGCTAAGGACCTGGACGCGGGCGAGGCGGCTACGATTGCCGCAGTGACCAAGAATCCGGCCAAGTTTGACCCAACAGTAGACGTGAAGGCCTCCCAAGAGCAGCGCGATATTGTGCTCGATTTGATGGAACAGCAGGGCTATATTTCGGCCAAGCAGCGTGACGAAGCGAAGGCCAAGCCCCTGGATCAGATGTTGCATGTGCAGGAGGTGTATGCGGGCTGCCAGACCGCTGGAGACGCTGCCTTCTTCTGTGACTACGTGACCAAGCAGATTTTGAATTCTAAAGAGTTTGGCAAGACACCCGAGGCCCGCAACCGACTCCTCAAGGAGGGCGGACTCGACATTTACACCACGCTCGATGTCAATGCCAACAACGCGGCCATGAACGCGGCCCGCGCTACTATTCCCGTGGATGACCCCTCCGGCTTCGAGGTAGCACTGGCTGCTATCCGCCCTGGTACGGGCGAAGTGTTGGGGTTCGGCCTCAACCGCACCTACGATGCCACAGAGAAATCGGGCGGCACCCGCACGGCCATCAACTATGCGGTGGACGAGGTGGACGGCGGCGGCCAGGGCTTCATGACGGGCTCAACCTGGAAACCTATCAATATTGTCTCCTGGATGCAGGCGGGCAAGTCGGTCAACCAGCCCTTGGTCACGTCTACCCATTACCCGCTTTCGTCCTTTAACTGTAAGGATTCAAGTGGCCAGCAGCATGACTTCGGCGGTGGTTACTGGGATGTGACCAACTCTGGGGGAGGCAATGTTTCGCCGGAGACACCTCTGCAGAGTATTGTGCGCTCCCACAACACGACCCAGGGTGCAATCGCCCAGCAGATTAGCTTGTGCTCTATAGCTGACACAGCTAAAGATATGGGCTACCACAACTCTGCTGCCAACGAGATGGATTTGAAGTCATCCCAGTACTTCCATCCGCCGTTCACTATCGGCGCAGCTATGGCTTCCCCGCTCACTATGGCGAATGTGTACGCCACCATCGCTGCCAACGGTGTGGAGTGCTCGCCCATCGCCATCAAAAAGGTGACCGACAAGCGCAACAAGCAAATCCAGGTGCCTTCCGCCAACTGCCACCAGGCCATTGACCCCAAGATTGCGCAGACCGCGGCCTACGTCATCAATCAAGGTGTCTCTACGCCGGGCGGTGAGGCGGCCACGACCCAGCTGGACGGGGGCCGTAAGACCTTCGCTAAGACCGGTACCCACGAGGACAAGTACATGCTCACCGGCGGTTTTGTGCCCCAAGTGGCCTCATTCGTTGCCGTGGGCAACGCCGAACACCAGGAGTCCTTCAACGGCAAGACCATCAACGGTGTGAGCCGTGGCGCCTGGTACGGCATGTACATTGCCACCCCGGCTTGGAAGCAGTTTATGAACGACTACTTAAAGGCTGCGAATATACCGGCGGACAACGACTACGGTAAGCCTGACGACAAGTACTTGGGCAAGGTACAGAATACTCAGCAGCAGCAACAACAACAGCGGGCGCCGATTGCTCAGCAGCCCCGGCCTGCCGTAACTCAGCCAGCCCAACCCGCTGAAGCTCAGCCAGCTCAAGAGGCTGACGACGAGGAGTAAGGCAGGTACCGGTTCTTGCTCAAGGCTTGCGCGTACCCGAAGAATATAGCCTAGAATAGGGAGCACACGACCAGTTGGACCTGCCGCCCGGAGTAGGGGGAGTGCGGTGTCCCAGCTTGTGCTCGCTGATGAGGTGAAACGGTGGTGCTAGCAGGAAAGTTGAGGCTGGAATATGGACGAGCTACACGAGTACCAGGAGGCTTTTGGCAGGCCCGTTGAGGTGAATGCCCTTGGTCGGCACGCTCAGACGTCGGTCGGAGCCAGTGAAGGCCTAGAAACTACGGCTGCCATGCCTAAGTATGGACATGATTATGCGGGCAAAGCTGGCGAGTCTAGCCAGTCCGACAAATTCGGCAAGGCTGCAGAGCGGGCGCAGGAAGGCGAAGCTGGTAAATCAGGCAAAAAGCATGCTGCAGACAATCCAGACAATCCAGACAATCCAGACAAAGCGCACAAGTCCGACAAACCCAAAAAGTTGAAGAAGTCAAGTAAATTAGGCAAGGGCGAGCCAGGGGGCAAGGCCCAGCAGGCGACTGCTAAGCTTACGAAAGTCAAGGTTCCTGGACTCTTTACGCCTATGAGCCTGCGGCAGGTGCAGGTGCGCAACCGCATCTGGCTGCCGCCTATGTGCATGTACTCGGTTCAGGCGCAAGATGGCGTCGCTACTGACTTCCACTATCAGCACTATGTGTCCAGAGCCCTGGGCGGTTTTGGACTGGTGATTGTGGAATCGACCGCGGTCAGCCCGCAAGCCCGTATCTCGCCCTGCGACTTGGGCCTGTGGAACGACCGGCAGGAGCAGGCCCTGCAGCGCATCGCCACCGACGTGCGCGCTGCCGGTGCGGTGCCGGTCATCCAGCTCAACCACGCCGGGCGTAAGGCCTCGTCTGGCTGTTCTTCTCTGGGCTATATTAGTCGCACGGTGCCGGCTGACCTGGGTGGTTGGCAACCCCTGGCGCCCAGCCCTCTGGCGTACGGGAAGATGGACACGCCTCGCCAGCTAGGGGTTGGCGAAATAGGCGCCATCGTAGAAGACTTTGCGGCTGCGGCCCGGCGGGCAGTGCGTGCAGGCTTCGAGGGCATTGAAATTCACGCGGCCCACGGGTACTTGCTCTCAGAATTTTTGGACCCGCTCACCAACGTCCGCAGCGACGAGTACGGAGGTGAGTTCGAGCATCGGATCCGGCTGGTTGTCGAAGTAGCAGATGCAATTCGGGCGGCTATTCCTCAAACTATGCCCCTGCTGGTGCGCGTCTCGGCCACCGATTGGGCCCAGGGCGGCTGGGATTTGGAGCAGACTATCGAGTTGGCGCGGGTGCTGAAAGCGCACGGCGTGGATCTGGTGGACGTGTCAACTGGGGCTATCGTAAGCGGGGTCTATACGCCTGCCAAGCCCGGCTATCAGGTGCCATTTGCTCAGCAGGTACGGGCCCAGGCGCTAGTGCCGACGACGGCAGTTGGGCTGATTACCAAGCCTAAGCAGGCCGAGTGCATTGTGCGATGGGGGCAGGCCGACGCGGTCGAGATTGGTCGCGCTGCCCTCCGTGATCCCTACTGGCCCCTGCGAGCAGCCTATAAGCTCGGTCTGCCCACCAACCAGGCGCCCTACCCCCAGGCGTACTTGCAAGGCGCTTACGGTACTAAGCGATGAGCGGCGCTTCTGGGCAATACCGGCCTGCGCGCGGCCCAGTGCAAGCTCAAACCCAGCCCGCTCGGGCTCGCCTGACGGTGAAGCACGATCTTGCGCTGGCTAGTGGCCAGGGTGTGCTAGTGGTCATGCCTACTTACAACGAGGCAGACAATATAACTGCTGGCCTGCGCGGGGTCTTGCTGGCCTGCCCGCGGGCTACGGTGCTGGTGGTAGATGACGATTCTCCTGACGGCACCGGGCAGATAGCCGAGCATCTGAGCCAGCAAGAGGAGCGTGTTGAGGTCATTCACCGGCAGGGTCCTCGGGGCTCGGGCCCGCCTATTTGGCTGGTTTTGCTTGGGGGCTAGAGCGGGAGTTCGCGGTGATTTGCGAGATGGATATGGACGGCTCGCACCGGCCCCAGGATCTGCCGCGTTTGTTGGCTGCCCTCGAACACCGGTCCCAGGTGGATGTGGTCATTGGCTCCCGGCGGGTGCGCGGGGGCATGACTGTGGGCTGGCCCTGGTACCGGGATGTCATCTCCCGCATGGGTTCCTGGTATGCGCGCCTGGCGCTTGGTCTGCGGGTTCACGACGTGACGGCAGGTTTTCGGGCCTATCGCTCACGCATCCTGCGGCGGGTGGACCTGGCTGGCGTGCAGTCCTCTGGCTACGTATTTCAGATTGACATGCTCAGGCGGGTTCTGGCTGCGGGCGGCATTGTGCAAGAGGTGCCAATCGTTTTTGTGGAACGGCAGCGGGGCTCGTCAAAAATGGACTCTCGTATTGTGCTCGAGGCGGTGAAGCGGGTGAGCTTCTGGGGCCTGGAGCGGCTGCGGCGACCCCTGCGAGCGGCGGGGGCTCGTCGTTCATGACCTGTGCATTTACAACGTTGTTATAAACAAATGCCTGGGGCGATGTGCGTTCGCCAGTTGAGCGGTCGCAGAAATTATGGTCCTGCAAAGCGCCAGATGCTACCGTCCGAGGGCTGACTACTGCCGCCGGGGCACGCCCACCCGGTCGCCTTGCTTTTTTGGGCGAATGTGTGCGATAATGTTCGTATGATTTCTTCGCAACGGCAGCATCTCATTCTCAACAGGCTTCGCACGCGCGGTGCCGTGCGCATTACGGCCCTGTCGAAAGAACTCGGTGTTTCCGCTATGACCATCCGGCGCGACATCGCCGATTTGGCTGATAAGGGGCTCCTGAAGCGGGTCCACGGGGGAGCGGTCACCACCTCCTCCCTCTTGGCTGAACCCCTTTTCTCAGTCAAGTCGCAGATGGACATGGGACTCAAAGATATGATTGCCCGCCGGGCGGTGTCCTATGTGTCCCCGGGCGATGTGATTGCCATCGGCGGCGGAACCACGGCCTACGTCTTCGCCCAGCACCTGCTGGAATCCCGCCAGTGCGAGGGCATCACCATCCTGACGAATTCCATCCCTGTGGCTGAACTGGTGCAGGCTATGGAGAGCAAAGAAGTGGAAGTTATCGTCACCGGTGGCGTCATCACCCGCTCCAACTCGTTGGTGGGCCCGATTGCGGACAAGGTTGTGGCCTCCCTGCGCGTCAACACTGTTTTTCTGGGCACGCACTCAGTCTCGATCCCTCGCGGCTTTTTAATGCCCAACTCCCTGGAGGCGGCTACCGATATGGCGCTCATGTCGATTGCCGACCGCACTATCATTCTGACCGACCACACCAAGTGGTCGTGCACATCGCTCTCCTTGTTTGCCTCCTTCGACCAAGTCGACACGGTGGTGACTGACGACGGCCTGGATGCTGAATCAGTCGAAGCCACTAAATCCTTGGTGCGCGAGCTGGTTCTGGCGCCCTCGGGCGAATCTGGTGTCGACAAGGACAGCGAATCGCCGGCGCTCTGAACTCAAGAGCGAGCAGCTCAGGCGAGCGTAGCAGTGTCAGTAACGGCAATACAAGGCAATATAGCTAGAGAGGAAGCGGGTTTTATGAGCCAGAGTGGGCCAGATACAAGCGAGCAGCAGGAGCAGGGTGCCTATCAGCCGCAGCGCTACCAGCCGGGGGCGTACGCTAAGGAGCATATTCGCATTACCCCGACGATCTTGGCGGATGGGCGGCAATTCTTTTACCTGGACGACGATCCTGAGTATGTGTCGGGCGCTAAGACCCGCCAGCTCAAGGATCCTCGCCCTCTGGCAGACCGTTTTTCGCCGGGGGTAGACGCGGACGGCAACCCCATCAAGGTGCAAGCCCCGCAGATGCGCCGCGATCCTCTGACCGGCGACTGGATTCCTATGGCCACAGCCCGTATGAATCGACCTATCACTGCCGGTCCGGGTGCTACAGCTACCGGTAACCCGCTGGCAGCCCGCAAGCCCGGCGACCCTTATCAAGACGGCGAAGTGCCCGACACTGACTACGATGTAGTCATCTTCGAGAATCGCTTCCCTTCCATGATGCAAGTGCCGGGCGTAGAGCCTACGACCACGTACGTGGACGGCAACCACCTGTGGCCCATGCGTGAGGCCAACGGGCGCTGCGAAGTGGTCTGCTTCGACCCTGACGAGAACTCCCTGCCCGCCCAGTTGCCGGTCAAGCGCCTGCGCACAGTGGTGGAGGCCTGGGCCTTCCGCACGGCTGAACTCTCGGCCCTGGACGGCATTGAGCAGGTCTTCCCCTTCGAGAATCACGGCCAGGAAATTGGTGTCTCCCTGGCCCACCCGCACGGGCAGATTTATTCCTATCCCTTCATTCCGCCGCGGATGGAGGCTGAGCTCAAGCAGAGCCAGGCCTACGCCGAGCGCACTGGCGGCAACCTTTTGCAAGACATTCTCCAGGCTGAGCTCAAGGCAGGGGAGCGCATTATTATGCGTAACCACTCATGGGTGGCGTATGTTCCTGCGGCTGCTCGCTGGCCTCTGGAGGTGCACGTAGCCCCTGTGCGCGACGGCATCCTCTCTATCGACCAACTGGACGACCAGGAGCGCTGGGATCTGGCCCAGATGTATTCCACACTCTTGAAGCGCGGCAACGCCTTCTTCGACAAGGGCGACGGCAAGGGCATGGACCTGCCTTACATCGCAGCCTGGCATCAGGCACCGGTCCAGGACCCGCGCAGGGCCAACTACCGGCTCAACTTGCAGTTCTTCTCCTTCCGCCGAGCGGCCAACAAGGTCAAGTATTTAGCGGGATCGGAGTCGGGTATGGCAGCTTGGATTTCCGACACGACACCCGAAAAAATTGCCGCTCGTTTCCACGAGCTCGGAGCCGTCGATATTTCGGCTGAAGGCGAGTGAAAGCAGCACCTGCGGCTGCCTACAACCGGCCAGCCGCTGGCCCCATGAGTACAAGAAGCGATAGTCAGTCGCAAAGGAGCGCCAGTAATGAGTAGCGTTGAATTTGTTGAAGCCATGAGCCTGGGAGCCCAGGGGGAGGGAGCCAGCCAGGCGGCCGAGCTCTTCCGCAAGACGTTTGGGAGCGATCCGCTAGGAGTGTGGTCGGCCCCAGGACGAGTGAATTTAATCGGCGAGCACACAGACTACAACGCGGGCCTGTGCCTGCCGATAGCCTTGCCCCACCGGACTTTTTTGGCCATGAAGCCTCGGGAGGACGACCAGGTGAGGCTCGTCTCTTCCTTTGGCTCAGGCGAGCCAGAGACGGCCAGCTTGGATGGGCTCCAGGCGGGTGGCGTGAGCGGGTGGACGGCCTACCCGGTGGGTGTGGCTTGGGCCTTGCGCCAGGCGGGTTTTGACCAGGTGAGCGGGTTCGACGGTGCCTTCATCTCCTGTGTGCCAGTGGGCTCAGGCCTCTCATCGTCGGCAGCCATGACCTGCTCTACGGCCCTGGCCCTGGACGAGGCCTACGGGCTCGGTTTCGGTGGCAGCGACGAAGGGCGGCTCACACTCATTGCCGCCGCTATTCAGTCAGAAAACGACATGGCCGGCGCTTCCACTGGCGGTATGGACCAGTCAGCTTCCATGCGCTGCCAAGCGGGTAATGCCATCGAATTAGACTGCCGGCCGGGTCTGTCGGCCCTGGAGTCAGTCAAGCAGGTGCCTTTCGACTTGGCTTCGCAGGGCTTGGAGCTCCTGGTGCTCGACACTCAGGCCCCCCACCAGCTCAACGACGGCCAGTACGCAGCCCGCCGCAACTCCTGCGAGGATGCAGCCAAGGCTCTGGGCGTAGAGAACTTGCGGGTCGTGGCCGACCAGGTGGCAGCCGCTCAAGACCAGCAGCAGGCGCTGGAGGAGGTCTTGGACCGGCTGAGCGACCCCACTCAGCGTAAGCGCGTGCGGCACGTCATCACCGAGATTGGGCGCGTGGGCGAGTTTATTCAGGCCTTTGGTTCGGGCGACATTAAGAGGGCTGGCGAGCTCTTCAACGCCTCGCACAACTCCCTGCGCGACGACTACGAGGTGACGGTGCCTGAGCTCGATACGGCCGTAGATGTGGCGCGGGCCAACGGTGCTTACGGCGCGCGCATGACCGGCGGCGGCTTCGGCGGCTCCATCATTGCCTTGGTTGACAAGGGGCGCTCTAAGCCCCTAGCCGAGCTCATTGCCCAGGAGTTCGAGCGTAAGGGCTTCCACCAGCCTCGCGCCCTGGCGGCCTTGGCTTCGTCCTCTGCCCAGCGCGAGGCGTGAGGTATGAGACTGGCCTGAGTAGATCTTAGGCAGTCGGTTTTGAAAAGGGGTGGCGCTTCCAAGCCTGCAAGCTTTGGAAGCGCCACCCCTTTCTCTCTAAGCAGTAGCAGCTACGCGCCTAAACTGCATACGTTTGCAGCCCTACTCACTGGCCGCCTGCGAAGCCCAGCTGCCTCCAGGCTTCGTAGATGGCGATAGAGGCGCAGTTGGTCAGGTTCAAGCTGCGCAAGCTGGGGCGCATGGGCAGGCGCACCTGCTCGGCCACATGCGGGCCCGCCATAATATCCATGGGGTCGGGAATGTCGCCGGGCTCAGGTCCGAAGAGCAGGATGTCAGTGGGCTTGTAATCCACCTCGGTGTAGAGCTTGCTGGCGTGCGCGGTGAAGGCAATAATGCGCGAATTGGGCATGGTTTCGACCAGGTTGTCGAAGTCTGGGTGCAAGACGACGTGCGCCATGTCGTGGTAGTCTAGGCCAGCCCGCCGCAGCTTCGTGTCCTTCAAATTAAAGCCCAGGGGCTCCACCAGGTGCAAAATTGTGCCCGTCACCGCGCACAGGCGAATGGCCGAACCGGTGTTGCCGGGAATGCGCGGCGAGTAGTAGCACAAGTGGGGTGTAGCAGTCACCTGCTTGGCCGCATCCTCCGCCTTCATCATCGCGTCCGTCACCGCAATAGGGTTGCCGTGCGCGTCCGTCACCAGCTCGTCCGGCCCATACCCCGACTTGCGGTACCCATACTCGTACATAGCCTGCACGCTCTCGGCCGCCCGCTCCGAGTCCTGCTCATCTTCCATCTGTGTGTCCTCACTCATACTGCACTAACCTATTCGTCTCAAGCGACAGGAATAATTGTGACGGGCAGCAATCGGCTTAGCTTGAGGACAAAAGTGGTTTTTTCTGATGCATGTATAGCTACATCTATTGGTATTTTCTGGTAATGTATCAATACATGTATTGATACATGTAGCAATATAGACAGCTCGGAGCTTAGATGAATATACCAATCAGTATAGAACAGCATTAAGCAAAGCACCGGGTTATTCTCAAGTGTCGGCAACCATGAGAAATGTTCTCGACGCTCTTGTGGACGAAGGACGTACACAACGGCAGCCTAGAGGAAGAGCTATTATTGTTTCTCTTGTATGAAATGAAAGTAGCTGTGGCAAAAGTGTTGTTTGACGCGGACATCGTTACATGGTAGACAGATCGATAATGGCCGAAACGACAATCAAAAAGACAAATATTGTGCTGGCACACCGTGCTTTGGGGGCGTGGTGGGAGACGAGCGCGCGCGATTTGCCTTGGCGGTTTGGGCGGGCTACGCCTTGGGGGATTCTGGTGTGCGAGGTGATGAGCCAGCAGACGCAGATGAGCCGGGTGGTGCCTTACTGGCAGGATTGGATGCGCGCTTGGCCCGATGCGGCGGCGCTGGCCCAGGCTTCCACGGCCGAAGTGATTACTGCCTGGGGGCGGTTGGGATACCCGCGCCGGGCCCTGCGGCTCAAGGAGTGTGCGGTGCAGGTGCGCGACCGCTTTGACAACCAGCTGCCCCACACTTACGAGGAGCTGGTTTCCCTGCCCGGCATCGGCGACTATACGGCCAGCGCCATGCTCTCCTTTGCCTACGGCCAGCGGGTGCCTGTGCTCGACACGAACATCCGTCGGGTGCTCACCCGAGCCTTCGCGGGAGTGGAATCGCACGGAGGAGCCACCAAGCCGGAAGATCGCCAACTCGCCGAGGCTGTTTTGCCGCAAGGAGCCGAGCAAGCAGCCGTTTGGAACCAGGCCACCATGGAGCTGGGCGCGCTGGTGTGTACGGCCAAGTCGCCCGCCTGCCAGGACTGCCCCCTGGCCGGGGTCTGTGCATTTCTGGCGGCCGGCAGGCCTGGGCTTGGCCAGGGCCGCACCCGTCCCCGGCAGCGCTTCCAGGGGACCGACAGGCAGGTGCGCGGCCTGATTTTGGCAGCCCTACGGGAATTGCCCGCTGGTGAGTCCCTGGGACAGGCGGACATTGACCAGCTCTGGCCGGATGCTGCCCAGCTGGGTTCCTGCCTGGCTTCGCTGGACGAGGACGGTCTGATTGAGATTGAGCCCGGGGGCGGGGCCCACTTGCCCCGGTGAGCCGCTAGAATAAAGCGTATGGCAAAGCGGAAGATCAGCGAGCAGAAGCGCAAAGTGTATCGCAGGCGGCGAATAGTGGCTGCCTGCATGGCGCTAGTTCTGGTGGCGGGGTTGGCCTGGGGCGTGTCGGCTGGTGTGCGCTCGCTGGCCCGCTGGCGGGAGGAGCAAGACGCGACCGCCAGTTCACGTTCGGCCGTGCCCAAGCCCAAGACCAGCAAAAAGCCGGCCAGCAAGGCTCCCAGCAGCAAACCTACGAAAGAAGAGAAAAAGTCGAGCGTTCCCAACTGCGGGGCCTCGAACACACAGCTAGTCTTAGACGCACCACAGCCTACGACCACGGTGGGCGGTTTCATTGACTTCACAGCCTCCATCCGCCACCAAGGCTCCGACTCCTGCCTGATAGACGCGGCCAACAACTCGCGCGTCTTGGTCATTACCTCGGGGGAGCAAACCATATGGCGCTCCGACTCCTGCCCGGTGGATTCCCGCCTCCTGCTCATGGCGCAAGGCGACCGTGACGACCAGCAGATTCGTTGGAATGCCAACGCTTCGGGCGACCAGTGCCAGCCAGATGAGAACCTGCCCCGCGTCAATCCGGGCACCTACAAGGCGCAGTTGGAACTCAAGTCGAATCCTAAAGTCAAGTCTGCGCCGGTGCCGCTTATTGTGCAGTAGCTTGCTGGTCTTGCTTTGACTGTCGCCTGCTGACGGCTCTTTTTTTGGGAGGAACAGGAGCGCTGGCACGTCCAGATTATTCACTGGTTCAACAAAGTTGCCGACCGGTGGTTCTTGTATAGTTAGTAAGTGCTGCTCGCGGTGCGCGCTTGGGGAAGTGAGGGCTGTGAGAGCATATGGACGGTTGGATTTCTATACCCGTGGCCGGGCGGTTCCTGGCTGGGTGAGCACTGTATTGGGGATGGTGTCCGGTGGGCAGAGTACTCAAGGGTTGGCGGCTGGTAGCTGCTCTGCTCTGTGCTGCCTTGGCGCTGTTGCCTCTTCTGCTGGTGGTTCCGGCTTGGGCCGGCACAGAAGCTACCTACAATTCTACTGACAATTTCCATGCGGGCACTACGCCCGACCTTTCCATCCACCCTACGCTGACGATTACGAAGCGGCTCACGGCCACCGGCGGTCACAAGGCGACGGGATCGAGCCAGGATGCTGCACGGGCACGAAGGGCACCGGGCATTGGTGTGCAATTTACCTTGACACAGATTGAGCCTACTGCGGGGCACACGGCTGGGCAGATGAAGCCCCCGGCAACCCCAGGGGCAGACGACGGCACCTACACTCGCATAGGGCCGGTCTACAAGGGCACAACGGACAGCAAGGGCATGATCGTTACCGGCGGCGTGAAGGGGCCCGGCGATTCGGGCGTGTGGCTAAATGCGAGCGACGGGGCTCTTGCCCAGCTTCCGGCTGGAGAGCATTATTACTTGCTAGAGGAAACTTCTTCGCCCTACAACACTGGCACTGACGGTTACAAGATGGCTGAGCCCAGCATTTTTGACCTGCCTTACCGGGCTACGAACTCCACAAAAACGACTGATGCCTCAGGCAATGTGACTTCGACAACAAGCGAAGACGGTTTTGTGTACAATGTGCACATTTTTCCGAAAAACAAGACCGAGCAACAGCTGACCAAACGGGCTGTGGAGGTCAAAGACGCGGCTGGCAACGCGCGCTCAGACCTGGTGGCCCAGGCGGGCGACACGATTACCTGGGAGATTACCCAGCGCTTCTACGACGAGACCCGGCACGCCGGGCTCAGCTATGATGGCAAGCTCGACCTGAGCGAGATGACGCAATGCCTCACCACAGGTCCCCACCCAGATTGCTACGAGATGGAGGACCGCCTGCCCTCTTCGCTCCAGTACGTGCCTCACTCCTCCCATGCTGAGGGAAGCTGGGAAGAGGAGGACGGCACCGAGCACACGACGGACATGAACATGGCTAATGACGACGGCACGAGCCATGCTGGTGCCTCAAAACTGCCTTTAGACCCCTATTCGTCTGACGATGGAACGATTTCTGTCGCTGGGCCGCGCTGGCCTGTGTGGAATTGGAATGGTAACTTGAATAGTACGCCCCTCATGTACGACTCGTGGTCACAGGGTACTACGTTCCTACATTACATATGGAACAAAATTGATTTTGCCAGGGCTTTTAGTCCAAGCGTGGCCGCCAAGCACCTCAACATGAGGGTGACCATTACCTATCAGACGAAAGTGACGAGCGTAGGGGACTCTGAGGCTTCTCCGGCAGGCGAGTTGCTGAACACTGTGCATGTGGACCACGTTGACAATTTCGATAATACGAGCGGCACGCTCAAGCCCAGGCCGCTCATTACCGCTTCCGCCTGGGTGCCCTCGGCTGGTTTGCAATTTGCCAAGACCAATTTGCAATCCAACCTGGGAGTGGTTGACGCAGTATTCCGCCTGACCAAGCCCGACGACAAAACCAGCTTCCTCTATTCAGACGGTAATTTTTACAAGACCGGCGATCCGGTGCCTGCCGGTGTAACAGTTGTAGAGGCGAGAGCCAACAAAACCAGTGAAAGCCAAAGCTTTATACCCAACTACGCTGCGGCTCAGCCAAACGGGCAGGGTATCGTTACTTTCGTTGGCCTCCCCATTTTCGGGGCGGATGGAAAAGTTCGCTCAGATGCCAACCAGCTTAAGTTCGGCTTGCTGGAGTACAGCGGTGGCCACACGCATATTTTGCAGGACCCGGGCATTCCGTTCGATCCTAGTTCCAATCCATACATCAACACTGCCTACCAGTTCTCCCCAACCCTGTTTACCACCGTGGACTTGAGCCAGTATCAGGGCTCCGCACCGGAAACCCTGGTCTACAACCACACCAAACTGGCCGCAGACACCAGCCAGCTCGCCCTGCGCGACTATGCGGCTCACATCACGGCCGGGACCTTCAAAAACGCCGAGAATCAGGACGTGACCGTGGGCGTGGTCAATTGGACTCAGTCCGAGAGCGACCCCTTCTCTGGTGCCCTGCCGCTGACCGGCGGCGTAGGCATCGGCATCATGCTTCTGGCCGGCCTCACCCTCATGGCGTTCATCCTCTGGCTGCTCCACGACCGCTTCCTCCACAACTTCCTGCCCTCTGGCCGTCACCGCGCCTACTGAGCACCCGGGCTAGAGCGGTAGCGTCCGGCATTGCTAGTCGTGCTGGGCAGTATTTCCCAGATATAGTGTAAAATCAAACCCAAGGCATTGCTGCCTTGTGTTGGGAACCTGTATCAGCTATCGACTTGAGGAAAATGTTCGATAGGGCCTAGTGATCGAGGAGGATCTATGGGTAAGGGGCAATTGGTAAGACGGCGCAATGTCCGACGGATAGCAGTAGCGGCCGTGGCTCTAGTGACGAGCCTGGCAATGATAGTGGGCGTTTGGGTTGGTCGCCAGCCCGCAGCTTACGCATCGGAGAGTGACCAGGTGTTAGCAAATTTGCAGACAGAACTCGTGGGCAGGGCGAACAACCCGCCCGATTCCGCAGTGACCACTATCATCGCCAGCAAAGAGCAAGCGC
Organism: Bombiscardovia nodaiensis; assembly: GCA_033127725.1. Lineage (NCBI taxonomy): Bacteria > Bacillati > Actinomycetota > Actinomycetes > Bifidobacteriales > Bifidobacteriaceae > Bombiscardovia > Bombiscardovia nodaiensis. Next base: position 1,689,766 of record AP026798.1, on the reverse strand, counting down.
TGCAAAACGATGTGCTGGACAAGCTTGTCCTATCGGACCCCAACAAGCTCTTTAGCGACCTGACAGCCTGGAAAACGGCCTCAGACCAGCTCAACTCCATGGCTGACAATATGGTGCAGATGGCCGTGCTCTACCAAACGCCCGAATCCCGCTACTACCATCAGAGCGACTTGAAAGACAAGATAGTGGCCGCCTGGCAGTGGTTCACCAGCAAGGCCTACAGCGAAAGCAGCCGCACCTACGGCAATTGGTGGCACTTCGAAATTGGCGTGCCCATTGATTTTGTGAAGGTGCTCGACCTGACTCGTGACTTCTGGAGTCCACAAGACATGCAAGGCTACCAGCGCATTTTCAAGCGCTTCATCCCCAACCCAGCCAAGCGCCTGAACGGCGTCACCGAAACCGGCGCCAACCTGCTCGACAAGTGCTATGCCAGCCTGATTATGGGCGTGCTCGCCGGTGACGACACCCAAGAAAACCAGGCGCTCGCCTCCATGGGCACCGCTTTTGCGCAAGTGACCTCCGGCGACGGCTTCTACGCGGACGGCTCCTTCATCCAGCACAGCACCGTCCCCTACAACGGCGGCTACGGGGCCGTGCTCCTGGGCAAGGTAGCTAGCCTGGTGAATATGTTCCAGGGCAGCAGGAAGCTCGCTTCCATCTCCTGGCTGAGCTCCGTCTACCAGTATCTGGATGATTCCTTCCTGCCGCTCATGTACCGGGAGCAGCTGATGGACCTGACCCGCGGGCGCGGCGTTTCTCGGCAGGCCGCCGAAAGTAGCCTCTCCGGCCGAGACATGCTCGTCGACTTCGCCATCATCAGCCAAGGCAACCCAGACGCGGCCTACCAGCGCAAGTACTCGGGCATGATTAACGAAGCACTGGCTGCTGTCAGCGACCTGGGCCAGTATTACGACGGCCTCTCTATTTTCGCCATTCAAACCCTGCAGAAGATCCGCCAGGACAACCTGCACCCAGCGCAGCCATACACGCTCAACAAGATGTACGCCCGCAACGCGCAAATGGTGCAGCACAACGGCAAGTATTCGGCCGCGGTGAGCATGTTCGCGCCCGACGTCTCCTCTTTCGAATTTGGCAACAATGAGAACAAAAAGGGCTTTTACCAGGGCGCGGGAGCCCTCTACGTGTTCAATGGCGACCACCCTTACGACGACGGCTACTGGCCTACAGTGGACCCAACGGCCCTCGAAGGCGTGACCACCGACCACCAGCTGGGGCGCTTAATCAACTGGCACAACTACGCCAACACCGAGTCCTGGGCTGGCGGCGTCTCTGACGGCAGCAACGGGTTCGCCTCCCTGTCCGAGTCCATGAGTCAGGTGACTGGCAGCCCGCTCAAAGCCAAGAAATCCTGGTTCTTCCTAGGCGACAAGATTGTGGCTCTAGGCGCGGGCATCAACTCCACCGACGCCAGCAAAGCAGTGGAAACCTCCGTTTTGAACCGCAAAATTGACGCTGCCGCCGGGCAGACCCTGAGCGTAGACGGACAGACCATTACGGCTGAGCAGGCCCTGACTAACCCCCACTGGGCGCTCCTGTCCAGCCAGAATGCGACCGACAATTTGGGCGTGACCTTCTTGCAGAATGCGCAGGTGAGCACGGCGCGCAAGACCCAAACTGGCAGCTGGTCAGGCATCAATACGGGGGAGAGCCCCACGCCAATCACCCGCGAATACGCTACTTTGGCCCTGGAGCACGGCAATGCGCCCGCTAGTGCCACTTATGCGTACAGCCTGCTGCCCGGAGCCAGCCAGACGGAATTGGCCCAGGAGAGCACGACACCAACGGTGCAAGTCTTGAAGAACGACGCCGACCAGCAGGCTATCGTCGATCTGGAAACGCACACCACCATGATCGCCTTCCAATCCGCAGGCAGCGTTGACTCAATCACTGCCAACACGCCCGGCGCGCTGATGAAGCGGCCTCAAGGGCAGGAGACGGTCTACACGGTCGCCGATCCCAGCCGTAGCCAGAGCACCCTCTCCTTCGACGTTCCCAAGAACGGTGCTCGCAGCGTAAGGGCCGACGACAGCAGGGTCACGGTCGCCGATTTGGGCAATTCCTTCCGGGTCACCGTCAATACGGCCTCGAAAGACGGGCGCTCAATTGCGTTCGCGCTCTCCGGCCAGCAGGCGCAGGATTGGCAGATCAGCGAGCAAGTTGGCTGGGGGACCATCACCTCCCCGTCCGGCTTCGGCATCAAAACCTGGACGTCGCCCGACCAGCGCACCTGGACCAGGCAGCTGCCCAAGGGCACAGTCTGGAAGTTCTTCAAGGTAGCCAAGAAAGGCACCAAGACCATGTACAACCTAGGAGGCAACCGCTGGGTAGACGCCCGCTACTTCGTGCCCAAGTCCTAGCGGGTTCCAAACTGGCAGTTTCTACTCACATGTCGGAAATGCCGCAGCCCTTACCCTTGTGTAAGTGCTATCGGTTCCAAACTAGCGGTTTCTATACGGCCGGGGGGGGGGCGCTGGTGGACGTGAGTGTTACTTGGTTTGCGCTTTGATTGGTACGTTTCGTCTCTTTGAGGCGCTGATTGTGCGCTGGATTGGTGCGTTTTTGCTCTGGGGGCGCTGTTGGTGGGGTTGGTTGTGGAGCCAAGGGGAACTTCTTATTGCTTGGCAACCCAACCCCACCGACAGCTCGCTGGCGCATCGCGGGTTTGGGGCTGCGCTGCGCTGGTCCTTCCGTTGCGTTGTTTTCTTCGTTTCGGCCTTGAAGGCTGGGTTGGGTGCGAGCCAAATGTTTTAGTTTCGGGAATTTGTTTGATTCGGGCGGAGTGAGTGGCGGCCTGCTTTGCGCTTGCGTGCCTTCGACAGTTGGTGGCCTGTGAGCGTTACTGCCGTGATGGCGGTGAGGGTGAAGATGGTGCTTCCGCTGTAGCGTTGGAGTGGTATGGTTCCGGCGGCTGGGAGGTCGAACCAGTAGGTGTAGGTGAGGGTGTAGTTGGTTTGGGGGTAGTTGCCGAGGGTCCATTCGATGGTGGTGTCTACGTCGCCGGTGGGGTGGGGTGGTGTGGTGGTGTTCCACTTGTTGCTGGTGCCGTTGGCCAGTGTTGGTCCGGTGGGGGCGGGTATGTTGTCGAATTTCACGCCGGTTACGGTGAGGCGTTGCAACCCGACGGGTGTGGCTTTGAGTTGTTGGGTGGTGGTGCCGTTGCCGATTTGGCCGTTACTGTTGGCTCCCCAGGCGTAGGTGGTGTATTGGTTGTTGATGGCGAGGGAGTGGTAGTAGTTGCCGGTGATTTGGATGATGCGGGTGTTGACGGTGATGTTGTCGGTGTTGATGGCGGTGGCGAGGTTGTGTTGGGTGAGATCGTTGCTGCCGAGTTGTCCGTAGTCGTTGTAGCCCCAGGTGTAGGCTCGGCCGTTGTTGTCCAGGGCCATGCTGTAGTAGGCGCCGGCTTTGACGCTTTCGATGCGTACGTTGGGTGTGATGCCGGTGGTGTTGATTGGTGTGGGTTTGGGGGCTTGGGTGATGCCGGTGATGCTGAGTTGTCCGTTGTTGTTGTTGCCCCAGGCGTAGGGGCGGCCGTTGGTGTCGGTGGCGAGGGTGTGGTAGGCGCCGGAGCTGACCTGGGCTATTTGTGTGCCGGGGGTGATGTTGTCGGTGATGACGGGTGTGGGGATGTTGCGTTGGGTGTAGTCGTTGACGCCGAGTTGTCCGTTGGCGTTTTCTCCCCAGGCGTAGAGGTGGCCGTTGGTGTCGAGGGCTTCGCTGTATTGGAAGCCGGCGCTGACTTGTTTGAAGCGGGTGCCGGTGGGGATGTTGGTGGTGACGGGTGTGGGGATGAGTCGGCCGGTCAGGTCGTTGGTGCCGAGTTCTCCTTTGTCGTTGCCTCCCCAGGTGTAGAGCTGGCCGTTGCTGTCGATACCGAGGGAGTGGTAGCCGCCTGCGCTGGCTGTGACTAAGCGTGTGCCGGCTGGGAGGTTGTCGGTTTTCACGGGTGCGGGTTTGAGTTGGCTGGCTACTCCGCCTACGCCGAGTCTGCCGTCGCCGTTGAAGCCCCAGGCGTAGAGTTTGCCGTCGCTACCGGTGGCAAACGTGTGCCAGTAGCCTGCGTCGACAGAAATGAAGTGCACGCCGGTGGGGGTGTGGACTCGTACGGGTTGGGATTGGTTGGTGCCGGTGGTGTCGTCGGTGCCGAGTTGACCGTATTGGTTGTGGCCCCACGCGTAGGTGTTCCCGTCCGAGCCGATAGCCACAGAATGGTACCAGCCCGCGGTTACTTGCGTGTAGCGAATGCCTTTAGGCGGGTCGGGAGCAGTGACCACGGTTTTAGCGTGGCCGTTGGTGGAACCACTGTTGGGGTTAAGAGTGAACTGGTAAGCCTCCCACTTCGCGGTCAGGGTCATGCTAGCGGTGACGGGCTTACTGAAATCCCAGGGGTTGCCGTCTGTCTTGAACCAGCCATCAAACCAATGATTCGCCCAAGTAGGCATAGGATCAGGCCACTTAATAGGCTCACCACTGACGACAGCCTGATCAGGAACAAGAGGAGTATGACCTCTGGCTTGGCCCAAGTCGAAATGAACCATGTACGAGGTCCGATACTCGTAGTCTAGGAGCGCGTCGATTTGAGCGGTACCATTCAACGTCCACTTGACACGAACCTTCACCTTACCCACCGGGTGGGCAGGGGCTTTCACATGCCACAAGTCAGTGGTGTTGTCATGCGTGAAACCAACGACGTTGGTAGCGTCGAAGGTGATACCGGTGATTACAATTTTGGGTTTGGCAACTTGTACTGGTGTGGGTCGGTTGGTGGTGGTGCCGTCGCCGAGCTGCCCGTAACTGTTGGGTCCCCAGGCGTAGGCTTTGCCGTCGCTGCCGATAGCAGTGGACATGGCAAATCCTGCGTTGACGGAGTCTACTTTGAAGTCAGTGCCCACCACTCCAGTGGGCGTGTGGACCCGTACGGGAGTGTGTTTATCAATGAGTGTCCCATCACCGAGCACACCAGGGATTGAGGCAAAGCCTATTAAACCGGCTGTGCTGTTGTTGGCTCCCCATGCCCAGGCAGTGTGGTTGGTGTCGACGGCGAGTACGTGGGCGGCGCCTGCGCTGATCGTGGTGAATTTAGTACTGGTGTTGATGAGGGTGGGGCTGGTTCGGGTGATGGTGGTGTTGTCACCAAGTTGACCGTTCTGATTATCACCCCACGCGTACAGGTCACCGGTCTCTTTACTGATGCCCAGTGTGAAGACGAAGCCCGCGTTGCCTCTAGTGGTGCTGATGGTCTTAAAGTGGCAGGGTGCGAGTACTTTGCGCGGTGTTGGTATGGTGGCGCTGGTAGTGTCGCCTGTGCCGAGCACACCTGTAACAACGTTTCTATCGGACGTGTTTTTGCCCCAGGCCCAGGTGTTACCGTCTTGGTCGAGTGCCATGGAGTGGTATTGTCCGGCCTGGACAGTGGTAAAGGGTACCGGCGCTGTAATTTTGACCGGTGTAAATCGATAGGTGGCGGTGCCGTCGCCGAGTCGGCTGTATGAGTTGTCTCCCCAGGCCCAGACGTTACCATCCGTGTCAAGAGCCAGCGAATGATAGGCGCTGGCGCTGACCTGCTTAAATTTTACGCCAGCCGGTGCCTGCACTTGTATCGGCACACTTCGGTCGATTGTGGTGCCGTCACCCAGCATTCCACGGTCGTTGAATCCCCAGGCCCAGAGGCTCCCGTTGGTGTCAATAGCTAGGTTATGCCATAAGCCTACGGCTAAGCTGTCGGGGTCTGTTCTGAACTGTACACCGTCAGGTACCTTCACCTTAATGGGGAGCACATTGGAGGTAGAGGTGGTTCCGTTACCAAGTTGGCCATAAGAATTGAATCCCCATGCCCAGAGTGTGTTGTCGTCGGTGACCCCCAGCGTATGAATGCTGCCGCCTATCAGGCGTTTAAAGGTAAGAGTAGTTTGAAATGGAGGGGTGATGGCGACGTCATTGCCGCCGTCTGCGGGGCCGTAGGTGGGGTTGAGGGAGAAGCCCTGGGCGTCGGTTATAGGGTCAGCGTGCGCTTGGGGCATGAACAGCCCCCCACCTCCCAGGATCATTAATGCGAAAGTTAGCGCTATCGCATTGATGGCACGGAAACGACGCATAATGCTCAATCCCCTAAAATAAAATGGAGTCGATACGGCAGGTTGCCCAACTTCGATTCCCCAACCGATGACTGAGCGTACAGCTTTCCCTAAGAAGCCTCTACTTTAGCATTATTTTTCGGGTGCTGGTAGTGGGCACTGGCACGGGCGCAAGTTGGGGGAGCAGGGTGGGGTTGATACGGTGTTTTGCTCCTTGCGAACGGGGGCGGGGAGTGGTATGGTTAGAAGTTCGTATGAGGTGTGTCATATAGCGGGCATGCGTCATAGAGGAGGCGCCCGCAATGCATATGGCGGCTTTTGGGGCGGTTTCTCTGGGGTTACGCAGAAAGAATTATCGAATACGGCGAACGATAAGGAAAGTCCATTTTGGCTGCCAAACAAGCGGTAACAAAGAGTAGTACAAAAGTTCAAGCACGCGCCGACGCTGAAGCTATCAAGCTCCACAAGGCATCGGACCGCGTCAATTTCGGCTCCATTAAAGAGCCTATCGACGTACCCTACCTGCTAGGCGTGCAGACCGACAGCTTCGATTGGCTGATCGGCAACGAGCGCTGGAAGCAGCGGGTAGAAGAGGACGAAGCCAACGGCACGCACGTGGTGCCTCACGTCTCCGGACTGGCGGAAGTGTTCGAGGAGATCTCTCCTATCGAAAACTTCGCCCAGACCATGAGCCTGGCTTTTTCCGACCCATACTTTGAAGAGCCACGCCACACGGTTCAGGAGTGCAAGGAGAAGGACTACACCTACTCTGCGCCCCTGTACGTGAACGCTGAGTTCGAGAACGGCGAGACCGGCGAGATTAAGAGCCAGACCGTCTTCATGGGAGACTTCCCCCTACAGACGCCTCACGGCACCTTCATCATCGGCGGCACCGAGCGCGTGATCGTCACGCAGCTGGTGCGCTCTCCTGGCGTGTACTTCGACCGCACACCGGACCGCACTTCCGACAAGGAAGTCTTCGGGGCCAAGATTATCCCGAGCCGCGGCGCCTGGCTGGAGTTCGAGATTGACAAACGCGACACCCTGGGTGTGCGCGTGGACCGCAAGCGCAAGCAGTCCGCCATTGTCTTCCTGATGGCCATCGGTATGTCGAAGGCCGAGATTCGCAAGGCTTTCAAGGGCTACCCGCTGGTGCTCGACGCTCTGGAGAAGGAGCCCATCGAGACCCAGGACGAGGCCCTGACCGACCTCTACCGCAAGATTCGCCCGGCAGACACCGCCTCGCCCGAGGCTGGCAAGAACCTGCTCGAATCCTTCTACTTCAACAACAAGCGCTACGACCTGGCGCGCGTTGGTCGCTACAAGATCAACCGCAAGCTGGGCCTGGAAGCCGACTTCAACGACCGCAGCCTCCACCCGGAGGACATTGTGGCCACCATCAAGTACCTGGTGAGCCTGCACGACGGCGCCAAGTCCTTCCCGGGCAAGCGCGATGGGGAAGATGCCGAGCTGCGCGTAGACGTGGACGACATTGACCACTTTGGCAACCGCCGTGTGCGTCAGGTGGGCGAGCTGATTCAAAACCAGCTGCGTACCGGCCTGAGCCGCATGGAGCGCGTGGTCCGCGAGCGCATGACCACCCAGGACGCTGAGGCCATTACCCCCCAGTCCTTGATTAACATTCGCCCCCTGAACGCGACCATCAAGGAGTTCTTCGGAACTTCCCAGCTCTCGCAGTTCATGGATCAGAATAACCCCCTGTCCGGCGTGACCAACAAGCGCCGCCTCTCGGCCCTAGGCCCCGGCGGTCTTTCTCGCGACCGTGCTTCCATGGAAGTGCGAGACGTGCACCCCTCTCACTACGGACGTATGTGCCCGATTGAGTCTCCTGAAGGCCCGAACATCGGCCTGATCGGCTCGCTGGCCACCTTCGCCCGCGTGAACCCCTTCGGTTTCATCGAGACCCCCTACCGTAAGGTGATTGAGGGCCAGGTGACCGACGATGTAGTCTACATGACTGCCGACCAGGAGTCTGAGCACACCATCGCCCAGGCCAACCAGGAGCTGACGGACGACGGCCACTTTGTGGAAGACCAGGCCCTGGTGCGAAACGCCGAGGCAGAGGCTACCGATGTGCCCGTCTCCGAAGTGGACCTGATGGACGTGTCCCCCCGGCAGATGGTGTCCGTGGGCGCCTCCCTGATTCCGTTCTTGGAGCACGACGAGGGCCACCGAGCCCTGATGGGTACCAACATGCAGCGTCAGGCTGTGCCGCTGGTCAAGTCCGAGCGCCCTCTGGTGGGTACCGGCTCCGAGTGGCGCTCTGCTGTGGACTCTGGCGACGTGATTTTGGCTGAAAAGCCGGGCGTGGTCACCTACGTTTCCGCCGACATCATCCGCGTGATGAACGACGACGGCACGCAGTCTTCCTACCGCTTGGCCAAGTTCCAGCGCTCCAACCAGACCAACTGCTACAACCAGGTGCCGCTCATTAAGGACGGCGAGCGCGTGGAAGCTGGTACGGTTCTGGCCGACGGTCCCGCCACCCAGAAGGGCGAGATGGCCTTGGGCAAGAACGTGCTCGTGGCCTTCATGCCTTGGAACGGCTACAACTACGAGGACGCTGTGATTATCTCCCAGCGCCTGGTGCGTGACGACACGCTCTCCTCCATCCACATCGAGGAGTACGAGATTGACGCCCGTGAAACCAAGCTGGGTGCCGAGGAAATCACGCGCGACCTGCCCAACGTGGGCGAGGACGCCGTGGCCAACTTGGACGAGCGCGGCATTATCCGCATCGGCGCCGAAGTTGAGGCCGGCGACATCCTGGTGGGTAAGGTCACGCCTAAGGGCGAGACTGAGCTGACCCCAGAAGAGCGACTCCTGCGCGCCATCTTCGGCGAGAAGAGCCGCGAAGTGCGCGACACCTCCCTGCGGGTGCCCCACGGCGAGGTCGGTACCGTCATCCAGATTAAGGAAATCACCCGGGAAGAGGCCGAGGAGGACGGCGACGAGCTGCCCAACGGCGTCAACCGCATGATTCGTGTCTACGTGGCCCAGCACCGCAAGATTACCCAGGGCGACAAGCTCTCGGGTCGTCACGGCAACAAGGGTGTCATCTCGCGCATTCTGCCCGAGGAAGACATGCCCTTCCTGCCCGACGGCACCCCCATCGACATCATGCTCAACCCCTTGGGCGTGCCCAGCCGAATGAACTTGGGCCAGGTGCTCGAGCTGCACTTGGGCTGGATTGCACACGCTGGCTGGGACATCAGCCTGGATCCGGACCTGGAAGCCGAGTGGAAGAAGTTCGTGCCCCAGGGCGCGGAGAAGGGCGAGCCGGGCACTCCGGTGGCCACCCCCGTGTTCGACGGTGTGCGCCCAGAGACCATTCGCGGCCTGCTGAAGTCCACCCTGCCCGACCGCGACGGCAACAAGCTCGTGGGCGACAACGGCAAGGCTGTGCTCTTCGACGGCCGTACCGGCGAGCCATTCCCGAAGCCCATCTCCGTGGGCTACATGTACATGTTGAAGCTCCACCACTTGGTCGACGACAAGATTCACGCTCGCTCCACTGGTCCTTATTCCATGATTACCCAGCAGCCCCTGGGCGGCAAGGCTCAGTTCGGCGGCCAGCGTTTCGGCGAGATGGAGGTGTGGGCACTTGAGGCTTACGGTGCCGCTTACACCCTGCACGAGATGATGACCACCAAGTCTGACGACGTGGATGGCCGTGTGCGCGCTTACGGCGCGATTGTGCGCGGCGAGAACCTGCCACCAGCAGGCATCCCCGAGTCCTTCAAGGTGCTCTTGAAGGAAATGCAGTCGCTCTCCCTGAACGTGGAAGTTTTGAACGCTGAGGGCAACGTCATCGAGATGAAGGACGAGGACGACGACCCGGTCGATGCCTCCAACGATCTCGGCTTCAATATCGGTGCCCGGCCCGATGCCGCCGCCAAAGTTGACCAGAGCGTACCCGAACCCGAGTACCGCTAGGCAGTAGCCAACCACGGCTGCTAGCGAGCCAGAAACTGACCTGCTAGCAGCCCCTACAAGTCGAAAGCCGCAGCCCACAAGCTGCGAAGAATTTTGAAAGACAGGACAACATAGTGTTGGATGTCAATGCATTTGACAAGCTGAGAATCGGACTGGCCACCGCCGACGACATCCGTAGCTGGAGCTACGGCGAGGTCAAGAAGCCCGAGACCATCAACTACAGAACCCTGAAGCCCGAAAAAGATGGCCTCTTTGGCGAGCAGATCTTCGGACCTACCCGCGACTGGGAGTGCGCTTGCGGCAAGTACAAGCGCGTGCGTTTCAAGGGTATCGTTTGCGAGCGCTGCGGCGTGGAAGTTACCCGCTCCCGCGTGCGCCGCGAGCGCATGGGCCACATTGAGCTGGCCGCGCCCGTCACGCATATCTGGTACTTCAAGGGCGTGCCGTCGCGCTTGGGTTACCTGCTCGACATTGCTCCCAAGGACCTGGAGAAGGTCATCTACTTTGCAGCCTACATGGTCACCAAGGTAGACGACGGCCAGCGCCACCAGGACCTGCCGGACTTGCAGGACGAGTTCGACAACGAAATCAACCAGCTGGAGAAGAAGCGCGACGCCGAAATCGACAAGCGCGCTAAGAAGCTGGAAGAGGACCTGGCGCAGTTGGAGCAGTCCGACGAGGCCAAGGGTTCCATGAAGAGCCGTCTGCGCAACGGCGCCGAGCGCGATATGACCAATATCCGCAAGCGCTACGACGAGCAGATTCAGCGTATCACCGCCGTCTTCGACCGCTTCAAGGATTTGAAGCCCGGCGACATGGAAGGCGACGTGGACCTCTGGCGCGAAATGCAGGATCGCTATGGCGATTACTTTGAGGGCTGCATGGGTGCCGAGGCCATTAAGGAGCGCCTGAAGGCCTTCGATTTGGAGAGCTCCGCCAAGGAGCTGCGCGAGGAGATTGCCACTGGTTCCGGCCAGCGCAAGGCTCGCGCGCTGAAGCGCCTGAAGGTAGTTAATGCCTTCCTGACGACCGGCAACAGCCCGGCAGCCATGGTTTTAGACGCTATCCCTGTGATTCCGCCCGACCTGCGTCCTATGGTTCAGCTCGACGGTGGCCGTTTCGCGACCTCTGATTTGAACGACCTCTACCGCCGCGTGATCAACCGCAACAACCGTTTGAAGCGACTGATTGAGCTGGGCGCGCCCGAGATTATGCTCAACAACGAAAAGCGCATGCTCCAGGAAGCTGTGGACTCGCTCTTCGACAACGGCCGCCGCGGTCGCCCCGTCACCGGTGCTTCCAACCGCCCCTTGAAGTCCTTGGCAGACATGCTCAAGGGCAAGCAAGGCCGCTTCCGCCAGAACCTGCTGGGTAAGCGCGTGGACTACTCGGGCCGCTCCGTAATCGTGGTTGGCCCATCCCTGCGTATGCACCAGTGCGGTTTGCCCAAGCCTATGGCTCTGGAGCTCTTCAAGCCCTTCGTGATTAAGCGTTTGGTTGACCTGAACTACGCGCAGAACATGAAGTCTGCCAAGCGTTTGGTGGACCGTGGTGACGCGGCTGTCTGGGGCGTGCTGGAGGAAGTTATCGCCGAGCATCCCGTACTGCTGAACCGTGCACCTACGCTGCACCGCTTGGGTATTCAGGCCTTCGAGCCGATTTTGGTCGAGGGCAAGGCTATCCACCTGCCACCACTGGCTTGCGCCGCCTTCAACGCCGACTTCGATGGTGATCAGATGGCAGTCCACCTGCCCCTGTCCGCCGAAGCCCAGGCCGAGGCTCGCTCGCTCATGCTGGCTTCCGACAACATTCTGAAGCCCGCAGACGGCCACACCGTGACCATGCCTTCTCAGGATATGATTCTGGGCCTGTACTTCCTGACCACCGTTGTTGACGGTGCCAAGGGTCAGGGCCGTATCTTCTCTTCCATGGCTGAGGCCCGTATGGCTCTGGACTTGGGTGAGATCGATATGGAAGCCAAGATTCTCCTGCGTGTACCCGCCGACTTCGTTATGCCCAAGAACTGGGAACCTGGCGAACTCAAGGTTGTAGACCCTGAGCCTGGCAGCCCAGACGTGGTCAAGGAGGAGGTCTTCAAGGACGGCACGAAGCTGTTCGCGACCAACTATGGGCGTGTGCTCTTCAACCGCACGCTGCCTGTGGACTACCCCTTCATTAACGAGCAGGTAGCCAAGGGCAAGCTGGCAGGCATTGTGGACGACATCGCCACCCGCTATTCCACCGCACAGGTGGCCGCTAGCTTGGACGCGCTGAAGGACTTGGGCTTCACCAGGGCTCCTTGGTCTGGCGTTACCATGGCCTTCTCAGACATCGTGGTGCCTCCCGACCGCTCGGCGATCATCAAGGATTACGAGGGCCAGGCCGCCAAGGTCAACTCGCAGTACGACATGGGTCTGTTGACCAATGAGGAGCGTCGCCAGGAGCTGATCAACCTGTGGACCGAATGCACCGATAAGGTTGCCGACGCTATGCGCGACAACTTCCACGACGACAACAACGTGAACATCATGGTGCAGTCCGGTGCCCGCGGTAACTGGATGCAGATCCGCCAGATTGCTGGTATGCGTGGTTTGGTGGCTAACCCCAAGGGTGAGATTATTCCTCGTCCTGTCAAGTCCAACTACCACGACGGCCTATCTGTCTTGGAGTACTTCATCTCCCAGCACGGCGCCCGTAAGGGTCTGGCCGATACGGCTCTGCGTACCGCTGAGTCTGGCTACCTGACCCGTCGTTTGGTGGACGTTTCCCAGGATGTTATCGTGCGCGAAGAGGACTGCGGCACTAAGCGCGGCCTGGCCATGAAGGTTGGCGAGCGCGACGAAAACGGCAACGTAGTGCTGGTCAAGGCTGCCGACGGTGGTCCTTACTCCCGTCTGCTCTCCGAGGATGTTTTGGATCCCAAGGACGGCAAGACCGTGCTCTATAAGCGCGACGATCCGCTCTCTATGGATACCCTGCGCGACTTGGTGGCTCATGGTGTGGAAGAGGTCAAGGCCCGCTCCGTGCTCACCTGCGAGTCCACTCGTGGCGTGTGCGCCAAGTGCTATGGCTGGTCGCTGGCTACTATGCGTCTGGTTGATGTGGGTGAGGCTGTCGGTATTGTGGCGGCCCAGTCCATCGGCGAGCCTGGTACGCAGCTGACCCTGCGTTCCTTCCACTCTGGTGGTGTGGCTTCGGCTTCTGATATTACCCAGGGTCTGCCTCGTGTGACCGAGCTCTTTGAAGCCCGTACGCCTAAGGGCGAGGCTCCGATTGCTGAATTCCCGGGCAAGATTAAGGTGGAGGACACCGATCGTGGCCGTCAGGTGACCTTGTCGCCAGATGACGGCACGATTGAGCCCCTGACCTACCCGGTCACCCGCCGCGCTCCTATGCTGGTGAAGGATGGGCAGCACGTCGAGGCTGGTACTCAGCTGATCGAAGGCTCTGTGGATCCTAAGAAGATTCTGAGGATTCTCGGCCCTCGTGCGGCTCAGGTCAACATCGTGAACGAAGTGCACACCGTCTACCGCTCTCAGGGCGTGGATATCCACGATAAGCACATCGAGGTTATCGTTCACCAGATGCTCCGTCGCGTCACGGTCATTGACTCTGGCGATACGGACCTCCTGCCCGGCGAGCTGGTCGATCAGGCCAAGTTCAAGGCTGCCAACATCAGTGCCGTCAAGGCTGGTGGCAAGCCCGCTGCTGGTCGTCCAGAGCTGATGGGTATCACCAAGGCTTCGCTGGCTACGGATTCCTGGCTGTCGGCCGCCTCCTTCCAGGAGACCACGCGCGTGCTCACCGAAGCCGCCCTGAACCAGAAGGTCGACGACCTGAAGGGCCTGAAGGAGAACGTGATTATCGGCAAGCTCATCCCGGCTGGCACCGGCTTGGCTCGGTACCGCAACGCCAAGGTGGAGCCCGACAAGGCTATCCGCGACACCATCTACCCGAACTTCGGTTTGGGTGGCGACGAGTCCGGCGACCTGTCCGACACTGATTTGGCTGATGTGGACTTCTCCAACATCGACTTCGGCGATTTGAAGTTGGGTGACGACTTCAACCCGGATGACTTCCTGAACGATCAGGGCGGACAGACCAGCCTCGACGCTGCAAGCATCCTGCCTTCCAATGGTCAAACAGCGGCAGAGAGTGCTGCTGATAATGACCAGAGCGATCAGGATGATTTCGGTGGTGCCCAGACCAGCAATGATCCAGGCTTCACTGACAGCCCAGACCAGTCGGACGAGGACCAGAACGGTAAGGCAGCGCCTTCGGGTAGCAGCCAAGCCTCCTTCTCCTCTGCAGACAAGTAAGCCCAGCGGCTTATACCGTTGCTGAACCCGCCCCAAGCCCAAGCAGCCTGGGGCGGGTTCTTCGTATGGGTTGAGTTTAGTCAATGGATTGCTGTCGAGAACCTTCATCTACGCCATCCTGTGTCTACAAGCGCAAGGGCAGGTAGCAGGCAGTCCACCAGCGGCGCAGGGGACTACTTGCTCGGGTAATGGCCGTTTGCAGGCTGGCTAGCTGCTGCCAGTAGCGCTGCGCGTCTGTGCTCCTCGACTCTGTTGCGGCGAACGAAGCCTGGTCGGCTCTTGCACACGCTTGGTCGAGCGCGGCTTGCCAAGATGAGGACGTGAGCCCGCGAGTTGCTGCGAACGAGCGGATTGCTGCTGCTTGCTGGGTCCGCGTTCCGACTAGCTGTGAGCCCGAAAGACATGCGAGCTGGCGGGCGAAGTACTCCCAGCCACGTTGAATCCGCTGACGAGGACTGCCTCGCTGGCGAGCGGCGGCCAGCAGAGCCGCTTTCAGCAGTATCAGTAGACTGAGCACCGCAGCGCTGGCCCAGACAGGAGTGCTGTAGAGGGCAATGCGCTTGATGCCTGGCCAGTGTCGAGCCCAGAAGGTGAGCGGTTCATCATTCTTAGGGTGCTCTTTGCTGCCGGTAGGGGCTCCTTTTGTCGGAGCCTGGGGTTCTAGGAGTGGTTGCACCAAGGGCAAGTGGGGTGGACGAACCTGCTGGCCGGCTGGCTGCTCATCGTGCTCATCTGGCTGATCAAGATGGCGGCTAGCCGGAGGAGTGGGGTAGAAGGAGATCCAGCCCAAACTTGGGAAGCTGACCTCCACCCAGGCCTCAGCCTGCTCCCCGGTGAATACCAGGGGCTGGCTGCTGGAATGAGTTGGTGCCTGCTCAGCGTCTATAGGGGCCGTCAGGGGTTGGGTTACGAAGCCTACTACCACCCGCGCGCTCACCCCTCGTTGCAGGAGCATCAGGGCCATGAGCGAAGCGTACTGTTCGCTATCGCCAACGAGATGGTTTGCCTGCAACATCTGCTCCAGGCGGTAGGTGCCATGGCCGGCCAGGGAAGGTGCGTCTCCAGCCAAACCGTGTGACAGATAGCCCTCCTGCCGCAGGTATTCTGCTATGGTCAGCGCCAATGCTCCGCCGGACGCTCTTGGATGTTTACCTACTATTCGATCGGTTGCCTGCGACAAGGAAGGAGGAAGATGAGTGGCCGCATTGTTGGTTGCCGGCGCTGTTTGGCGGGAGACAATGCTGCTCCGGGAAGGCTGTAGGGGAGCGCGACCACTCAGCTGATAGGAGTACTGGCGGGCGGGCTTGGGGTTTGCGGCCGCAGCTTGGTGGTGTGTACTGTAGTAGATCTGCCCACGGGTGATACCGCGCAAGCGCTGGTATTCGGTGCTCTGACCGACGGTTGGTAGCCAGGGGCCGCGCAGCTGAGGTTCCACAGTGAATTGTGCCGTGTATGAAGCACCTGGAGTGGGATGAGCCTGTGCGCCCACTGACACCTGCTGCGTGTATGCCGGATGCTCGATAGCTTGGAAAGTGCCGGCTTCACCGGGCGCTGATGGAGGAGAGAAGCCCCACACTTCGCCGTCGAACTGGTCCATCACTGCTAGGCGGACAGGACTTTGGGCTGGCAGATGAGAGACGGTGAGGAGGGGTGTTTGCCGCTCATGCTTGAAGAAGGCCCGGTAGTCGCTCAAAGGCGAAGTGTAGCCGGAAAGATCGAGGGGCGGTTGGTAGTGGTCTCGCAGGGTTGCCCGTGGTCCGGAGGGTACGAGGGTCACAGCCAGGAGCATTATCGTTGTAAAAGTATAGTAAACGAGTTGGAGCCTGACCCTCACTGGCGTGAAAAGGCCCAGCGCCCACGACGACCATATGAGCAGGCTACTGCCTATGAGGAAGCCGACGATGAGCGGATGCCAACCCCTGTCGGCGCTGAGCAGGATCGATACAGACATGGTTATGGGCGGTAGGGCAGCGGACATGAGCGTGACTGGTGCGGCATGGTGGCAACTTTGGGCTGCTAGGAGGAGCAGCGCTTCGAGAAAACTAGTCCACAGGAGCAAGGTCCACAAAGCCATACGACTGCTGCTCGCGGTTGCCAGAGCAGCGGGTTGGAGGGTGAGCAGCATTTTGAAGGAAGCGAGCGTGGCTTGCCAGCTAGTGACCAGGTTCTGACCGGGCAGAAGTAAGACTGGTCCCAATAGACCCTGGCTGGCGAGTACACACGGCAGTGGATAGGACCAGGACAGTCCAGGCAGGTAAGAGCTGGCCGCACTCAGCGTTCCTGCCAAGCTGGCAGTAGCGGCTATGAGGAGCCACAGTGGCCACGATCCATAGGTCTGGGCCAGCTGGGCAGAGGAACAGCAGTTGATAAGTGCTAACAACGCTAGCTCTGCAGCAGGCTTCCAACTGCCCAAACGGCCTTGGACGAAGAGTTTTCGGGCCGGTGAGCTAACTGATGGTGTTGCTTCCAGCTGATAGGCACAAGACGCCTGACCAGTTCCGGTCTGATTGAGTCCGGCGCTCATTGGAGGGCCTGCCAGAGAGGGGGGAGTTGCTGGAGGTTGCCGACTTGGACTTGGCGGTGGCCCCGCTGCTGGACCAGCGCAGGCTGAGCTTCGGGTAACGCAGTAAAGAGGAGCGGATGGGTGCTTCCTCGGAATGCTTGGTTGAGGTGGTGTCCAATACTTGCTAAGGGGCTATGGTCTCCCAGAATCCAATAGACACGGTCAGGGCGGCGGCAGCGCTGATCAACACTGCCTGACAATAGCGTGGGGTTGAACGCTGCCGCCGGGTCCTTGTCAATTGGTGCGGAATGTGGACGCTCAGACAAAGTACTGCACAAAGTCAACCATTCCCCCTGTGCGGTAGGCCTAACAATACGATAACCGTCAGTAAAGAAGAAGTGCCCAGGAGTGGATAGGGTTTGCAGCCCTATGGAAGCGAGAAGGCTGACAGCGAGCTCAAAAGCCTGAGCGTTCCGATAACTTTCGGAAGCTGGATCAAGGTAGATAAGAGTGGTTGAAGCGATGGGTTGCTCCTGCTCGCGCACGAGGAGCTGGCCTTGGCGTGCGCTCGCTAACCAGTGAATGTGCCTGGGGTCGTCGCCAGCCTGGTAGTCTCGCAGACAGCGGACATCCGTACTGCGGGCTGGCAGACGCTGTCTGTCAGCAGCGGTTTGCAGGCTTTCAAACTGCCAGCCCTTACTGAGCGCTATGGTCTGCGGGTAGACCGTCACTGGTATGGGCTGGTCAAGTTTCTGCCGCTGGCTCATGAGGCCCAGAGGGTCACTGTGTACAAGCAGGAGAGGATCGAACTGGCTGCTGCCTCTCGCTTGGGCCTGTAAGCGCACTGAGACCTGGTCGCAGGCTCCCGGACGCAGAGCTGGGATTGGGTAGCTCAAGGAAGAGGATCCCACTTGCAGCTGGGCCCGTCTGGGCCGGGTGCCTTGAGTACCTGGATTGGTGAGGGTGAGCTGAACGTGTGCAACCTGGCCTGGGTAGAGGTAGACGTGCATTTGCTGGGAGGATAAGTTCAGCCGCTTCGTTCGAAGGGCCACAAGAGCGGCTAGGCTGACGTAGATTGTAGCGAGAGCACACCAGACGAGTAGCTCAATCCACCGCAGATACCAGTAGGCTAGAAGTGCTAGAGGTGTGAGAGTGATGAGCGCTTTTCCTAAGCTGGAGGGGGCAGGGAAGGCCTGCGACGGCGTTTTGAGTGAGTGCATTCTCGCGCGCAGCCATATACTTACAGTCAGCGGACGACTGGCTATTGACGGCTTCATGTCAATCGACCTCGCCCCGGGGTACGGGAACCTGTTTGAGGGCCTGGCTCAGGGCCTGGCTAGGGGTGAGACCGGAGAACTGTGCTTGGGGGCTGAGCTCAATACGGTGGACGAGCACTGGCTGGGTGAGCGCTTGAATGTCGTCGGGAATCACAAAATTACGACCCTCTGCTGCTGCCCAAACTTGACTGCAGCGGATGAGTCCCAGAGCGCCCCGGATAGAGGAGCCGCGCTCAATGAGAGCCGAGTGCCGACTAGCTTCTACTAAGCGAATCACATACTCCACAATGCTGTCACTGCAGTAGACATTCTGGGCCTGCTGGGTGAGTGCTGCCAGCTTGGAAGCCGTGAGCATGGGTGCTACCTGCTGGGAGCGGCAGGCTTGGTTGGCCTGGCGCAGTATGCTCACCGATGCTTCGTGGCTGGGCGGGCCTAGACGCACGCAGAGCGTAAATCGGTCTAATTGGGCTTGAGGTAGGGGGTAGGTGCCTGCCAGGTCCCCTCCGTTTTGGGTGGCAATAACGATAAAAGGCTTACTCAGGGGCCTAGTCTGTCCGTCTACACTGACCTGGCTCTCTTCCATGGCTTCGAGCAGGGCGGACTGCACTTTAGGCGTAGCGCGGTTAATTTCATCGGCCAGGAGGAGGTGGGTAAATACAGGACCGGGGCGGAAGGTGAACTGGTCGCTCGCCTGGTGGTAGATGCTTACGCCCAGCAGGTCGGTGGGCATGAGGTCGGCGGTGAACTGGATGCGGCGGTAATCTAAGTCACACAACCGGCTGAGGGCTTGTGCCAATTGAGTTTTGCCGGTACCTGGTTCATCCTGCAAGAGGATGTGTCCACCAGCTATGAGTGCCGTCAAACACAGCCGAATAGCTCGATTTTTACCGAGAATAACCTGACCTATCGAGGCTTGTAAGTGAGCAAAAATGTTTGAGAATTCGGTGTAAGCCTCACCAGCAGAGTGGGTGTCATCCTGCGTGGGCTTGGACTTGAGAATGGTCTGCTTGGTGGATGTCAGCCTTGAGAGTCGGGTCGTGTCTGGTTGGAGGAGCTGCGGGAGCTGAGTTTGGTCTTCGTCGGCGAACTGGCTGACGGTCTGTCCCCCTGCCGTCAGTCGAGTGGCGTCAACCAGTGTCTGCTTGGGCAGTTGGGTGTGATCCATAGGGTCATCGTCGAATCCTTGACAGTCTTCGTGGGATAAGTGGGTGTCGTCGCTTGTACCTATCGTGGCATCCGCTCGCTGGGACCAAAAAGGACTTGCGGCGCGAATAGTGGTGGCATCGCTGAGTGTAGTGGTGTCAGCGAGTGTGGTGGCGTCGTTGAGCTTGCGCTTACTCATGGGTGCTCCTGCCTTCTAAGGTAACAATCATGCGGGCTTTGGGAGGGGCCGTTGACGACGGCTGGTCTTGAGCGCGTGCGGCAGCTTCTAGGGTGATGGTCCTGCCCACTAGGTCAGATGGGATAGTAATAGTGCGGGTTATGCTGTCGCTGGCTTCCTGGCAGGGCAGGGAGAGCGCGAAACGGCTTGGGCTGACCCCTGCTATGGTCAAATCGATAGCTGAGCAAGCCCTACCGTGGGTGGGGCCTGCTTTCAGGCTGATGCTCACCAAGCTGGGGTTGTGCTGGGGGTCTAGCTGACGGGCGAAAGAAAAGCTCGGCTCGTCTGGCAGCGAC
The DNA here is from genome assembly GCA_033127725.1 of Bombiscardovia nodaiensis. NCBI lineage: Bacteria > Bacillati > Actinomycetota > Actinomycetes > Bifidobacteriales > Bifidobacteriaceae > Bombiscardovia > Bombiscardovia nodaiensis. The sequence continues at coordinate 1,669,935 of AP026798.1, read as the reverse complement.
CAGGTGGAGCCTGTAATGCTGCTGGTCTCGCCCTCTCCGGCCCGATTGACAGCAGTGACACTGACTGTGCATGGCAGGCCGGCTTGGGCGTGTGGCACGTCGAAGATGGCACTGGTTGACTGTGGTGTGCGGCCTCGACTGCGTCCGCAGCCTGGTCCCTGCGCTTGCAGGCGATAGCCGGAGACTCGACTGCCAGCAGTAGGGGCGGGTTGCCAGCTGACCTCTAAGAGCTCCTGCTGGCTGCCATCGATGTGTACGTTGCTCGGTCTGCCGGGCTGAGTGTCTGGGCTGGTGGCCAGCGGGGACGAAAAGTCTGACCAGCCGATGGCGTTATGGGCGCGGACGGCGAAACTGTACGTTGTGCCGTTCTCCAAGTCGCGAATTGTGCAGCGAGTGGTTGTGCCGCAGGATTGGGAGCGCTGCCCTTGTCTGCCGGTGTAGGCCAGTTCGTAGGCGGTGATGGGAGAACCCATTGGTGCTGCGGGTTGCCAGCTGAGCGTCACCTGGCCGTCGCCAACCTCGAGAGCAGAAGTGATGAACTGTGGAGGCGAAGGACGATTGATAAAGTCAACTAATATCTGTGCCTCGACCTGCCTGCTGGCGGCCTTGGTGGCATCTGCGACAGTCACGAAAACCTGAGCGTGAGCAGCAGTCACATGGTCTTGGGCTGCCAGTGATACTCGGCCGTCTGCGCCGATGTGAGCCGTAATGAACGGCGAGTCGGTACGAGTTGAAACAGCGACTAGCGGCTGCTTGGGGAAAGGATTAAAAGCATCGGTAAGCAGGTCAAGGCTCTGCGTGTGACCTGCGGCTAGGCTAATATGCCGCTCTGGTATGCGCGCCAGAGGCTTACTGCTGGCTACTATGCGAATCAGTACGTGTGCTTCAAACTGGCCGCCCCGGCAGTGGACGGTGACGGGCAGGGTATAACTCTTGCCTTCTTGCGCGGATTGAAGGGCCTTGAGACTCAGCTTCCCGTCTTTACTCAAGTTAACTGCAATCGGTGCTTTCAATCCCGGCGTTGAATATGACAAGCTCTCGGCCTGCTGGCTGGAAGTGGGATGGGTAAACGCCCTCAGGGAGAGTTGGCGGGATCCTGCGGAGAGCTCTAGCTCAACAGTAGGGGAGGAGAAGCGCGGAGGGGCAGGACTTCCGTCAGTGACCGTAATGGGAATCGTGAGCACTGAACGATGCTCCCAAGTCACCTGGCCTGGGTTGTCTTGAACCGTCAGCGTGATAGAAGCTGGACCAAGGTAGCCGCGCGCCGGAGTGAAAGCGAACTGCTGGGCAGAGCGATAGGGCTGCGAGCCGTCTGCGTGAGTGGTTTGGATTGACTCTGGGGAGCTTAAAACAGCCTGTTTACCTGCCGACACTTGCACGAGGTCAGACACGTTCATGACGAGCGTCTGACCTGGGCGCACCGTAACCGGTGCCGGTCTGTTCTTGAGTTCGGGCTGACTGGCACCGTAAGCTGGTAGGTAGAGGAAGGCGCTGGAGGCCAGCTGATAGCGGGTATTGGTGAGTGTGTAAGTCACAACACGAGGGTGCTCGCTCAAATGAACGGTGAGCTGCTTGGAAGTTGCTGGAGCTGGCTGAGCTGGATTTGCGCCGGACGAAGCAGGTAAACTCACCTGAAGGTCGTCCTCTGGTCCAGAAGGATTACTGACCTGCTGGGTGAGATCCACGCTAACTGTCCTGCGACCCTGGGTAGCTGCGAACGAGAGATGGAAGTCTCGAGCAAGAGGCGCTTGAATAGGGGCTTGAGGACTGGTAACGACCCGTAAGGTAGCCTGGTCGCTGCCTCCAGAAGGGTTACTGACCCGGTAGACGATGTAGGAACTGCCGGTCTGGTCGGGACTGGTCAACACAATGCGGTTGCCTTGCACATGGGCTTGAGTCAGACCAGACAAGACAAGTTTCGGGTCCAGCTGGAGCTCTTGCCCGTCCTCGCTCAAGTCGTTGTTAGTCACGGCCACTGCCACAGACGTGCCGGGCCTGACGTCCACCTGATCGTCACGAGCTAATACCTGAACGCTTCGTTCTCCTGGGGCGATTCCCACTGCTATGGTTCCCTCGCAGTAGCGGCCCTGCTGATCGAGGGCAGCGTAGGTAAAACTGTCGACACCTCGAGCATCGGGATAGGCTTCATAGCGCAAGGACTGAGCGCCAACGCTGGTAATACGCCCTAATTGTGGGGCTCGAGAGCCCAGGCCAAGGAAGTTGAGATTACCGCTGTTGAGGTTACTTTCCTCCAGGTTGACGGCAATAGTGAGAGTGGAGCCTGCCGTGGCTTGGGTTCGGATGTCGGGCAGGTGTACGGGCGTTTGCTCAGGTTGGTCGGCCGAGACGGTAACACTTACCTTACCTTGCGCGCTTTGGCCGTATGCGTCGGTGAGCGTGTAGGTCAATCTGCTGCTGCCGGTCTCCTGCCCGGCCTGATAGCGGATGCTTTGACCGTTGACGAAAGCAGTGGCGGGCAGGCTGGCGGCTTCTGCTTCCAGATGCGCAGACAGCTGCGTCAGGTCTCCCCGCTCACTAGCAACAGTGCTGATGACCGGTATGGTGATGGTCGATCCTGGGCGTGCTTGGGCGTGAATATCTGGGGGATTGAGTGGCGGTGGTGCCAGATGAGCGGGGTGAGGTAATACGTGTATTTGACCGCTGCTGGAACCATATTGGTTACTGGCTGTGTAGGCAAGCATAAGCGGCTGGCGGAGAGGTTCTGCCAGGCTGACATGGATGAGGCGGTGGTCTACCACGATAGCTCGCACTTGGCTGGAGCTTGGGCTCGATACGGAGGTCACGGTCAGGGGATTGCCCTGCGGGTCATTGTCATTACTCAAGGGGTCAATCGTGGCTTGATTTGAGGCATTGAGCAGGGCTGTGTCGTCGGCGGTGAGGGGGAGGGCACCTTTTTGGCGGTCGGGATTCGTGGCCTCAATACGCACTAAGCCCTGGGAACTATGGCTACCTTGGTGGACCTGATAGGTCACATAATAATTGCCAGGCTTGCTGGCCTTGACTAACAGTCCTAGAGGGTTGCTGACCACTTGTGTTTCTAAGCCCGGCAGCTCCTGGATGTGGTCCAGGGTCGGCTCCTGACGAGCGCTAGCGTGGATACTGCTTTCAAGGGAGAGATTGAGTCGGTGACCCGAGGGAATTCGGCGGATGAGAGGGTCTACCTGCGCAGGCAGGCTGCCAGCTGGGCTCAGCACACAGTAGATGCGGCCCGTGGTCTGCTCCTGCCCATTGCTCGCTGTGATGTCAATAGGGATGCGCCCACTGGCCTGCTCAGAAGCGGTGATGGTGAGCTTGCCGTCTTCGCGCAGTCGTACTGCCAGCTGGTCGCTGGCCTGAACCTGGGCATCAACCAGCATCAGCGGGTCAGACTGGGGGTCTACAAAGGCTTCGATGGCGTTTAGGGTAGTTTGTCCGCCTTGCTCAAGCGCATAGTCGGAAGGCGGATCAAGAAAGACCGGAGGCTCGTTCGTCTTGCTGTCGATCAGTTCTAAGGACAGCGAAGCCGTAGAGGACTGGCCTTGACCATCATCAATCGTGTAGGTGGCCTGCACATGTCCGGGCTGGGCAGCGCTCGCATCAACTTGCAAGAGCCGGCCGTGCTCAATCGGCGTGAGCTGTACTGACGCTTGAGTGCTTGTCTGGCTTATGGAGGCGAGGGCGCATCCGCTCTGCTGGTCGTTGCGGAGGGGGTCGAGAATAGCACGCGAGCCAGAGCGTATACGAAAACTGTCGTCCAGGGCCCGAATGTGGCCTGAATGCGCGGCACAGGTCTGGCTCCAGCCTTCACCAGTGTCGGATGCTTGAGATTGAGTCCGATGAGTTGCTGGTGAGAGCGTGCTGTGCTGCCAGTCAATGCTAGCGGCCTGCTTGCCTTGCTGAGGATCCCAGACGAGTCCGGCGCTGATGTCGTTCAAGACCACCTGCCGCTTGTTGCTGCGAAAACGCAGAGATGAGCCTAAATTCACGTCTGCTAAGCTCTGCACACGCTGATCTAAGGTTGACCCTGAGCTGGACTGATTTCTCCCCGTAGAGACGGGGTTGGCAGGGGGCTGCTGGCCGTTTACACCGCACAGGCGGGCAAAGTTGCGTTCCTGCGAAGCCCAAGCTGACCATATGCAACCGCCTGAAGAGAACGGTTGAGCTGGCGGGCCGCTGCTGCCGGTTGGAAGGAAGGTCGGCTCCTGCTGGGGGTGGTTAAGATGTACGAAAAAGATGCCCTGCTCGTCTGCCACACCTGCCCAGGAGCCCTGCTGGACGCTGTCAACCGGTGAGGCTTGCAGCTGGGCTGACCCGTGCAAGGGCAGGGAAATATGGCCCTTATCCCAGTAGAGGGTGTGCCCGCTGAGTACGAGCGGACGCCCGTGGATAACCGACAACTGCTGGCCGGACACGTTGGGTGTTTGGCAAAAGTGGGTTTGACGGATGGGTGCGTTTGGGCCCGCCATGGTGAACAGCAGGTCGCCGTGAGGTTGATATGCGTAGACTCGGCCATCGGCATCGAGAGTAAGGCTAGCGCCAGGTCCAATATTCACGGTAGGCGGGAGCTTGGCGGGATTGGGTAGGGAATGGCCGGCCTTGCTGACCCAGACTTGCCCAGTGCGCGCGTTGAACAGGGCGAGCGTGCCCGCGGCGAGTAGGGGGTAGAGGTCAGCCGGAGTGGGGACGGGTGACTGCGGTGAAAGCGTCAGCGGGTCCAGGGTGGTGAGGGTCTGATCGGTCTTCAGCAGGGTAGTGTTGGCGTTCTGCGCCAGGTCAAAATGGCTTGAGCGAACTGGTACAACAGCATCCGCTTCGCCAATGCGCGGGTTGAAACGAGCCAACTTCCCCTGGGCTGTGTTACTGACCCATACGCTCCCGTCGTCCAGAAGTGGGGCTTGTTGGCCCTGCCCATTGACCAAAACGGCCCCCAGGGCAAGAGACAGGGCAAGTATAAAGGCGAGAACTAGTTGAATACTGCGAGCTGAAGGCCCTGCGAATATGGATGCGCTTGACCGCCGTAACCGCTGGTGAATGCTGGCCCACATGTTCGCTCCTCACTTCTTCTGACTAACCCGCTACTGGTAGGAGCAAGAATAGGGGCGACGACCGGGAGCGCGCGAGCTAGAAGGGCCTATGTGGTCGAACGTGCCTATGTGGTCGAATGTCAGCCAGGCCTGCAATCGCAAAGAAATAGAAGATGAGATTCATATAATGAGATGAAATAGTCCAATATGTGGACACGTTAGCAGGCGATAGGTGGTCCAACAGTAGCGACAGGAATGAAGAGGAATAGAGACGAGATTGAGCTATTTGTTCCGAGCGCTCAGATCAGAAACGGGAGAGTTACGCCTTGGGGGCGCAGATGGTAGTTGAGTGCGTGGAGAGCTGGTGGTTGGCGCGTTGGAGGGCCACCCGAATGCACGGCAATTGGTCGCTCTCGGCAGCGATGCTCACGCTAGCTTGAGAACTTTCGTGCGCGCCCTGCCAGTTGCTCGTCTGATCTGCCGCCTGGTCTGCGGGGATTTGCTCCCAGAGATAGCTGTCACCGGGCTGAGGATCGGGATTGGACCAAGTGAATTGAATGTGCCCGTCCTGCCGGTGGCCGCGGCCATTGCTGACAGGAGGAACGGCCGTGCTAGCGGCAGGCGCTTGGTCCGTTGCACCCGCAGCATCTGATGCAGTTGCGTGGAGGGTCTGACTGCTAGTGGTCGTCTGTACAGATTCCCCAGCCTCGTGATGGGTGGCGACGCCCAAGCCCGTAGCCAGGACCGCGGCTAGGAGGCAGGATAAGGCCGACAGACCCACTCGACGGGCCAGGTTTAACTTTCGATGAGCTAGCACCTGCGCCCTGCTGACCACCGACTGCCGCGTCACGTCAGGCAAGTCGGATGCCTGCTGCCCAGGCGTAAAAGCAGGTCTGGTTGCATCGTTCAGCTCGTCCGGCAGGGCTTGGTTGGCTGGATAGGGGGAGTGCGCTGGAGGCTGGGTACCCTGCTGAGCCTGCCCCGCGGCTTGATCATGCTGATGCTGGGGAGCGTTCTTCACCCGCTGCAAGCGGTTGCCTGCATCCGAAGTGGATGCCTGTGTCTCTTCCTGCCGAGTCGGTGAGGCTTGGGCCTGCGCCGGTCTGGAGTTGCCTCTTGCGCTCGCCAAAAGCTTGGACCGATGCTTGTTGAGCTCCTTGCCGGTCTGGCTCAGGCCTGCTCCTGGCTCGGTTAGTATCAGCCGGCCTTCGATGCCAAGTTCCTCGCTCGTGGGGTAGAGGTCGGCATCTTGGGCAATCAGGGGCGTCATCTGCTGGTAGAGGCGGTTTTGCAGAACCTGCATGTCTCGGGCGAAGTCGAGGGCGGAAAAATAGCGTTCCTCGCGGTCGTGAGCCATGGCCTTGCGCAGCACTCGCTCAAAGTCCTCAGCGGCCTCCTGACGGAGAAAATGAGGGGCCTCACGCTCCATAATCGCCTGCGCCAGCTCCTCTTCGCTGTGCACTCGGAAGGCGTACTCGTAGGGCGATTTGCCAGCCAGCAGGCCAAACAGCGTTGCTCCCAGGGAGTAGATGTCGCTGGCTTCCGAGCCGCCCGACTTGTGGGCGATGACCTCCGGCGCGGCCCAGGGAATGGACAATCCCTTTGCTTTTGCGGCCTGATAAGTGGAGGCGGAGATGCCGAAGTCTGCGAGCACAGGCAGGTGGTCGGCAGTGACCAGCACATTGCCGGGCTTGACATCCCGGTGAATAATACCCTGCTGGTGCGCGGTGTAAAGAGCAGAGGCTATGCGCACGCCCAGGTCCAGAGCCTGCTCCTGACCCAGCTGCGAAGTCTTCATAATGCGCTTAAAATTTCCGCCCGGCGCGTATTCCATCACAATGTAGTCGTGGCCGTCGGCGCTGACCCCAGCGGCGTAAATGCTCAAAATATAGGGGTGCTCAGACAAGCGGGCCATGAAGGTGGCTTCCTTCAAAAACAGCTCGTGTGAGTGCCGGTTGGCTCGGCGCTTGGAGACCTTTACGGCTACTGGCCGCTGGGGTTGTGCTTGCTGGTAGAGGTAGACCCAGCAGGTGCCGCCCGAGCCCAGGGGGCGGATGTAACGCAGGCCGCGAATCTGCGGGGCGGGGGCGACGGAGCCTTTGGCGGGAGCTGCTGCTGCCAAATCTTTCACCTCCTGCCACTCAATAACCGGGAATTTGCCGATAGTCGCATTCTATGCGAGAGGGGGGAGTAGACGGCAGGCTTACTGCCTTAAGGGCCGAGCGCTGCCCGGGCGAAAAAGGTGTAGAGTAGCTCCATTATTGAGATGTGCAGACAAGTTGGTGGCTCGGGCTGTCGGAGCGCGGGCCTCGCCAGTAAACGGACAGGTGAAGGTAAGGGGATATGGTGGAAAAAGTTACCTATATAGATGGGCTCTACAACTTCCGCGACTTGGGCGGGATGGAGACTGATAGTGGGCATATCGCTCCAGGCTTGCTCTACCGGTCAGAGGCCTTGGCGGGCTTGAGCGAGCGGGGGCGGGAGGAGCTTGAGCGCTCACCAGTTAAGCTGGTGCTGGATTTGCGGGCGGACCAGGAGGCTGCTATGCTGCCTGATCCGGACTTGAAGGGCATTGAGCGGGTGCATATTCCTATGCTTGATGGCGCTATGCCGGAGGATGAGGGCGATATTCATTCGCGGGTCAGTCAGGGCAAGGATGCGGCGACTCTTCTCCACCAGACCTACCTGTCTCTGATAGTGAACAATGGTGAGGACTATGTTGACATTGTGCATCGAACGGCACAGGCAGCGGCTGCTGGCAAGGGGACCCTTATTCACTGCTCTGCAGGTAAGGATAGAACCGGTACGTCCGTAGCCTTTATCCTGACTTTGGCAGGGGCTCGGCGCGAGCAAATTGTGGCAGATTATGCAGCTTCGCAAGCTAATTTGAGCGGGGTTTGGCAGCAGGAAATGATTGACAAAATCCAGCAAGCGGGTGTCGAAATACCTGAATCTATCAAGCCTATGATGGTTATCACTCCGCCCGAACTCATTGAAGAAATACTTGACAAAGTACATGATGAGTATGGTTCAGTTGGCGAGTACCTGCTCGCTCACGGGGGCAAGCAGGAGGATATTGACACAATTCGCCAGGCCTTGCGCGCTGACTGAGCCAGCGGGATGCCTTGAACTACTTAGCTGAATGCGCTGAGCTGATTGGCGAAGTTGTTAATTCGTCGATTCGCAGATACGTAGATTGGTTGATGAACTGAGTGCAATGAGCTCTTTTTTTCGGGTTCGCTGACCTGGCTGAGACAGTACGTCGGCGCAATGTGCCGCGAGCGCACTCCCGGGCACCGTCCACGGTTAGCTGTCTGTTCGAGCTGTGACCAGGCAACCGTCAGGTGAGCACTGTTTAGACCAGACCGGACTTTAGGCTGGAAGTATGACCAGAGCGCAGGAAGTAGACCAAGCCCAAGCCTTGCAAGCGGTGGAAGAGCTGATTCATGACCACTTGCGTGCGGCAGACGGGCGAGCCAGCAGTGTCCTGTGCCTGGCTGGCCCGCCTCGCTCCGGCAAGACCACCTTCGCTCGCGAAGCTCTCCTGCTTGCCCTAAGGGCTTTTGGTGACAGCGGTGCTCGCCTGCTGGTTTCGGGGCGGCACGCAGCCGATCAGCTCAGTTTGGAAGTGATTGCTAGGCGGGGTGTGTCTGGGCAAACGCGGCCTGTGGGCACCCTGCAGGCACTCGCCTTCCAGCTCCTGAGCCAGGCTCAACTCCTTGGGGCAGAGGATCAGAGTGCTCCTCGTCTGCTTAACGGGGCCGAGCAGGATGCCCTGTTGCGCTCGGTGATGGCCCGTCATATAGGTCATGTGCAGGCGGGCGACGACTGTCCCTCCTGCCGGCTTCTGGAGCGTTACTTTGCCGCGCAGACTGGCTGGTCGACTATCGTGACGAAGCCGCAGGACTCTCTTGAGGGTTTGGCGGATCATATTGACGACGATTTCATTGCCCAGTTGCGCGATATGCTGGCTCGCATGACCGAGCTGGGGCTGGACCCCCTGGACCAGGATCCGGTGCTCGATGCCCTGGCAGCCCAGGACTTGGATCTAGATGCCCGCGACCGGCTCAGTATCCAGTGGCGGCTCGCTTTTGCCCTCTGGGGTGAGTACCTGCAAGAGGTTGGGGCTGCCTACCCGGGCGAGAACCGGCTGGATCCCTCCATGCTCCTGGTGGTCGCCCGCCAGGCCCTTGCTCAGCAGCCGAAGATTGACCTGCCCCGCCTGCTTGTGGTGGACGATTGGCAAGATTTGACCATGGCTGGCATGAGTTTGCTGCAGACCCTCCAAGCGCAGGGTACGCGCCTGGTGTTGGTGGGCAATTCCGACGAGTCAGTGCAGGCTTTCCGCGGCTCGTACCCAGAATTTTTGGCGGCCCGAGTAGGGCAGAGTGGACCGGTAGCCGAGCCAAGCTTTCAGGGGACCTCACCCGCACTGCCGCCGCTCTTGCCGCAGGACTTGGGTTGCCTGGGTGCGGTCTGCATGAGCCTACCCTACCGGCCAATCGTGACGGCAGCTGAGCACAGCCAGCAAGAGGACGCTGCGGTGGTCGGAGACCAGTCCGAAGCCCAGCAGCAGGCAGCGAAGCCGGTGGATGCTACTGGGGCCGCTGAGCGCCCAGAGCCTGGTAAGCCTGACGAGCCCGCTTCATACGCGGACTTGCTGGCGGCGCGTGTGAGCCTGAGTATTTTGAACGAGGAGGGAGACTCCCAAGCCCTTTTCGACCGGCCCGGCAAGATGCCGCACTGGGCTGGGACCATGCCCATTGTGCCCCTGGAGCCCAAACATGCTCTCTTGTCTGACCAGAGCGTACTCACACGGCTCTTCCATACGCGAGACGAAGAGGAAGATGACATCGTCTGGCAGGTCAAGCACGAGTTCCTTTCAGGGCACTGGGATTGGAACAACATGGCGATTCTTGCCCACGACAACGCCACCGTGCGCGCCATCGGTCACAAACTGCGCGTCGAAGGCGTACCCGTGCGCTACTCGTCAATCGCCCGGCCCCTGAAAGAGGAGCCGGCCGTGCAGGGCTTATTTGCGCTGCTTGACCTGGCTCAGGCGCAGCTGGGGGTGAATGCGAGCTTGCAGGAGCAGTCGGCAGTTCAGGAGGCAACTTGGGTCCGGGAGCGGCTCAATACCTTGCTGACCAGCCCCCTGCTAGAGGCTGAATTGCCGGGCGACCAGGAGAGTCGGCCGGTGCGGGTCTCCCGTTTGGACGCGCTCTTGGGCGTGCTCATTGCCCTTACTCGTATTGACCCTGCGGCTGAGAAGAAGGATCCAGTGCAGAAGGATCCAGTGCAGGGGGGAACGGCGGCGGCGCAACCTGTGGAAATCTTTAACCAGCTCCAGCATACCTGGCAGGACTTCGCCCGGGTGCGCGCCGACCACTTGGCGCAAATTCAAGCTGAGCAAGGGGTGAGCGTCGACGACTCCCTCCTGCAAGCGGCCGGGCCTGCTGGTGGCGCGTCGACTCAGGATGGCGGGTCAGCAGGTGTTGAATCGGGGCCAGTCGGGCAGGAAATTGCAGTCGGGCAGCCAGGCCTCAGCGCTGATGCAGTCTACCTGCTCCTGCTGCTGAACCCTTCGACCCCAGGGGCCCTGGGCCAGAGTGGTCAGCAGGTTGATTCGCAGGCCGCTGGCGCTTCGCAGGGCATGTCTGCCCAGACTGTGCCCTCAAAGCAGAGCAGCGAAAGCGACTCCAACCGGGAGCAAACCGCGGCAGACAGCACCCAAACCGGCTTGCGGGCACCCCTCTTAGCTGCCCTCAAAGCGGTGGCGAATACCCGCCGGCAGGACCCGGATTTACGGGCTCTTGAGCGCGCTCTGAGCCTGGTAGACCGCACAGCCCAGGGCTTGGCAGCGTTGACAACGAACGAGCCGGCCTATGCCCTCTGGCAGGCTTGGCAGGCGGCGGGGGTGGCCGATGCTTGGCAGAGCCAGTCCCTTGAGGCCTCCTGGCAGGGCGAGCAGGCCAACGACCGCCTAGACGCGATGATGCGGCTCTTCCAGTTCGCCACCTCCTCACAGTCCTTTGACAATGTCAACGATTTTATGGCCCAGGTACAGGGCATGCAGATCGAGGCAGACTCGCTGGCACACGTAGGTCCTGTGGAGCACGCGGTCACGCTGACCACACCCGCTGGAGCCGCAGCCCTGGCAGCTTCTTGGCCCCTTGTCTGGCTTCCCTCCTTGCAAGAGGGCCTCTGGCCTAATTTGGCGCCCAGAGATACGCTCTTCGGTGGTGAGGACCTGGCCGATCTCATGCTCTACGGGCATATCCGCCAGGGATTGCCGGGGCAGGCTGGCAGTAATCCCCGCCTCAAGTCCACCCTCTACGCCGAGGAAAAAGGCTTGCTCATGGCGCTCACCCGGGCCCGCCAGCAGCTACGGCTGTCGGCGATGTGGAATGACGACACCGTGCCCTCAGACTTCCTCTATGGTTTCCTGCCCGAGTACTATCCTCGCCTGTCCGACGCGAGCGAAGCCGATTTTACCCAAGTTGGTGCCGATAAGAGCGCTAGCAGCCTCTTCTCTGGGCTGGAGGTAGGGCCCCGAGGCCTGGTGGCGGCAGCTCGCTCCATATTGACCCGCCAGGCGCTAGCGGAGGGTAGGGCTAAAAGTGCCCAATACGGGCAGACTGGGGAGTGGCCAGCTGTGGACGCTCGGTCTCAGGCCGACGCTGTTGCCAGCCTGCAGCTCTTGCAGGAGCACGGTTTTCCAGAGGCCAACCCGGCTAACTGGCCCTTCGTGTATGCGTCAGAGGAGAGCTCCCAACAGTCTGAGCAGGAGCCTGAGCCGGTGGCAGTAGAAGCAGAGCCAGTAGACCAGCTTCCGGCAGCGCTGTCGCCAGTAGCGCAGACTAGCTCGCTGGCGCAGGTGCGGGAGAGCGAAAGCCCGGCTGCAGGTCCTAACGAGTCAGTAAATGCAAGCAGCGGGCAGGGCCGCGAGTCTGCCACGAACCCTAATGAGGCCGTAACCCTGTCGCCGTCGGCAGTAGACAATATTTGGCGCTGCCCCCTGGAATGGGTCATGGACAACCAGTTTAGCGGGCCGGAAATTAGCTCGGTGGCTGCGGGCTTCGGCAGCCTTATCCACCAGGTGGCGCAGGAGGCCGCAAACCAGGGGCTGGACCGTCCTGACCGGGGCGAGCTGGGGAGCGATGCCGAAGGCGGGAGCCAGATTATTGCGCGCACCACCGACCAGATGATGGACATCTACCGGCAACTGCAAGCAGGATTGCCGGACTACGCGACCCCAGAAGACGCCTACAACGCCCGCAGGCAGGAGGCCCAGGCCCGCAGCATACTGGGCAATATCGCCTCATATTTTGTGCTCAGTTCGCAGGAGGACTACGCTCAATCTACCAAGCTCCCCATCAGCGTGGGCAGGCTGGTGGGGGCCGAGCAGGAAGTGCCTTTCCGCGCCCGTTTCCAGCCCGCAGACCTCACGGCTATATGGAATCGGACCTACCCCGAGATGGAACTGGATGACAGCACCTGCTTCGCCCTGGCTTCCGGGCTAGTTGGGGGCTTCCCCCAGGCGCTCCAGCTGCACACGGCTATCACGCTCTCCGGCAGGATTGACCGCTTGGAGCACCGCGAGATCGACAGCAAACCCTACTGCCGTTTGGTGGATTACAAGACCGGCCGAGGGGGCACACAGGCCCCGCGATTTTTAGCGACTTACAGCTGATTTGTTACCAGCTGGGCCTGGCTTTCCCACTCGACAAGGCCGACGGACAGGCTGCGTCGCCTCGGGGTCTAGGCGAGCTTGCGGGCCATCCGGTCAGCCAGGCTGTGCTCTTCGACGTCTCCGCTCACCCGGCTCCAGCCTACTTTTACGGCAGTGAGGAAGGGGGCTACCAACCGGCTCTCTTCCGGGGTGACCAGTTCAATACGGCATTCTCGCCGCGCTCTCATGCTCCCAAGCTCGCGTCGCTAGCCAAGCTAGATGCCCTGCCAGCCCAGGCGCCACAGGGGGTGAGCCAGGAGGTTTGGGACTTTGTCCTCCAGCGGCAGACGAGCGACCAGGGCGTGTGGGCGCTGACCATGATAGCGCGCGTGCTCTTCGCTGCCGGCGTCAAGCTCAGTGCGGGCCTGCAAGATGCGGTCTTTGATTCAAGCCACTGCCACAACCCGCGTAAGGAAGGCGATGAGTGCCCCGCTTGGCAGGCTTTGGCGGGGTCAGTGATGGAGGACTTGCGATGAAATATACGCCGGAACAGTCGAAGATTATCAAGGCCTCTACCGATGACGACCTGTTAGTAGTGGCCGGTGCCGGTTCGGGCAAGACCATGACGATGACCAGCCGCATTGTCTCCCTGATTGAGCGCGGGGTGCCGGCCGAGTCTATCTTGGGCCTGACTTTTACTAACAAGGCTGCCTCGGAGTTACTCTCCCGCGTCTCGGCCGCTGTGGCTTCGCAGAGCGCGAGCGGGAGCTGGGATCCTAATCGCGCTTTTTTGAAGCCAGAGGTGAGCACTTACGACGCTTTCTTCCAGTCCATCGTCCGCCAGTACGGGCTGCTGGTGGGGATGGATCAGGGCACGCAACCCTTGAGCGAAGCCGGGGCTGTCCAACTTGCTGCAAACGTTGTCAAAGAGCACTTGGACAGTATTTTCCCCCGCCAGAGCGAGCGGCTGGAAGAGGCCTTGGCTGAGGAGGGTCAGGCTGACTCGCTGGGGGCAGACGGGAGCGAGGAGCTGGGAGCCTTCGACACTGCCGTGCAGCAGGTCCTGGCTCTCTCTCGGGCGCTCTCCAATGCCATGATTAGCCGTGACTGCCCCAGTTTTGAAGATGCTGTAGGGCGGGTGCGGGCCTGGGATCAGGCGTTTATTGCCCGGCTCGACGCGCTGATTGGCTCCGAAGTTGTCCCCGAGCAGGCGCCTAGCGCAAGCAGTATCAAGCTCCCCAAGCGGACTAAAAAAGACACTGACCAGACCTACGCCGACAAGCTGGGGCGTATGCGTCAGCATCGCCAGGACTACCGTCTTTTCCAGGCTGACCGTCTGCGCAGACTGGTCCGCAAGCGCGAACAGCTCCTGACCTTAGTAGGCTACTATCAGGAGGCCAAGCGCCAGGCCGAAATGGCCGAATTCAGCGACTTCACCCTCGCTGCCTTCCAGCTGGTGACCCGCTTTCCCTCGATTGGCGCCATCTACCGCCGGCGCTTTACGCACGTATTTTTGGATGAGTACCAGGACACCTCCACGACGCAAGCCTTACTCCTGGCTGCCATCTTCCACCCCCAGAACCGGTCGGGAGCGGAGGAGCAAACGTATGCAGAAGTTGGCGGGAAAGTTGGTCAACAGGCAGGGCCGCACCGCTCAGCAGTAACGGCAGTGGGAGACCCCTTCCAGTCGATTTATGCCTGGCGTGGGGCCTCTCCCGGCGCTTTTGCCACTTTCCTGAACGAGTTCGGCATGGATTCAGCCAGCCCTCAGGCCAAGCTCTCCCTGTCTCAAACCTTCCGTAACGCCCACCTGGTGCTCGACGCGGCCAATCATCTGACCGATTACCTGCGAGCCGACCACGAGCCTCAAGGCCCCCGCCCCAGCGCCCGCCTGCACGAAGTCGACGTGCAGGAGCTTCTGGCTCGCGACGATGCTGATCAGGGTACCCTCGGCTTCCTGGGCTACCAGTCGCTGGGCCAAGAGGTAGATGGCGTCGTGCGCTTCGTTAAGCAGGCCAATGCTACCTACGGCCAAACTGGCCCCTCTGGCGTGGATAAGGGGGCCCCGCATGTGGCCGTGCTCTTCCGGTCGAAAAAGAATATGCCTACCTACCAGCAGGCCTTGGAGGACGCGGGCTTGAGCGTGCAAGTGGTGGGCTACTCCGCCCTCTTTGACCGCCCAGAAATCGAGGACCTGCTGGCCCTCTTGCGCGTCTTGTGTGACCACACCAACTCCGCTGCCCTCATGCGCCTGCTAGCCTCGCCCCGCTTCAATCTGACCCCGGGAGACCTGACAGCGTTTGCAAACCTGGCCACACGCTTGAACACTGAGAGCCTCTACCAGGCCCTCGTCCAAAGGGGAGTAGTGCCAGCAGGTTTGCGCGGCTCGGACATGAGCCAGGCCATCCGCGACCACCGGGACCGCCTGGTGCCCAGCGTCTTCCTGGTTGACCTCCTCCAGCAAGACGACCTGCCCGAGCTCCTGGCCAGCCGGAAAGCGCAGGCTATTAGTCCCAGGGGCAAGCAGCTCTTGCTCAAGGCCGCGCAGGTGCTGGCCCAAGCGCAAGCCCAGTCGTCCGCCCCCTTGCGGCAGGCGGTTTTGGCGGCCTCGCGTGCTTTGGGGCTCGACATTGACCTGGTTGTGGCGCAAGCCCTGCGCGCGCCCACTGATCCTATCGACGCTTCGAGTGCCAAAGCGAGCCTGGGTGCCTTCTTTGAGCAGGTTGATGCCTACGCTCAAGAGCTGCCCCAGGGTCTGAGCGCCAGCCTGCGCGGCTTTGTCTCTTGGATTGATGCCATGCGGCAGAGCCCAAACGAGCCAACCTCTGGCCTCGATACGCACGTTGATGTGGTGCTCATGACCATCCACCAGGCCAAGGGCTTGGAATGGGACGCGGTGGCCGTGGTGGGCATGGGCAAGGGGACTTTCCCCAGCAGCCAGGGTGACCATCTCAAGATTGAGCTCGTGGATCCGCAAGAGGCCTCTTCTCCTACTCCCGCCTACCAGAGCACAGCTCGTACTTGGCTGACCGACCCCACGGCAGTGCCGGTGCCCATTCGTGCAGACGCGCAGATTCTGCCCCAATTCCCCCACGACGCTCCGCCGGAGGAGTCCTTGGGGACAGCCTAGGCGAGTTGACATTAACGAGTTTGGAGGACGAGGTCTTTGGTGACTTGCGCAGGCAGACCGGTTTCGTGGACGATGAGGCTGCCAGCAGTCCTTCAGATAGTGACCAAAGTACAGTAATTGACCCTCAGGCGGTGTCAGCGGCTCCAGCGATTCCCGACTACCTGACACAGCCGGAAGAGTACGGCCAACGCCAGCACAAGGACGAGCGCCGCCTGGCATACGTGGCCCTGACCCGCGCCCGGCACGATCTGCTCGTCACCTTCAGCGCCCAGCCCAACAACGCCAATCCCGCCCTCCTCATGCCCCCGCAAGAGGCAGCCGCCGCCAAGTCTGCCCGCGGTGCAGCAGGCGGCAGGGGCAAGGGGCCAGGCCAGAGCCAAGAGGCAGAGGGGCAGGGCCCGCGTGAGGCGATACTGGACTCGGCTTCCAACTTTTGGAAGGAGCTCCACGCATACTTTGCCAGCGAGGCGACACGCGTGGACGCTGGTCAAGCCTGGCAGGCGCAGGAGCTGGCGACGACTCAGCCTGAGCTGCTGCTGCCCCAGGGGTACTTCTTGGGGGAGCGGGCTGTGGCCTATGAGCAAGCGGTCACCAGCCAGGCTCTAGAGGAAGCACCTGCCTTGCAGGAAGCAGACCGGGGTCAAGCTAGTGGTATCTGGCCGATTGCGCTCAGTTCTCAGGTGGAAGAGGCCCTGGCCCTGTCAGCCCGGCAAACGGCGCAAAGCGTGCAGGTAAGTGCGCAGGACTTGCAAGAGCTGGAGCAGGCCGACGACTCCCTCTACGCGCACGCTGAGCGGATCTTGAAAGTCGGTACGGGCCGCTTGGGCGTCCAGGGTGACTTGCTGGTCCGCGACAGCCAGGCCCTGCAAGCCGTTGGTGCGCAGGTGCAAGCACAGGGAGCCCAGTCGGTCACGGCCATCCAGGCGCGTTCGGGGGGCATGGACGAGCGTTCACAGCGCCGCTACTGGCGTTCAGTAGTGCGCCCCCTACCTCAGGTGGCTTCTCCTGCGGCCGAGGCCGGTACCCGTTTCCACGCCTGGGCTGCGTCCTTCCTCCTACCACAGATTCCGGCGGACAGCGGTCTGGTCGACTCCTCGCCGAGCGGCGAGCCTGTGCAGTCTTACGCCGATCTTGAAGCGAGCGAGCAGATGAGTCAGAGCGAACTGGCAGGCGACGCGTTCAGCCAGTCAGAGCAAGCGCTTTCGGCTCCCAGTGGCTTGTGTGACGACCAGTTGGCTGAGCGAACGCGCATGGTTGCCGATTTGGAGGCCAACCTCCAGCAGCCCGTACAAGATCCAGAGCGATCGGTGGCAGCGGGTCAGTCTCGAGGGAAAGCGCGCGAATCTACTCCGGCGAGTTCTTCTGAACAAGAATCGCGTCTTCTGCTCTGGCAGGAGCGGCTGGCGCAGTCCGACTGGGCCCAGCGCTCGCCCGTCTGGGTGGAGCGGCCTATTGTGGCAGCCATAGCTGGTCAGATTGTCAAGGGCAAGCTCGACGCAGTCTTTGCGGGCGGGCTGAACCCTGCCGACCAGAGCAAGTCCTTCACAATTGTAGATTGGAAAACGGGGCACAAGCCGCTGAGTCAGCAGGAGCGGGAGCGCAAACTTGCCCAGCTCGACCTGTATCGGCTCCTCCTTTCTCGCAAAGAGAACAAACCCCTAGCTTCTATCGACGCCTGTCTTTACTATGTAAATGAGGACGACTCTTCTCAACGTACGATCCCTGCTGGCCACAAGAGCCAGAGCGAGATTGAAGCCCAGGTGCGAGCAGGTTTGCCCGAGCAGTCAGACAACGATTAGGCCTCTTGTGGGCCAGTGGCTGGCTAAGAGCAGCGCAGGGTACCTTTTGGATTGGCGGTAGAAGGCCAAAGCGTCCAAGCAGCAGTCGGCAGCACCGCCGTAAGCCAAGCGAATGACGAAAAATGAGGTGCTGGAGCACAGATGAGTGAAACGATATTGCAGGAGCACAAGCAGGAAGCCGGCCAAGTGACAATCCGGGACATGCGCGAGGAGGACATTCAGCAGATAGTTGATGAATTCAACAATACCTGGAGCATGAAAGACTCCGACGGGGACGACATATCTGCCCTGGATGCTCAGCATTTTGTGATGCACTACCTGTCGGGCACTACCCGGGGGCGCGTAGCTCAGATGGGTGGGCGCTTTATGGGCGTTACCCTCCTGAGCGTTGACCAGGAGCCGCTGGTGGTCCCCGATGCAGCTAGTCGGCTTGAGGCGGTGGATGCGCAGCTGAAAGCGAGCGCTGAGGGCAGTAAGAATCTGGCGAACATGCGCGTCTGGCATCGGCTGGAGGAGGACGTGGAAGCGGGCATTGGCATTAACGAATCCGCACAGGCTGAGTTGAAGCTCTTCCTAGTTTCCTCCAGGGCCCGTGGGCACGGCGTGGGGGGCAAACTCTGGCGGGACATGCTCGCTCACTTGGATGAGCGTGATGTTGAGCGCTTTTACTTGCATACCGACTCCTCCTGCGACGTCTCCTTCTACGACCACATTGGTATGGAGTGCCTGGCTGCCCGCATGGGTGCTGACCACCCCGAGGAGGCGGACGACCGCGGCGGCTTCTACGACGATATTTTCGTTTACGCTTCGCCGGTGAGCCAACAGCTGGACCGCTGGGGTCTGTCTATGAGCTCCCAGGAGCCGACATCTGATGGCGGGGGTGCGCGGTGACGAGCCCAGGGAAGGCTTCCCCTACACGGTCAGGACCAGGCAAGCCCGGTGCAGCAGGCAAAACCGGTTCGCCCTATGCGGCCCTCTTTCGCCTGCCGGGTGCCAAGGGATTTTGCATCGCCGCTGCCATAGCGCGCTTGCCCGTAGCCATGATGGGCTTGGGTATTGTGCTGGCGCTGAATCACGTCTACAACAACTGGACGTCGGCCGGCCTTATGAGCGCGGTTTTCACCTTCTCCGCCGCCGTAGTTACTCCTTTCTACGCCCGCCTCTTTGACCGCTTCGGCCAGCGGCGGGTGGGCTTGGTAGTGTTGGTGGTACAGGCTCTAGCCATGCTGGCCTTCGCTTTCGGCGCCATGAACCGCATACGACTGGGCCTGCTCTTTGTGCTGGCGATTGTGATGGGCTTGACTCAGTTTGCTTTTGGGGCGCTCGTGCGCACGCGCTGGGCCTGGGCGCTGGCCCCACAGGGAGCCAAGGGTGAAGAACTCCTGAACACTGCTTACGCTCTGGAATCCGGCGTGGATGAATGTGTGTTCATCCTGGGCCCTATTCTCTCAGCTTGGCTGGCTACCTCCGTCAGCCCCGTCTCCCAGCTTTTCGTGCCTATCGCGGCCCTGCTCATCGGCGGCCTGGTCTTCTTCTCACTGCGCTCCACGGAGCCGCCAGCTATCACTGCTGTTTCGCAGGCGCAGCTGGGCCAGCCCGGGCGTGAAGCCAGCTCGCCGGTCGATGCCGGGGGCGTGGTCAAGCCCGGTGCTCACCAGGGTCGCTACAAGGCCAAGAGCGCCCTGTCCTACCCGGTTGTTCTCCTCCTCTTCGTGATTTTTGTGGTTTTCAACATGTCCTTTTCGGCCGTGGACGTAACCGTAACGGCTCTGACCAAGCAAATGGGCAGGGAAGGCATTGTGGGCCTGCAGCTTGCGCTCATCGCCGTCGGCTCCCTGTGTGGGGCGCTGATTTTCGGCTCCCTCAAGCTGCGCGGCTCCCGCTGGCGGTATCTGACGATGTATTTGGCCCTGCTCACGCTCGGCTACATCGGTTTCCGGCTGACCATGCACAACCTGGTGCTCCTGGGGCTCGTCGAAGTGGTGACTGGCCTGTGTGTCTCGCCCATTTATGCGACTGGCAACTTGCTGGTGCGCAGCACCGTGGACTCCTCTGCCCTGACTGAGGGCCTTTCCTGGCTCAATACTGGCTCCTCCATCGGAACATCGCTGGGCTCCACGCTGGCTGGGGTGGCCCTAGATTCCTTCGGGCCGACGGGTGGCATGATGATTCCGTGGATCGTCACTGCTTGTGCGGTACCGCTGGCTCTGGCCGGATGGGTGGCGAACCGGCGCAAACTCGCTAGGACCCAGTCAGCGGGCGGAAAAGTTCCAGAGCATAAAACGGACGAGGTGGGTGCGTCCCGAGGCTGAAGTAGCGTAAGGAAGAGCGAATGTTGTGCAACTGCCGTCAAGCGAGCTGAGAACAGCCCTGGCGGCCGTGACACCTGAAAGTTTTCATCAGCGCTGCGCTTGCTTGAGTTCATAGAGCCGCGAACCAGTCATTGACTGTGCAGCCCGACGGCAAGCCGTAGGCAGCAATAACACGTCGCCTCCGCACAGGCGGGGGCACCAATAGGAATATAAGTGGAAATGGCAAAGAATACAACAGAAGATAGTACGAGCGAAGCAGCCGACCGTAAGGGCAGCAAGACCCGCTCTCGCAGCAACAGTTCACATGCTGGCAAGAAGACTGGCGGCAGGGCTCAAAGCGGCTCTCGTGGCGGCCAACGCCGGGGTGGTTCCCGCGGGGGCAGACGGCCAGATGTCAAGCCCGCCAAGCCAGAGCTCATCGCTCCTCCCAAGTACCGCAAGGGTTCTATGCGTATCACACCCCTGGGCGGCCTGGGCGAAATTGGCCGCAATATGAACGTGATTGAGTACAACGGTCACATTCTGCTGGTGGACTGCGGTGTGCTCTTCCCCGAAGAGGAACAGCCGGGCGTGGACCTGATTCTGCCCGATTTTTCGTACATTAAGGACAAGCTCGACCAGGTTGATGCGCTCGTATTGACCCACGGTCATGAGGACCACATTGGTGGCGTGCCCTATCTCTTGAAGCTGCGTCCGGACATCCCGCTGATCGGCTCCAAGCTGACGCTGGCTTTCGTGGATGCCAAGTGCGAGGAGCACAATCAGCACCCGACCGAGGTGGAGGTCAAGGGCCGCGACAAGCTCAAGGTTGGACCTTTCAACCTGGAATTTGTGGCTGTAACGCACTCAATCCCAGACGCGCTTGCCGTTTCGATTCGCACCCCTGCCGGCCATGTGATTGACACGGGCGACATGAAGATTGACCCGCTCCCGCTTGATCACCGGCTCACCGACTTGCGTGAGTTCGCCAAGCTGGGCGAGTCTGGCGTGGACCTTTTGATGATTGACTCCACTAACGCCGAGGTGCCTGGTTTTGTGAAGCCCGAGATTTCCATCGCTCCGGCGCTCGACAAGGCGTTTTCTGAGGCCCAGCGCAAGATTATTGTTGCCTCGTTCTCCTCCCATGTTCACCGCGTGCAGCAGGTGGTTGATGCCGCCCACAAGCACGGCCGGAAGGTGGTCTTCGCGGGCCGCTCTATGGTGCGGAACATGGGTATCGCCTCTGACTTGGGCTACCTGCACCTGCCGGAGGACACGGTGGTGGACTTGAAGGACGCTCATAATTACCCCGATGACAAGATTGTCTACATGCTCACTGGTTCTCAGGGTGAGCCTATGGCCGCGCTCGGCCGCATTGCCGACGGCACGCACCGAGACATCTCTATCAATGAGTTCGACACCGTGATTATGGCTTCTTCGCTGATTCCTGGCAACGAGCACGGCGTCTACAAGGTCATCAACAAGCTGATTCGCCTGGGTGCGCGCGTGGTCAACCGCGACAACGCGGCCATCCACGTCTCCGGTCACTCCGACGAGGGCGAGCTCCTGCACTTCTACAACATTGTGCAGCCCAAGTGCGCCATGCCTATCCACGGCGAAAACCGCCACCTGGTGGCCAATGGCCTGATTGCTGTCAAGACTGGCGTGGACCCGCAGAACGTGGTCTTGGCTGAGGACGGCGACGTGGTGGACCTTTACCATGGCAAGGCAGCGGTTGTGGGCTCCGTGCCCTGCGCCTACGTGTATGTGGACGGCGACTCGGTGGGTGAGCTGACTGATGACGAACTTGAGCAGCGCCGCATCTTGGGCACGGAAGGCTTTGTCTCAGCTTTCGCGGTGGTCGACACTGAAGTGAACCAGGTGGTCTCAGGACCGAAGGTGTACTTGAACGCTGTGGCCGAGGACGAGCGTGAGTTCCGGACCATTGAGGACCAGGTTGTGGCTCAGTTGGAAGAGGCTATGGCTTCCGGCACCCACGACACCTACAAGCTCCAGCAGCTCATGCGTCGTACCTTGGGTGGTTGGATCTCCCGCAAGCTCCACCGTCGCCCGGTTATCGTGCCGGTAGTGGCCGATATCGCCACCGACGTCCAGGAACCAGCCAAGTAGACCAGTAGAGCTGCTATCAGCCCAGATTTTGGCAGGTGACCTGCAAGAATTTGGTCAACAAGATGATGCGTGTACCCTATTTGCCAGAGTGCAAACGGGGTGCACGCATTGTTGTTCATCGCCTGCCAGCGCTATGCTTTTAGGAAGTCCTGTGCCTACTTGCATTCTGGGGAACGAGGAAGTGCTGCAGGCGTAGGTTGTCACGATGTGGGCCCGGCAGATTAGCCAAGCACCCACGCCGAACGAGGGCTCATAGGCTGGCAGGCCAAGCGAAGGGATAAACGCATGAGTGCAGGCGAGTTACCAGTGGTGAGCGCTGTTGTCACCACCTATCAGCGCCCAGTTGAGGTAGTTCGGCGCGCGCTCAAGAGCGTTATCGGCCAAAATTATCCTCATTTGGAGGTCATCTTGGTCAATGATTGTCCCCAAGATTCAACCCTCTCGGCCAGCCTGAAGGCGCTGTGCCAGGAGCTTTCGCAGGGCAGACCAGTTACTTACCTTCCTATGGAACACAATGGAGGCGCATGTCGGGCCCGTAATTTCGGGGCTGCCAGGGCCAAGGGCTCCTATCTCGCCTTTCTCGATGATGACGACGAGTGGCTTCCAGCCAAAATCAGCCAAGAGCTTGCCGCAGCTGAGGCGCACGAGTCGGTCGGCTTAGTGTACTGCAATGCTGTCTTGCACTACGATGCTGGCGAAAAGCCCGACGGCCTGCTCGCTCCTCACCCCCTGCCCTCAGGCAATATTTTCCTCCCGCTGCTGGGGCGTAATTTCATCGGCTCCTGCTCCTTCCCGCTCATTGCTCGGGCTGATTTTGAGCGTCTGGGTGGCTTTAACGCTGACATGCCGGCCCTGCAAGACTGGGAGTTTTACCTGCGCTTGACCAGGCAGAAGGAGGCTGTTTACTTGGCCGAACCCCTGGCCCGCTATCACTTCCACCAGGGGGAGCGAATTTCAGCTCATCCGGAGCGCCGTACTGCGGCTTTTGAGCACATCCACCAGCAGTACGCGGGTGACTTGGCGGCCCACCCTAGGGTGGCTTCGTCCTTCTATCTCATGGGCACCTACCTCTACAGTGTGGCCGGGGACATGCGTCGGGCTTGGGCCTACTACCGGCGGGGTGTGCGTTTAGACCCCGGTCAGCTGACCCGCAACGTCAAAGACTTTTTCCGCATGGCCTTGCGGCCCTTCGTTCATACCAAAGTGGTGTGATGGATACTGCTGAGTGGCAGTGGCAGCGCACCATGCAGAGTAATCAGAGCCGAGAGGAGGCGCAAGCGAGATGCAAGAAGAGGATGAAGAAGCCTCAGCCCCGGTAGCTGTGCCGAGCAGTCAGGTGCAAAACCAGCAGCCCGTGTTGACGGTATCGATCGCTGCTTACAACGTTGAAGGTTCGATCCGCACTGCCCTCGATTCCCTGCTCAGTCCTAGCGTCGTCCCCCTGCTTGAGGTTCTTGTAATTGACGACGGTGGTAGCGACGGCACGCTCGCCATTGCCCGCGAGTACCAAGACCGCTTTCCTGGCTGCGTCCGAGCCATACACAAGCCAAATGCGGGCTATGGGTCGGTTATCAATACGGCCATCGACCAGGCCCGGGGCAGGTATGTTAAGCAGCTGGACGGCGACGACTGGTTCCACACTGACAGCTTGGTGGCCTTGGTGGAGCTCCTGTCCCACAGCCAGGCGGATTATGTGCTCACACCCAGGCTCAACGTCAGCGCGGACACTGGGGCAGAGGAGCTCGTTGACTGCCTGCCGGGCTACCAGCCAGCACTGTATGATTTCGAGGATTTGAGCTTTACTCGGGCCATTGGCATGCATGAGGTGACCTGCCGTACTGAGCTTTTGCGGCAGTCAGGTGTTCGTCTGGATGAGCACTGCCTGTACACCGATATAGAGCTCGTCTACCTGCCCTTAGCGTCCGTGCAGACCCTCCAAGTGACTCACCTGCCCCTGTATTGCCACCGAGTGGGCGTGGATGGGCAGAGCATCAGCCGGTCGGGAGTGCGGGCCCACTACCGGGAGCATGAGCTGGTATTCTGGCGCTTGCTGGAGTGTTACCAGCAGCTGCCGGAAGATAAGCGTGGACAGCGCAAGCTCTTTAGGCAGCGTTTGGTGGATGAAATCTGTGGGCAATTCCACTGGTTCTGTTTTTTGAGGCCCAGTTATCAGCATTGGAAGGCATTGCGCGCTTTCGAGCGCCAGTTGCAGACCCGCTGCCCTGACCTTTTGGAGGGCGCAAGTAGGGCTTCCAAACACGTCCGGGCTCTGCGCTTTTGCCGTGGATTTTTTTATCCCCTGGTTTACATCTTGGAAGCGGTGCAACGATGAGTGGCGGGAAGCGAGGAGGATCAGCTGTGAAAATATGCCTAGTTGGCTCCAGTGGTGGGCACTTATCCCATTTAATGATGCTCGAAGACTGGTGGCGTGCTCACGAGCGGTTTTGGGTCACGTTTGACAAGGAAGATGCGCGCAGCAAACTCGTGGGGGAGCGGGTCTACTCCTGTTATTTTCCCACCAATCGCAACCTGAAAAACCTCGTCCGTAACACATTCCTGGCTTGGAAAGTGCTCAAGAGGGAGAAGCCCGACTTGATTGTCTCTTCTGGGGCTGCTGTAGCGGTACCCTTCTTCTACCTGGGTAAGCTCCTGGGGGCCAAAACCATTTACCTTGAGGTTTTTGACCGCATGGATGCGGCGACCTTGACGGGTAAGCTCGTCTATCCAGTAGCTGACAGGGTAGTGGTCCAGTGGGATGAGATGACTTCGGTGTATCCAAAGGCTGTCAATTTGGGGTCGATTTTTTAGACATCTGCGCCCAGCAAGCGTGTGAGCAGGTAAGGCAAGGACACGAACATGATATTGGTAACGGTGGGTACTCACGAGCAGCCCTTTAACCGGCTCTTGGAGGCTGTTGACTCTATAGCGGCCAGTCAGACAAGTCATGAGCGCTGGATTGTTCAATACGGTTTTTCCAGCTACCAGCTGCAATCCTGCCAGGGCTACCGGTTTGTGCCTGCCGACCAGATGGAAACGTACTTGAAAGAGGCTCGTATCGTCATCACGCACGGGGGCCCAGCGAGCTTTATGGAGCTGGTGAGCATGGGCAAAACGCCCATTGTCGTACCCCGGCAGGCCTGCTTTGATGAGCATGTCAATGACCATCAAGTGGACTTTACCCGGCAGGTGGCCGAGCGCATTGGCGGTATTATCCCCATCTACAATATTGATGATCTGCCTGCTGCCGTAGAGGACTTCGACCTCCGATCCGCCCAAGTCAGTTCGGGCTTTGTCAGTCATCATGCGGCCTTCGTCGCTAGTTTCACAGCTTTGGCGGACCAGCTAGTGGGTTCAAAATGAATAAGACACAAGCCAATCGGCCCATCCGCGTGGCGATGATCGCCGACAATCTCGAGCGTAACGGCATCGGCGCCTACATTATGGGCTACTGCAGCAAGGTTGATAGCCGCCTGGTCAACCTCTGCATCATCGTGGGTGGGGATGTGGATCCTGCGTATGAGCAGGTTGCCAGCAGCGCAAACGTTTCCATTATCCGCTTGGGGCACAGAAAACGGCATCCCTTGCGCTATTTTGCTGCCCTTGCGCGGACTTTTCGTCAGCAGCGCTTTGACATCGTTCATGTTCACGGCAACAGCCATACTATGGCTCTGGAGCTGGCTCTGGCCAAGCTCTGCGCAGTGCCCATCCGCATAGCTCACAGCCACAACACCACCTGCACGCACCGCGCCCTCCACCGGCTGCTCACCCCTCTTTTTATGACCTCTTACACGCAGGGTCTAGCCTGCGGAAGATTGGCTGGCCAGTGGCTCTTCGGCGGCAGGCCGTTTAGCGTGGCCCCTAACGGTATCGATGTTGCTCACTTCCTCTATGATCAGGACGCTCGTATGCTGGTGCGAGCTCACAGCGAGTTTACCGATGCGTTTGTGATCGGTCATGTGGGTGGGCTCAATCATCAAAAGAATCAGGCGTTCCTGATACGGGCCTTTGAAACAGTCGCCCAAGCGAATCCAGCTGCCGTTCTCCTGCTGGTGGGAGAGGGACCAGACAGGGACAAACTGCAAGAGCAGATTCAAGCCAGTCCCTACTCAGAGCGCATACTATTGGCTGGTCCGAGCCAGAATCCCAGAGACTTCTACCAGGCTATGGACCTATTCGTCCTGCCCTCCCTCTTTGAGGGGTTGCCGTTGGCTCTCCTGGAGGCTCAGGTGGCGGGACTGCCTTGCTTGGTCTCTGACGGAGTGGACCCTGACTCGTTCGCCACAGATCGGGTGCAGACCTTACCCCTGCAAGCGGGACCAGAAGCCTGGGGGCAAGCAATAGTGCAGCTAGCGGGGCAGTACGCCCCGAGTCAACGACCGGCGTACACGGTTGAGCAATTTGCCCGCATCGACCTGGCCTATACGGCAGGAGAACTTACGAGCACTTATGTGCGCTGTATGCGGCAGCTGCAACAGGCTCATGCCAACACAAGCCGGTAGAGAGAGCTGACTATGCTGGATTTGGGCAAGGTGCATGGGGATACAGCTTGAAGATGAGAAGAAGGGGAGCAGTAGATGAAGATAGCAGTTGCAGGAACAGGCTATGTGGGTCTATCGATAGCCTTTTTACTGGCCCAGCATCAGGAAGTGACGGCGCTTGACATTGTGCCCAGTAAAATCGAGCAACTTCAAGCCGGTATCAGTCCTATCAAGGACGCACAGATTGAAGCCTTCCTGTCGCGGCAGCAGCAGGATCCCTCGGCTCTGCACTTCTCAGCCACGCTCGACGCCACCGCTGCATACGAAAATGCTGAATTCGCAGTCATTGCAACCCCCACGAATTATGACTCCGAGCAGAATTCGTTCGATACTTCCAGTGTTGAGGCGGCCATTGAAGCCGTGCGCGCCGTCAACGCTCAGGCGTGGATAGTGATTAAATCTACTATCCCAGTGGGTTACACTGAGCGCATACGCCAGTCTATGGGTGACTCTCGTATTCTGTTTTCTCCTGAGTTCTTGCGCGAGGGCAAGGCTTTAGCAGACAACCTCCACCCCAGCAGGATTGTGGTCGGCGCTCCCCAAGAGGATGCGGCAGCTTGGCAGGCGGCTCATACCTTTGCAGAATTACTGCGCCAGGAAGCAGACCCTAGCGAGAGGGACCGGCGTAATGCCGATGGGTCGCAGGGCATTCCCACGCTGGTTGTGGGAACCACTGAGGCTGAGGCCATCAAGCTTTTTGCAAACACCTATCTGGCCCTGCGCGTGGCCTATTTCAACGAACTCGATACCTACGCGGCCGTGCGCGGGCTCGATACGCGGGCCATTATCCAGGGCGTAGGTCTCGACCCTCGCATCGGCTCCTACTACAACAACCCCAGCTTCGGCTATGGGGGCTATTGCCTGCCTAAAGACAGCAAGCAGCTCTTGGCCAACTACGACAGCGTTCCACAAAATCTGATTACCGCGATTGTGGAGGCCAACCGAACTAGGAAGCACTTTATTGCAGGCCAGGTGCTGGAACGCATAGAGGATATTGATCAGCCAGTAGTGGGCGTGTACCGGCTGACCATGAAAGAAGACTCGGACAATTTCCGCCAATCAGCCGTGCAAGACATTATTCGAGAGCTCAAGCAAAACGGGGTGCGTGTTCTCATTTATGAACCCACACTCGCGGCTCAGCGTTTTCTTGATTGCCCTGTCACAGCTGATATTGACTCCTTCAAGCGTGAGAGCACGCTTATCGTTGCTAACTGCTGGAATGAGCAGCTCGCAGACGTTGAATCCAAGGTTTACACTAGAGATTTATTGAATCACGACTGACTCGCATAGGCTGGGAGCGTGACCCGTCGTCACTGCGAGCGGCTGAACGAGCACCAAAGATAGGCTACAGAAGAATGCTGGAACATTTGCGTGCTGGTGTGCTCTACACGGCTCTGGGCAAATACAGCAATGTGGTCATCCAGCTGGTGATCAACATGGTGCTCTCGCGCCTCTTGACACCGCAAGCATACGGTCTGGTCGCTGTCGCTCAAGTCTTTCTGCTCTTCTTTACCACTCTGGTGGACGCGGGTTTGGGGCCTGCGGTCATTCAAAATAAGCACTTGTCCGACCATGACCATCGTGTGCTCTTCTCATACTCCATCCTGTTCTCTGCGCTCTTAGCCCTTATTTTTGCTGCCCTGGGACCGGCCCTGGCCTGGTTTTATCACAATGCGATCTACCTACCGCTCTCACTCGCCATGTCGGCCACCCTGTTTTTGCAGGGTATCAACATGATTCCCAATGCCTTAATGAACAAGGCCAAGCGCTTCCGGGAAGTCAACTTGCGGCTAGTGGTCTCTAACTTCTGCGGCGGTGTAGCCGGGATTTGGACGGCCTTCCAAGGCTGGGGTGTGTACGCCTTGGTTATGAGTTTCACGGTTCCTGCTCTGATAGCTTTCGCGCTCAATATGCTGCTGCTGCGGGTTCGTCCGGCTCGGCAGCTAGATCGAGCTTCCCTGGGCAAGGTTTGGGCCTTTGCCAAGAGTCAATTTGGTTTCAATTTCATTAACTATTTTTCGAGGAATATCGACAAAATCCTGGTGGGTAAGCTCATGGGGCCTGCCGCTGTGGGCAACTATTCGAAGTCCTATCAGCTGCTGATGATGCCCAATCAGGTTCTTTTAGAGGTCATCAATCCAGTGCTGCTGCCGGTGCTCTCTGACTACCAGGACAACCCAAAGTACGTGCAAAAAGTGTACTACTCGATTGTGCACTTGCTATTGTTAATCGGATTCCCGCTCTCGGTTTTTCTCTCCTTCCAGAGCCGTAATATTATTGTGGTGATGTACGGCAACCAGTGGGGCGCGGCGGTCGTACCCTTTTCGATCCTGGCTCTTACCGTGTGGACGCAGATGTCTTTATCGTCCACGGGTTCGATTTTTCAGGCTTTGGGCAAGACCAGGTATCTGTTTTGGAACGGTTGCATTACTGCGATTCTGCTGGTGACCAGCATTGTAGTAGGTTGCCTACTTGGATCCTTAACGACCTTGGCTGTGAGCCTGTCGGTCGGCTTTATCTTGAATTTTATGGTCATTTTTGTGCTGATGACCAGAAAACTCTTTGCCAGTAGTTTTTGGACATTTGTCCGTCAAACTTGCGTAAAGCCTCTGGGAGCTGGTGTAGCCGTAGCAGTCTGTCTGAGCATGCTCCATATAGTTCTGCCCAAGCTCACACCAATTCCAGGTTTATTGGTCAATGGAGTATGCTCTCTGCTAATCTTCTTCTTGTATGCGCAGCTTACGGGAGAGTTGGGTACTTTGGCTAAGCTAGGTAAAGGCTGATATACGGCTGAGTAGAGTTGAGAACCATGGGGCAAGAAGAAGGACAGGGGACAACAGTTATGGAAGAGCTGAAGAGCAACCAACATTTCCTCAATGAAAGAATATTTGTCAGGAACAACACCTGCTTCTATGCTGCAGTTGGCTATTACATGGTTTTGAAAATTCTTTCTTATTCTTTCTTCGCGTCCGTTCCATTTATTTCTTTCATCTCGGGTGACACCCGGTTGGCTGTGGTGTGCGTGGCGCTTGTAGCTGCCAACGAGTGGATCAATCGGCAGACGCATTATGATATTCGAAAAGTCGCAGTTTTTGGTTTGCTACTCATACTCGGCCTGGTAATTTTTGTGGTCTCAGGTAAAGCCTTTCCCCTGCTTCTGTGCATCTTCATATTCGGGGCACGGCAGGTGGATTTAAAGAAAGTATTTGTTATCTGTCTGACGACAAGTGCGATCATGCTAGCGTTCATCGTGTCCTGTTCGCTCATAGGTGTCATTCCTGATTATATGGACGTTTCTGCTGAGCGAACCAGGCATTATCTAGGTTTCCTCTACGCCCTGTATGGTCCTCAAATTGTTTTCAACTGTACGTTGGTGTACTTGGTTTGGCGCCGACACGATGTGAAGATATTGCCGGTGTGTGCTTTTATTCTCTTGGCCTTGGGCGGATATTTCTTAACCAATTCGCGCTCTTTAACGGTTCTCACCTGCATAGCTGCTGTAGGTGGCTACCTCTATTCGCGCTGGGCAAAGGGCCTGTCACGGTCGCGTGTGAGTAGGGGTCTACACGCGTTTGTGGCTTGGTGCACCTTCCCCGCGCTCGCTCTTCTCTCGTTTATCTTGCCCTTGTGTGTAGCTAAGTGGCCGCATCGAATGATTGTATTTATCATCAACCAGCTGACAGGCAGCCGCCTATCCTTAACCCTGAAGGCTCTGGAGACGTATGGACTCAACTTTTTCGGCAGTAACATTGAGTGGACCGGAGCTGGTTTGTCAGACAAGGGAACTGTCAACAATTTCAATGCCTATAACTATGTCGATTCTTCCTTTGTAAAAGTGTGCATGGATTACGGTGTTATTTTTGGCATAATTATCGTTCTGGCATTCACCGCGTTGATGGTTGTATCCAGCCGTAAGAGGGAATACCTTCTCGTCTTTGTATTGCTGATCCTGGGCTTGCACGCCTTCGTTGACAACCTCTTCTTGCGCATGTGCTTCAACAGCCTCTTCTTCTGCTTGGCCTACCTCATTGCTCCTAAGAGTAGCAATGAGGTAGAGTCTAGCCGTGCTTGGGCCCGCTAGTGGCGTTGTATGGCTTGATATACGCCCGTTCGACTAAGGAGTTGTTGTCCCCATATCTAGGGCATCTCACGGGCCCTGGTGGCCTCCTATGGGGCATATTTTATCGATGCATACCAGACGATGTGAAACGAATCCCATCTTTGGCATGATGAGGAGGCACGAGCACGGCGGTTTGTTGCGCGCTTGAGAGCTCTCAGTTAGGCCGACGTGGCGTTGTCTGCTCATCGGCAACCTATACCAGAAGAGGGGCTGGTCAACAGACCAGCCCCTCTTCTTGAACTTGTAAGCAGTTACTTGCGCTAGATAGTACTGACTTTGCCAAAGATGAAGCCAACGACTGGCGTTTGACCGTTTCTAATCTCAGTTACGGTCCTGATGAGACTCTTTTTGCGGGTGTTATCGGCAGCGAGTATGACGAAACCGTCAGCCAAGTTGCCTAGGACGGGGGCCGCCTTCTCCTCGAGCAGGGGAGCGGTGTTGATAATTACATAGTCGTATAGCAGTTCAATCTTGTCGAACATGTCACTCATGAACACCGAGCGGTTTGACAAGGCCGACTCAAATTGGTGAGTACCCGTGGGCAGAATGTACATATTGCTCTTGTCGAAGCGCTGAACGGCATTGTCGAGCTCGGTCTCGCCAGTGAGCACGTCGCTCAACCCCAGGGTGTTTGACAGGCCCAGGCGCTCAGCAATGGAGCTCTGCTGGGTGTTGGCGTCGATGAGCAAGACGCGCTTGTCTTCATCCGCCAGCGAGGCAGCAATATTGATGGAAGCGAGCGAGCTCATGGCCCCTTCCTGCGCCGAAGTGAATACGAAAATCCTGCCTTCGGTGCCGACCTTGGTATTTCGACCAGCCAGAGAGACCAGGTTGGCCTTAATGTAGCGATAAGTGCTGGCTTCCTTGCTCTGTGGGTCGTCAATGATGGGCAGCTCAGGATTGCCTGCATACAGCTCACTCTTGAGCTCGCCCAGGAGCGGTGCTTTAATGAGTTCTTTTGCCACGCCCTCAGTGCCAACCTTTTCGTTGGGCACTCGCATAAGGGCAGCTACGAGGATGGCGAGGCCAGCGCTCAGGAGCAGGCCTGCGAGGAGGTAGACCGGGATTTTTGGCGAGCTTGGTGAGGTGGGCAATTCGGCTCTCTGCACGGTTTTGAGTTGCGCAGAGATTTTGCCAGTTCTAAATTGTTGAGATGATGTAAGCCAAGTGAGCTGCTGGGCCACGCTGTTGGCAATGTCTGCGGCTTCCTGGCGTTTTCTGGAGTCAACGGAGATGTTGATAATGAACGTGCCGCGCGGGTTGGTCAGGCTAACGTGGTCTGCCAGGTCCTCAACTGTGGTGTCCAGATCAAGGTCACGGATAACAGGCTTGAGCACAGACTCAGTCTTGACCAGCTGCGGATAGCTATTCATCTGCGTGTGTACGAAGGTCATTCCAGAATTAGCTTCACCAGGTGAAGTTGAGTTTGGATTGCCCTTGTAAGAAGCCACGAGCTGGGCAGTAGCGGTATACTCAGGCGGCCTAGTGATGGTGTATATAACAACGACCGCAAAGGCCACAATAAAAGTCACTAAAGCCGCTACAGACTGCTTACGTAGCTGGCGAAACACGCTTGATTTTTGCACAACAAGTCCCCATTCATCTTCTCTACTCAGCACAACGTTACTATGATAGCTGCCCCTCGACAACACACTACTATGTATATTAAACCTTACTCCGTAGTATTGATACAGCTTTTGTAAAGCATATCAGTGTGGTTTGCTATGCGTGAGCCCGCTGTTAGCAATAGGTTGCTGGTAGTTACATTTCCCTATTTTTTATGATACGCGCGGGAGAAAACTCACACTTCTTAGTTTTTTGGGGTATGAGTTGCGATTTTCATTATAGACTGGTGCCTGGGGAATGTTGCCGTAACAGCGAGACGATGGACGATAGGTCGGCTCAAGCGTTATATGGGGATATAAAGGGGTGCAGAATGCGGCTGAAGAGCGATGTTGGAGCTGAGCCACCGGATGTGGTTTGGCCAACGTCTGGCTCCTCTCATGCTTCTGCTGATTCGTCGGCTAGCGGGAATCACTCACCAGATCAGCCATTTTCAGCCCTCTTTCGTGGTAACCACCGGTATCGAATTTTTGACTACGCCGTACCGACTTGGAGCTTGCTCTATAATCTTGTGCTCATGCTGCTCGACGCGTTGGTTGCCGTGTGCGCAACCGGAATGCTTTTTATACTGCACCCTGCGAGTTACGATTTTTTGGTTGAAACCATAGCGTTGAAGCAACCCATTGCCGTTTTTATCTCATTGGTGGCCGCTGCTTGGGTGGTCAGTCTCGCAGTGACTCACATCTATAGCCGTCACACCATGGGCGGCGGCTACGACGTGTACAACAAAATATTAGAAGCCATTCCCTATGACTTTCTGCTGATGTGCGCGGTTTCATACGTGTTCAAACTCGACATTCCGCGGTCGTTGACTATTTTTATTCCGCTGTTAAGCGCCGGTATGTGTCTGCTTGAACGATGGCTGATGCGTAGGTTCCTGCATCGACAGAGGCGGAGAGGCGCTTGCAACTACAGCACTATCATTGTTGGCTCGCCCGAAGGTATCCACAAGACTATACAAGAGCTTGAGAAAAATAAGGGTATTGGTTACGTTCCAGTGGCCGTGTGCCCAATAGCTGGTGTGCGCTCTAGTGCTGAAGGAGACAGCGAGATCATTCAAGCCGCGCAGTTTGAGCCTACGAGCCCGATTGAGCAGGGGCTCACCATACTCCCGCTCGATACCCGCCTGCCGCAGATGGCCAAAAGTCTCAAGGTGCAAACTGTGCTGATTACCGATGTGCTCTCGCGCAATTCCCAAACCCTGCGGGCGCTGTCGCTGACGATTGAATCCATGGGCATCGAACTTGCTCTATCGTCGTCCATCGCTGACCTCGATGGGTCCTCTCTGCGCTTGCGCAACAATCCAACCATGCCGGTCGTCACCGCTCAACTGCCCCAGTACTCCCTATCTACCCGCCTGCTCAAGCGCGCTTTTGATATGGTGTTGTCGGCGTTCGCCCTGATAATCCTCTCCCCGCTGTTGGCATGTGTAGCCCTGTGCGTGAAGTGCGACGACGGTGGGCCGATCATTTTTGCTCAAAAGCGTATCGGCTTGCACGGTCAACCCTTCATCATGTATAAATTCCGTTCAATGCGGGTGGACGCGGAGCAGATTAAGCAGCAGCTGGCCAAGGATTATGGCATCGAAAACCGCTTCTTGTTTAAGATCAAAGATGATCCTAGGGTAACTCGTGTAGGCCGTTTTATTCGGCGTACTTCGCTGGATGAGTTGCCGCAACTTTTCAATGTACTCAAGGGCGAAATGAGTTTGGTAGGGCCCAGGCCAGCCCTGCCCGAGGAAGTTTCCCGCTACAACGTGCTCTACTCCTCACGCCTACTGGCGAAACCTGGTATTACTGGTCTCTGGCAGATTTCTGGGCGGAGCAATCTGACGCGGGAGCAGTCTGAGTATGCTGATATTTCGTATATTCAGAACTGGTCCTTGACGGGAGACATCGCTATTTTATTAAAAACTGTAGCGATCGTTATCCGAGGGACTGGTTCTTACTGAGCTTGTCCAGCCAGCTCTGTTGGGCATCTGCAAGATTTGCGGCAAAGCCCTTGAGGGCGCTGACCTTGTGATGTGCTTGCTGTTTGAACGTGGCCAGAGCCTGACGAATATGGCGGAAGCTGCCCGCTTGCTCAGGAGGCTGCGAGCGGACGATGTCGCCGGTGGTGTCGAAGGTGAAGTTGCCGAGCCAGTGGCAGAAGGGGTCGGTACCGGTGCCGCACCACACTACGCGCGCGCTGCGGTTATCTTGACCGCTTAGGAAGTGATTGAGGGGGCCAGTCAGCCGGTCATTGGTCAGCCGGTAGTCCACAATCTGACAATCGGATCGTAAGGATCTAGCCCGTTGGCGCTCAGCCGGGGTGAGC
The DNA here is from genome assembly GCA_033127725.1 of Bombiscardovia nodaiensis. NCBI lineage: Bacteria > Bacillati > Actinomycetota > Actinomycetes > Bifidobacteriales > Bifidobacteriaceae > Bombiscardovia > Bombiscardovia nodaiensis. Next base: position 1,635,292 of record AP026798.1, on the reverse strand, counting down.
ACACGCCAGGGATCCACAGCGCAGAATACCTGGGCTGTCAAATTGTGCTCCAGGGCTTTCATAATGGCCAGACCTGCGCCCAAACTATGGCCGCTCAAGATGATATGCGGGCAGGGGCATCCGTGTTCCTCGGCAAGATATATGGCTTTTTGTACGAGTATTTCAGCCTGGTCAGCTTGTCCGAAAGAGTTTTTCCAGGGAATCATAAACGTTCCGGGCGTGGCGCGTAGGTCGTTGCGGGCATCATCCTTAATATTGGTGCCAGCAAAGACAACGGCTATATGCTCGTAGTCAGCTTCGCCCTCAGGTGTAAGGGTTGCCACAATAAACCCTTCGAAACCGTTGCTGGGGCTGTAGAGCGAGTCCAAAACCCAATATGCTCCCAGGTCATCGTCGTTAAAGTTGTGCCGACCCAGCAGCGTCATCGAGTCTGCGCGCCCAACCCCATAGGAATATTGGCTCAGCTGGTTGAGTTCGCGCAGGCTGAAGCCGCCCGCTCGCCCGCTCAGTCGGCTATGGGTCTGCGTGTGTTCGCTCATCCATACCTCCAAGTGCTCGTTGCTTGCGACCAAACGGTCTTGCTTCCTATGCTTCTCAACAGGCACCCTTAGCAAGTATTCCTACTGCCAGTAGTTTTTGCGAGGGCTACACAAATGAGTCCCGGCGGCGGGCTTTGCGGGCGTGAGAACCATGGGCGGAACGCGCGCGTAGGGCAAAGACGGCGATTGCCGCTAGGCCTAGGAAGCCAGCGAGAATAAGGCTGCTCCCGGACCAGCGCATCAGGGGGATTGAGCCCGCC